>CAYWAT010000013.1:2366-33166 GCA_964456305.1 uncultured Polyangiales bacterium | reverse complement strand
TCGCCGCCGTCAGTGTCGTCTTCCCGTGGTCGATGTGCCCGATCGTCCCCACGTTTACATGCGGTTTCGTCCTTACAAACTTTTCCTTCGCCATGTTATTTCCTCGTTATCCTTTTTTAATTCGCTTAATTATTGGGTGTCACTAAAACCATGCTGGGTGTTTTCTTGAGAGCCCAGGATGAGGATCGAACTCACGACCTCCTCCTTACCAAGGAGGTGCTCTACCACTGAGCTACCTGGGCCAAATCCTGGAGCGGGAGACCGGGTTCGAACCGGCGACATTCAGCTTGGAAGGCTGACGCTCTACCAACTGAGCTACTCCCGCAAGACGTGGAGGGTAGTGGATTCGAACCACTGTAGGCATAAGCCGGCAGATTTACAGTCTGCTCCCATTGGCCACTCGGGCAACCCTCCGAATCGTAGATACCTCCATGAGGACATCAAACAACCACGAGCTGGCGATGGGACTCGAACCCGCAACCCCCTGCTTACAAGGCAGGTGCTCTACCATTGAGCTACGCCAGCCTATGCAAAACATCATACGACAGTCTAAGCCACCGTACGCGCCCGCGAGAGGGCCACTTATGCCATGACAATGCCAAAGTCAAGCGCAGGATCCCTATCAACGAAATCTAAGACGAACTCCGCCACTCTACGAGATGAATAGGGTTAAGTCAGCCTTTCAGCCTGGCCTCAACCCATCGGCAAATTTGGCATTTATCGACGCTATGAGACCGAGCTGGGCAATGTTCGCGTCCGTAATAGATGATCTGTAAATGACGCCGATTCCATGTACGACGGGCAAAGAGGGCTTTTAGGTCTACCTCTGTGCGCGTCACGTTGAGACCACTGGATAAATACCAACGCGCGGCCAGGCGATGAATGTGGGTATCCACCGGAAAGGCAGGCTCACCAAAGGCCTGCGACATCACCACCGACGCGGTTTTGTGACCGACGCCCGGCAGGTCTTCCAAGGCCTCGATGTCACGGGGAACCTGTCCTTCATGGAGCTCGCATAAGCGCTGGCTCAATGCGACCAGGTTTTTGGCTTTGGTTGGGGCTAACCCCAGGGGACGAATGATGCCAAGGACTTCATCTACAGAGGCCTTGGCCATGTCCTCGGCGGTTCCCGCGTAGCCAAAGAGAGCGGGGGTTACCTCGTTGACCTTTTTATCGGTGCACTGCGCACTCAGCATCACCGCCGCGAGCAAGGTATAGGGGCTGCTGTGATCGAGAGGAATGGGCGGCTTGGGATACAGAGTATCTAAGGTGCGCCCCACATACCGCGCGATCGCTTTGCGTTCGCCTAAGGCCGGCAAATCCATAAACGCAACTTACTGCAAAACACTTTGCCGCAAGGCCTGAGCGCGCTGGAGAGCCTTGCGGACCGCACCCGCATCCGCTGCCGAGCCGTGGTCTTTGAGATAAGCCTGCAGATCGGCGATAGAGGCCTCGCGCGATCCCAACGCCAAGGCGTGCAGCCCGCGATCGCGACGAAAGGCAGCTGTCTGTGTGAGGTCAACGAGGCGATCGCAAACCACCAGCGCCCGGGCGTGATCCTGCCGTCGCTCATGAGCGTGCTTGAGGTTGACCAGCATGCGCACGCCGATCGAGCGGGTGGTCACCGGGGTGAGATGCTCGGGCTTGAGCTCGGAGGGATTGCGTAAAAAGCGCGCCGCCAAACGGTGTAGGGACTCTTGGTTGAGCACCCGGCCACCAAAGAAGGGATCGAGAAGCACGCCATCAGCCCCCCCGATGCGCACCAAAAAGTGGCCGGGGAAACCGATGCCCTCAATGTCGATGCCAGCACGCCGACCCACCGCCATCAAGCAGACCGCCAGCGTGATGGGAATGCCTGTGCGCCGTGTGATCACGTCGTTGAGGTAACTGTTACGCGGGTCGTAGTAGTCGTCTTCGTTGCCATGAAAGCCAAGGCGATCGTAAAGGTAAGACGAAAACAAATGCGCCTGGGCCTCCGGGTCATCGCCCAAGGATTTGACGTCAGCGCAGATGGGCGCGGCAACCTGGTCAAGCTGCTCACGGCACTCGTCCAGGTTGAGCAGGGGGTATTCATCACGGGCGATGAGCAGAGCCAGATGTTCGGGTGTTGTATGCGCTGACTTGGCAGCTTCGATGAGATGGTCGCTAAGCGCTGGGGCGGTCACACAGTCCTCCGCACACGGGAGTTGATTTTGGAAAGCGAAAACGAGGCTTCGAGTTCGCCTAGTGTGTCATAATCCGAGCATGTTATCAACGCTCCCTCCACCACGTTATGACGCGATTTATTGCAATCGCAGTTTGCGTCTCGACCGCATTCAGGTGGTGGGCTTCGACATGGACTACACCCTGGCGACCTACCATCAGCGTGCGGTGGACCAGCTGAGCATCACCCTCACCGTCGGCAACCTCATCGAACGCGGTTACCCCAAGCGCTTAGAGCAGCTCAGCTACCCGCTGGAGTTTCCCATCCGTGGCCTGCTCATCGATAAAAAGCTGGGCCACGTGCTTAAGATGGATCGGCATCGCTACGTCAAAAAAGCCTTTCATGGGCTAGACGAGATCGCCCGCAACCATCGCCAGCGCCTCTATCACACTAAGCAACTGCGCCCAGGCATGGAGCGTTATCGTTGGGTGGACACCCTCTATTCCCTCAGTGAGGTCTCCATGTTTGCGGCCATTACCAGCGAGCTTGAGCGACAGGGGGGCAGCGTTAACTACGACAAGGTCTTCGAGGATATTCGCGACTGCAATAATCTAGCGCACCACAACGGCACCTTTCACCAGGCCGTACTGGATAACTTGCCTCAGTACGTCAATCGCGACCCAAAGCTGGGCGAAACCCTGGACACCCTGCGACGCGCCGGTAAACGCATCTTCCTGCTCACCAACTCACCTGCCGAGTACACCCATCGCATGATGCATTACCTCCTCGACGAGGGTAGTGATGACAACGATGCAGCAAACTCTTGGTACAGTCGTTTTGATGTGATCGTGATGGCGGCCTGCAAACCCGCCTTCTTTAACGAACGCGCCAGTCTCAAACCCACAGACATGCCAATGCCGAAGAGTCTGGACCCAAGCCCAGAATGCTTTTTGGGAGGCAACATCCGCAGCTTGGAGCATGTGCTGGGCTGCCGTGGCGATCGCGTCTTGTATGTGGGCGACCACATCTATGGTGACGTGCTGCGCGCCAAAAAAGACAGCGCCTGGCGTACTCTGATGATCATTCAAGAGATGCAGGAGGAGCTGGAGGCCGTCGAGCGAACGCGTGCCCAAATGCCGCGCCTAGACCAGCTGCACCAGGAGCGCGACCGGGTTCGCCGCCGCATCCGGCATGCCCGCTATCGCGACTCGCCCTTAGCCGATCCCGAGCTCAAGGAGATGCACCAGGCAATGGAAAAGCTGGATCGCGACTACGAGGCTCTAGAAAAGGAGGTAGCCGAGCATTTTCATCCCTGCTGGGGGTCGCTTTTTAAGGCGGGCAACGAGCTTTCGCATTTTGGCCACCAAGTCGAGTCCTACGCCTGCCTATATACCTCGCGGGTCTCGAATCTTTTGTTCTATGCAGCCAATCATGCCTTTCGCAGCCCCCGTGATTTGATGCCGCATGAGAGCGCTTGAACCTCTATCAGACTGCACTACACCCCAGCCTCATCGCCATCGTGACCGAACCCACCAAAACCATCCGTGTTGTGGCCGCCGTTGTTGAACGTGACGGCACCTATCTCATCACCCAACGCCGTGAGAGTGCAGTGCTCCCCCTTCTCTGGGAGTTCCCCGGTGGACGTTGCGAAGAGGGCGAAACCAATACCGAAGCGCCTCAACGCCGATGTCAGTGTGGGACAGCTGATCTCATTCGTCAGCCACCCCTACGAGCATTACACCGTCGACCTTTACCTCTACGAGTGCCGCTTGCTCAGCGAGACCCTCGAGTGCCAAGCCGTCAACGACTACCGTTGGGTGGCCTCGGATAACTTCGACCAGTACCCCTTCACCCCTGCTGACGAAGCTTCCATGGCGAAGCTCATCGGGGATGTGTAACGTTGATTCGAGGGTAGAGACAAACAGTCATGACTACTGTCTTCGGCAGCCAATCCAATCACCTGTGCCACGATTACAGGGAAAGTGACCGCTCAGGCCGGACCCGCCTGCTCTGACCGACCCAGTCGGGCACGTGCTTCCACAGGTAATGAAGGACTGCCCCGGTGAGTAGTGCTGCACGCTCGTACAGGTCACCGCTTGGCTTTTGCCTCGATTGCACTTCGTCGGCGCATTTCCATTGCCGCCAACCGTGTTGCCCTCAGTGATGGCATAACCCGCTGGGCAGTGCGATTGGCAGGCCTGAAAGATTAATTTGCAAGCCTTAATGCAGGTATAGGCCGTCGCAGATGGACACATGAACGCGTTCTTACCCCACGAATCGAGGTACTCATCGCTATTGCACTGAATATTGCAACCCGGTCGCTCGGTAGCATTGCACTGCGGAGGAGCAGGAGGTGCAGGCGGCGCTGGGGGCGCCGGTGGTGGTGGCGCAGGAGCAGGCGGGGGAGTTGGTGCCGGCGGAGCAGGAGGTGCTGGGGGTGCAGGTGGTGGTGGAGACGCACAGGCCGGACATGAACCCCCGCAATCAACACCTGTCTCGTCACCATTCTGAACGCCATCCGTACAACTGGGAGCTTCTTCGCACCCTAGCTCAGCAGAAACACGCTTGCCCTCACAACGTTGGGTCTCGAGGTTGCAGACAGGTGTCTCACAAAAACCTTCGTCCTGACCTAAGTGACTGCACTCACTGTCTGCATTGCAGCGGATACGGCAGGCGTTATCGCAGTTGTCTTCGCCGTCGCACTCTTCGCCCACATCGACGCAGCCATTGCCACAGGTACATAAACCGATGGACGAACAGCGAAAGTTAATCCGAAACTCGCCCACATTGCCGCATAAATCCCCAGGGTCCTCGCCCTCCTTGCACTGCTCGGCCTTCTGGGTACCGCCCTCCGACGAGCACAAAAGCACATCATCTTTAGGGCTATTATTGCCACGTCCCTGAGCACGGAAGTTATCGCACCCCGTCTGCAACAGGACCAAAACCATCATAAGAGCCCATAGCAATCCAGCTAAAAGGGATGCTTGCCTCAGGCCAACATCATGACCTTTGTTACCTCTATCCTTGGTGATTGCCTGCCTGGGTGAATGCCTGGTGTTGCAGCGAGATACTAAACAAGTGGGTAAATTAAGCCTCATCCCACCCTATCGGAGCAATAAGCGCACCACCCTACATGTAGGTGTGCTTAAACACCAAGCATCTGCTGCAGCCAGAGTTCTTTCAACTGCTCTAATTCACTAGGGTTTAGCGACCGGGAACGAAATTCGGCAAACACACCTGTGGCCCCATAACGCAGATGCACCTCCACACGATGTCGCTTATCCAGTCGCAGTTGTAGCAAGGCATCGATGCGCGTCTGGCCCCCAACACCTTTATAACGCTGCACACGAAAGACCTGCACCAGCTCCCCAGCAAAATGTAACAAAGGCCAGGGGTTAGCCGTCTCGATCGTCACAACAGAGGGGACAGATAGCGATGCAGAGTGCAGCAGAGGAACAAAGGAACTGACCAACGCTGCTACATCAGCCTGCCAGGTAGAGGGACTGTCATCACGAGTCCACTGCGAGCACAAAGTGCCCAAACGACCTTCCTCGGTGCATGAGAGACGAGACAGCGCATCGATCAACACGGGCTGCATCGCCTTCGGCCCCTTGCGTTGCGAAGTTGCAGCAACACGCACGAGCTCTTTCTTGAACCCACGGGTAGATGAGGAAGGATGACGAGACGCCTGTTGTTGTCGAGATAAATCGGGAGAGATACGCGGAACCGACGAGCTTTGCATACATAGCTTATCGTTCACCCAGCGCTGAAGTTGCCTACGCTCAAAGGCACTAATGCAAGCCTCTGAACGCGCCGAAAGGGTTGACTCCAGGCGAGCCCATGGCACCTTTGCGCCCATGTCCTTTGCGGTCGCCCGCGACCTGATTGCCCTTACGAAGCCGCGTATCACCTTGATGGTAATGCTCACCACCGCTGTGGGCATGTGGACGGCACCTCAAACAGTGCATTGGTCCACCCTTATCGCTGCCCTGCTTGGTATTGCCGGCGTTGTTTCTTCGGCCAGCACCCTCAATTGCTGGGTTGAGCGCGATCTCGATGCTCTCATGGCTCGCACCGCTAACCGTCCTTTGCCCGCCAAACGCTTGCATCCACAGGCTGCCCTCATCTTGGGTAGCATCCTAGCCCTGCTCTCAATTCCGGCGCTCACCTGGTATGTCAATCCACTGACAGCGGGCATCGCTAGCGCAGCACTGGTGCTTTATGTAACGGTGTATACCCCCATGAAGCGCTTCAGTCCTTGGGCCTTGCATGTGGGTGCGATTCCCGGTGCGGTTCCCCCTTTGATGGGCTGGACAGCTGTAACCAACAGCATCGACGCACCTGCCTTAGTGCTTTTTGGCATCATGTTTTTGTGGCAGCTGCCCCACTTCGCCGCCATCGCGCTGTTCCGTCACGAGGATTACGCCCGCGCCGGCATGCGCGTGGTTTCCGTGGCCTGGTCGGCTCAATCCGTAAGGGTGCACGCCTTGTTAGCAGCCATCGCTCTTTGCATCGTCTCCCTGATGATGATGCCCTTAGGTGTTAGCGGTCTTTTTTACACCATTGCCACAGGCGCACTAGGCGTACTCTTCATCGCCTTATGCCTGCGTGCGCTGCCCTCGCTTGCGCAGGCCAATGGCTGGTCACGGCGTGTCTTTCGCTATTCACTCCTCTACCTGCCCGCAGTGCTGGCAGTTCTTGTGGTTGATATTGCACTGCAATCATGAAGCTTGGGCGACTACTGCAAAGCCTCTGGATCGCAATCATCATCTTGGCCTTGTTGGTCCATTGTGAGCACAGAGGATGTCAACGCAGCGAAGTCAAACTTCCCACCCTAGGTCAGGTCCCTGCTTTTAATCTTGTGGCGCAGGATGGGCATGCCTTTTCGCAACACAAACTCAAAGGCAAAGTCTGGGTGGCGAACTTTGTCTTCACCCGCTGTCCCACGATCTGCCCGGTGCTAACGCGCAGCCTAGCCAGCGTGCAAACGCAGTTCACCGATGAAGCAAGCGATGTGCACTTCATGTCCTTTAGCGTGGATCCCAAACACGACAGCCCCCAAGACCTCAAAGCGTTTGCGAAAGAGCATCAGGTCAACCTAAGCAACTGGACCTTTGTCACGGGCGAGTACAACGCATTGCGCGATGCCATCGTTAAAGGCTTCAAGCTCAGCATGGGTGAGCCAGTCGCCCTCGAAGGGGGTGGTTACAATATCTTGCACGCCACCCACTTTGTCCTGGTCGATCAGCATGGAAAGATTCGTGGTTATTACCGTCACGAACCCGATGCCCTAAAAAAGCTGTCACAAGCCATGCGTTCTTTGCTTGCGAGGCCACCTCGTCCCGCTCACAACCCTTCATCATGACCACCCTGCCTGAGCGTCTCGCGCTCCTCAACGCCTGTCTTAACGGCATTGCCGGACTCTTACTTATCGGGGGCTACATCGCGATCCGCCGCCACCGCGTCGATATTCACAAACGCTTAATGTGGCGCGCCTTCATCGTCTCGGTACTTTTTCTGATCTCCTACCTCACCCGCATCAGCATCGCTGGTGATACCCCCTTTCAAGGCGAGGGGATATGGCGACCCATTTACTTCACCATTCTTATCACCCACGTGGTACTGGCCATGGCAGTGCCGCCACTCGCCCTGCGCACCCTCTTCCTCGGCCAGAAAGAGCGCTTCGTCCAACATCGCAAAATCGCTAAATGGACCCTACCCATCTGGCTTTACGTTTCCGTGACCGGAGTCATCGTCTACCTGATGCTCTACCAGATGAACTGGGCGTCTACGACAACCTTGGGTTAACCTTAGTTAAGGCCCCTGCTTGTCAGCTTTTTGCCTGTGTCACAAAGGCCCCAAGCCATGGAGTCAATGCTTAAGCACAGCCATCGTGGTCTTGATCCACTTGCCTGCCCTATCGTTCACAGCCCATGCCGATGCAGGACAAACACTGAGGCCCTATACCTTCTCACCCAGTAGCGTTCATAACCAAAGAAAAAGTCATCGCGCACTAAGCTCATTGCGGGCTAATCCCAATACGCCACGTATGGAAGCCACATGGCGTGGACGCACCCGTGCCAAGCTGGGTTATCCCCTAAAACTCGGGGCCTTCGACGAGCATTTTTCCTTGAGTTTGCCCGTATTGATCGAGCTGCATAATCGCGATTCGAAGCAAGTCTTCCCACACGAATACTGGCGAGCTCGTGCTGCTATCGCCCTACATTACCGTATGCCACGATCGGTATTGCCTCCATCATTGTCGTTGTATCTGCAAGGCATGGTCGAACATGAAAGTGCTCACGAAACCAGCAACCTGGTCTTTGCTGAGGCATCACCACGCGACAATCAGGATGGTTTTGAGGCAGCGGCACAATTTCGCACGTTTCTATACGTTAACTCAGTCGCATTGCGCGCCTCGTTACACTACCAACCAGCAATGCTGCTCTTGTTACTGCAAAGCACAGCACGTTTGCATATAACCAGCTGTACCGACGCTGTGGCTGTGGGCGTGTGCGATTACGCTGAATTTGATGGCGCCCAAGGTGCTGAAGTTGCCGTTGATGCGGTTATCAGCGCAGGCCCAGATGCGGGCTTGTGGCACTATACCTTTGCTGCTTTGCACGCCGCATACGCCAACGGCGGTAGCCAAGTGCTCAGGGAACGCAGATTCATCGTCCAGACAGGACTGCGCCTGCCCACGTCAAGCTGGGGACAGTGGCAACTGGCAGCACTGTTTTTTCTTGGCAACGACATTGGCTTATTGCGTCAGTCCACTCGCAAACAATTCGGACTAACCCTGCGCTGGTCGCCCAGCACACAGGGAGAAAGCTGAGCTAGCGCACAAGAAGCGCGAGCATTATTCTGAACTGTGTCTCTCGATTTTTCCTCATTTCGCAAAGCCCTTAAGACCCTCGATGAGGCTCTCGAGCTCGCCGAGCGTGAACCAGCTAATGACATCGTCATCAGCGCAGTGATTCAACGCTTTGAGTACAGTTTCGAGCTTGCGTGGAAAATGCTTAAGCGGCAGCTCGAACATGAAGTCCCGGTGCCTGCCAGGGTAGACACCTTTTCCTACCGAGAATTGATTCGCGAGGGCATCGAACGAGGCTTGCTCGACGATTTTGAAGCCTGGATCACTTATCGTTCACAACGCAATCTGAGCTCTCATACTTACAACGAGCACAATGCGCAGCAGGTCTTTCAAAGCGCCCGCAACTTCGCACCAGCAGCGCGTCGCTTACTGGAATCCCTCGAGAATCGGCATGCAGCTTAGCCCAGAACATTACAAGATTGTACGTGATATTCTCCACACGTTAGTGCCTGAGCGGGATGTACGTGTGTTCGGCTCACGCGCTCGCGGCGATGCCAAACCTCACTCAGACCTCGACTTAGTGCTTCTTGGCAGTGAACTACTGAAAGGGGCAATACGGGCGCAACTCGAGCTAGCGTTTGAAGAATCAGACCTACCCTTCCGAGTAGATTTGGTCGAGTGGGATGCAATTTCACCGAGCTTCCGTAAAGCGATTGAAGATGAATGCCACCCTTTCATGACCTCCTCTTCTTGAGCCAACGAGAAGTCTAATACGCATCTTTGAGCCGACGCACACGTGTGAAGCTCTGCTCCTCTGTCTCATCAGGCTTTCGGATACTTTCCATATCCCAGCGTAAGAATGGGTTGGTGGCGCGCTCTTCGGCAATGTTGCCGGGCATTGTGCAACCGGTTTTCTCAAGCTGGTCTTTTACTCGGGCGATGCGTTCGGCAAGGGCATCGTTCGTGGGCTCAAGGGTTTGCGCAAAGCTCAAGTTTTTGAGTGTGTACTCATGCCCGCACCAAATCTGAGTGTGCTCTGGCAAATCACGCAAGCGCCCAAGCGATTGCATGGCCTGCTGCATGCTGCCTTCAAAGATACGACCACAACCTGCGAGAAACATCACATCGCCACAAAACAAATGCTCGCCCAACAGATACGCGATCGCGCCCAGAGTATGCCCAGGCAACTCAAGAATACGCACAGGGGCAGCGTCGAAGTGCACCACATCCCCCTCACACAAACCCTGCGTCTGACGAGGAATGCGCTGCTGCGCCAAATCATAAGCGCTGCCCAACACCGGAATTCCAGGGTAACGCTCGCACAGGTCTTCGATGCCACCAATGTGATCCCAATGATGATGGGTGAGCCACAACGCCTGGGGTGTGAGCTCCTGCTGCCTCAGCACCTCAAGCACTGGGTCGCTTTCACTGGGATCGATCACCACGCACTGCGTTTTACTGGCATTGCTGAGCACATAGGCATAGTTGTCGCGGATCCCCTGCAAACAGGGAATGGGCGTAATCACCCAATCAGACTCCTTCGGCATCATTCCCCCAAATATATTTGTGCACCTGCACCTGCACGCGCACCGGCAGCTTATCCTCAAGCACCCAAGCCACCAATCGTTGCGGGTCGAGTTCGCCATGCACAGGACTCACCAGTACCTGGCCCGCCCGCGAAGCCAACCCTTCACGCGTCAGCAAATCACAAAACCAGTCGTAATCCTGCCGGTCCGTCAATACACACTTCAGTTCATCACGCTGCGAAAGATGCTTGAGATTCTCCCAGCGATTGCGATGCGCCTCGCCACTACCTGGGGCCTTGAGATCTATGATGCGATGCACCCGCGGGTCCACATCGGCAATGTCGCGCTCGCCGCTGGTTTCGATCAGCACCGTTTTACCTGCATCACAGAGGCGACGCATCAATGGCAACGCCCCTGCTTGCAACAAAGGCTCGCCACCCGTGAGCTCCACCAACGGCGTCTCGAACGCCATGGCTTGCGTATAAACCTCATCAAGACCCATGCGCTTGCCGCCATGAAAAGCCTGCGGTGTGTCACACCAACGACAGCGCAAATTACAGCCACTCAAGCGCACAAAGGTGCAGGGCAAGCCCACAAAAGAAGACTCGCCCTGAATCGACGCGTAGATCTCATGCACCACCAACGTGCCTGAAGAATGTAGCGGCAACCCCACCATCGCGCGCAGAGCTTAACATACCCATCAAGAGGTCAAAAGCCGCTCCACATGACCGCGCTTTGGCAGCATTGATGACAGTCAAGGCAATACACCAAGCACTGTTATTCAGCGTACAGGCGATCTCCCCGCTCATAAAAACCTAGGGGGATAAGGTAGTACGTGCGGGTATCGAGCACAGGAACTTTTGTCCATTCCTCGCTGCACCTCTCAAGGCAACCAGCTGATGTTCTTCGACAAGACAACCTCCCTTCGCAAATGCGCTTTTCATCTTTTTCAACATTCTCCCACTCATCTGGGATTTCGTAGTCACGCATTTGTCTCCCGCCATCTTCGATAATCTGATGGGTCGCAGCAAGTTCGGGAAACAAGGTCTGCCACGTAGTGCTTTGGTTTTCGGGAACGCGAACGCGCTTGACCTCAGGATGATTGCTAAGGCTTGCCGGCAAGGAGGCTGACCTGGAGCAATGGTAGCTATCAGCACCACCCACGCATACTTGATCGACACCGCGGAAGAGATCGATGAAGCTAATACCCGAGACCTCTGGCTTCGACAAATAGCTCAAGATGGCGGACACATCGCGCTGCTGCTGACTTGCTAGGCTGCGCTTAAGTTGGAGAGTTTCTGCGTAATTTTTCTGAGAAAAAGTATCAACATAGGCCTCTGGAACTAAAGACGGACGGTATTTCATCATCAAATAACGGCGAAGGTAAGCCGCGCGCCCGAGACTTACGAGACGGCATTGATAAAATTCTTTCGTGCCAATCTTTGCCTCAGAGCGGGTTTGATCCATGCACGTGGCTTGGTCTGGAGCGAGCACAGTGGCATTTAGTGTCGTTACCAACGCCATCGCCGCCCGGTAATTGTTCATCGAGAAGGGCTCCTCTTGGCCAATAGGCTCGGGTGTTACGCTCATGAGCTTCGCAAAGGTGCTCTCGATAGCCTGCTTATACCGAGGGCTACTATTCAGTTTTCGCAGCGCGTTATCGCTGGTCATCAATAATTGCATCGCCGCTGACCAACGAACGATTTCGACACAAACTTCGGAATCCTCTCTATCTACAGGAAGATTAACGCCCTCGCTTCGACACCATTCTTTGTCGATATAATGTTGATAGCGCTCTTCCATCTCAGATGAAGCAGACTTTGTTGTGCTCACTTCACCCTGGTCAGCGCGACACCCTAAGATTGTCACAACAGGCAGTAAAAACAGCACAGCAGCACGGTAAAACTGACGGCATGCAGCAGTCATCATTGCAGTATTCTTCATGAATCATTCCTTTGTAGTGTTAATTTTGACAAGCAGCCGTCTATAGCAATTGTGACGAACTGTGACGACTCACAATGCAAAGGGTGATCCAATTAGGAAAAGCTCGATATATTGCGATTAATTCAGCAAAGAATGTGGGCAAAGGTATCGCGATGTAGGACATTAATTGAAGAGCATGAATCAAGATGAGACAGCTATAGGCCACCGACCATTGCAGGGATAACCATGCTAAAGCGCCTCGCATATGCTCTATCGTTACCTACTACGCCCGCTGCTTTACTGTCTGCCTGCCGAGACAGCACACCACATGGCTATTGCAACGCTCAAGCTCATGCAATGGGTGCCCTTCAAACTCGCGATCCTGCGCCGACTCTTTAAGCCCCACCCTAAACTTGCCGTGCAGGCACTGGGACGTGTGTGGTCGAGTCCCCTCGGCTTAGCTGCTGGCTTCGACAAAGACGCGCAGGTGTTTGAGGCCTTGCATGCGCTTGGCTTTGGCTTCGTGGAGGTAGGCACTTTAACGCCCAAAGCTCAGCCGGGTAATCCCAAGCCGCGTCTGTTTCGCTTGCCTCGGGATCGAGCGCTGATCAATCGCATGGGTTTCAACAATCAAGGGATCGAACAAGCCCTCAAACAACTCAAACAACGCCGCCATGCACCCTTAGGCATTAATATCGGCAAAAATAAAAACACGCCGCTTGAACACGCGCAGAAGGACTACATCAAAGGCGCCCACGCTCTCGCTCCCTATGCCGACTATGTGGTGGTCAATGTCAGCTCGCCGAATACGCCTGGGCTGCGCGATTTGCAGGCGGTGGATTATCTACGCCCCTTACTGCAAGCCGTACGACATACCATCAACGAACGCGTGCCCGAGCGACATGTCCCCTTGCTCTTAAAAATCGCACCTGACCTTAGCGATGCAGAGCTAGACGCCATCGCAGACCTAGCAATAGAACTCAAGCTCGACGGCATCATCGCCACCAACACCACCAACACCCGCGATCAGCTGCAAAGCCCAGCAACTCACGTTGCGCAATGCGGCGCAGGCGGCCTCAGCGGTGCACCCCTCAAAGCACGTGCGCTCACCGTGCTGCGCCAATTGCGCGCTCGCGTTGGCAATGAGCTCGTGCTCATCGCAGTGGGTGGTATCCAGAACGCCCAAGATGTACGCGAACGATTGCAAGCGGGTGCAACCTTGGTGCAAGCGTACACGGCCTTGGTGTACCAGGGACCGCTGTGGGCTTGGCGGGTCAATCGGGAGTTGGTAGCAGGGTTGAGTTAAACGAGCATTGGAAACAAGCTTCTAGAGAACACATTCTCCGTGCTTGTAATCAATGTCTACGAATCAATGATTTGAGAATCTTCACAATTGGATTAACCGTCGACAACCATACCAGCTCGGGCGAAGCATGGCTCAAATCAGCTCTCACACGGGCATGAATAAGTTCGTCAAATCGTGTTAGAAGCTCGATTGTTTTCGGCGTATTAAGAAGAGGGAAGCAACGATAACAATTATAAGCTCGGCTATTGATGATATTAATCATGGCATCTGCCATTGACGCGGCAATCGCATCTATCTCCCCACGAGTATATTCTATGAGCTTCTCGTCACTCTCGCTGAATGCAGCCACGAATCTTCCAATTTTAGGATTTTTACCAGTGTCAAAACTCCAACAGATCTGATCAATAGCCACGCTCAATTCGTTTAGTAAATTTGACCATAAACCTGCATTGTTAACCTGCTCAAGATCCGAAGTGTAACACCTACCAATTTTTTTACTATCGGTGTTTAAGTATCCGCGCGATTTATGATGACATAAAGTCGTAATTTTTTTGCTAATGCGACGAATTTCTTTTGCATATTCAGCAGTGCTAAGCTCAGGAACATTGAATTCGAATTCAAGTGACTTACTGCTTGAATTATTCTCAGATGATTGGCTATCGCAAGCTATGCCGAGACAGAGACAGACAGCACATAGCAACCTAATAAAAGAAGATTGATAACGCATTTAAACATCTCACACTACTTAGAAAGAGAGCTGAACTTTTCTATGACAGACTCAGAGGCTTTTTTGATGACTGCAGCCACGCTTGATAAATCATTAGGGTTGATGTGTTGCCTCTGATTAAAATCAGAGCGATGCTTCACCACATAATCAAGATACTCATAAAAGTATCTGAGAAGAGCTGTGATTTTGTCGTGATTAAAAAGATACGCGCATGGATGACAAAAGGCGTTGTGTTGAAACATCGTCTCATAGGCCAAATTTATATTCGCACGCGTAGCATGGTAAACGTCAATATCATTTACATTTTCTGCAGTAATAAAACTTTGTATTTCTGCACCTATTGCATGTAAGTTGAGACTACTGATAGCGGCTCCTTGCGTTCCAGCGCTCTTGCACAATTGCTCTAAGAAGGCATGTAGATGGCGCAACGATTTTCCCTGCTGGATTTGTGTCGCTTTTTGTAAATAAGGGAGGTTCCGATTACCCTCTACCTTTTCGATACACCGAATGATCGAAGAGGCGATTTCCATAAATCCGTTTTGCTCATAGCATGCATCAAAGGCTCATTTGATCAACAAAGGTGTTTACAGGAAGACCAGGATTAACCAGTGGCAAAGCAGGATTTGCTTTCAATGATGCATTGGCTGAATCTGCGTTTGAAATCTCAGCATCATTGCAGGCGATGCTAAAGCAAAGCACAGCTAGTGTACCTACTCGGAGGTATGCAAAAGGCAATGAACTCACACCTATCCGCACTTAGCGCCCTAACAACGAATCAAATCTCAACTTCGATTTGCAAGCATGAAGAGAGTTCGCCTGTAACCCTCCTCATCTAATTGCCTAGGATTAGCTTGCTTTGATCTAGGGATTAATGCGACTAGGAATAGCAAAGAAAGGGGCGAGAAAGGAAGCCAAGAGTCTCCGAGAACCTCGGCTTCCTTTGCAAGCACAAGACACTATACTACTGTTGCGCTGTGGGATGCATGGGAGGAGTAAAAAAGCCTTCGCTTCTTGCCACGCCATCCTTAGCGCTCACAGAACGTCCTTCGATGCCGATTGATATATTAGGATAGGACCTGAAGTGATCTGGAACATAAGCGTAATAAACTACGACATCGTACCATGCGGGTCTTGGAATATCTACTTCACCTATTGCATGATAAGGGTCATTGGGATCAATGACGCTCGCGGCAGGTATCCACGTACCATTTATCCTGATAAACATCGAAACGTGACTAATAGCTCTTAGCTTGAATTTAACCAGACCCGGTCTGTCTATGTACATTTTTGTCTGTAGAACAAGACCTTGTCCCGTTGAAGGACTCTGGGATGAAGAAGGTACAGTTCTAAAAGCAGGAAAAGATTGATTTCCTGAACCAAAATTTGTACCTAGCGGAGAAAAGTTATAATGCCTCTCTAATGGGATAGCATCACCTGCACTCACCTTTTGTTTCATCCGACTCGCCAGCTGTGTCGCATCTACTTTTTCACCAAATTCAGCTATATCTTCAACGATATAACCAGTAGCTGAGTAGGTGGGGGCAATATCAGAGTCGCCAATCTGTATCCTAGGACTATTTTGAAAGACCTTGCTGTCAGGGCCATAGACACTTAGTTCACCGCTACTGCTATTATCGGCATCCTCGGATAACTTGAAGGTAATATAATCAGGACCAACATCGAGTATTTTTGAAGGGAATCCACGCTGAGGTATACCTGACTTGTTTTTCTTTGCAGGAAGCCAAATAGTCCAAAGATTAGGATCGCGATACGCGGCACCAATCGTACCTCTTACCACCTTAAGTGTTAAGACTGAGCCCGGTCTAGCGACAGTACCTTCAGGCAACAAGAAGTCCAAATCATTGCGAGTGAAGAGTTCCGTAGGATCGAGCATGCCCTTTCGCTTCGCTAATTTAGCGTAGTTAACTATTGGGTATCGAGTTTGCTTCGCTGGTAACTGGCACTGTTCCTCTTGCGATGAAGTATCCGTTTCACTTCCAACCTTTGTGAGGTTTTTTAGCATTTTTCCTAAGGAAGCGATAGCAGCCTCGAGGTTGGTGCAAAAAGGTTTGCTGCTTATACCCTCGAACTCACAAAAGTCGGGTACGAGTGTATGAAAGCCTTGCTCACGATCGATGAAGAGTTCTAATAAACCGTATTGATCGGGAGTAGGAGTAGATACAACTTGCCCGGGAGCAGGAGCGCTGATGCGTCTACCAATGCCATCGTAGTAAAGTCCCCAGGGACTAAGTACATTGGCAATAGCCCATTGATCAAAACTGTGCTGATCAAAAGCCTCCACGGGAATCACTACGTCGTTAGGAGTCTGACCAACAACCTTCTCACCATAGTAAACAGCCGTACCGGTCGCACTGACAAGCACAGTACCTAACGCCATCCCGATCACCTCGTCGGAATTAACTATACCCCCTAAAACATTTCGGATGAGGAGAGCGGTTTTACCAATAGCTGTTAAGCATTGAGGGGAATTGTACTGGCATGTTTGAACTGCCATTTCGGTAACAGGTGCTGGGGGAACAACAAACTTATCTTGCCCCGCAAGCTGTTGCTCCTCAGGCGCGCAGTTGATGGCACTCAAGCATAAACAAAGGACACTGAACCAAGCAGTGACACGAATAAAAGACTTATATGGACGCATACTTCTGAATCCTATCGGGGTAAGTTAGGGATGATGGGAATGATGAATTACTGCCTTACAATAATCATCGAGGCGGGTATATAATCGCATTTTTGTCGAGGGTCAAGCGGAGCTCGTCAACGCAGTGAACGCCATGCATGACCCTGTAACCTAAGCACCATTCGTATGGGCTCAGAGCGAACATTTCTTTGAGTTATTCACAAACTGCCTGAATTTGTGATCTGCAGTGAGGGCATCGCATTCGAAGCGCACTGCCGTGTGGTAGCTCTGTGATGACTTCAATCTTTCATGCAAAACGATGGCGCTTTTGCCGCCGCTTTGGCCAATTGCTATTTCAACTGCATGTACAAGCTGATATCGATTTGGGTCTCCCGTGACGTCACTCAAGGGCTCGTTGGTGCGGTAGGGAATCATCGAGCCAGTCTTGGTGGAAGGCATCCACAAAGAACGCTTCGCCTCGGTGTCATGCATACAAAAACGGGGGTGGCTAATGTCGCTCTGCATCGCAACGCCGATACCTGTAAAGTACCGAAAAGACTCCGTACCATCATCGAACCTAACCTTCTGTGACGCGCCCATCGAGTAGAACTCATCGCCTTTGTTGGCAGCCAATATCACCATCGAGTGACGCACATCCTCTGCGCTTTGCTTCAAGACTAAATGCGCAGCCGAGTTGCTGTCTTCATCGTCGCAGTGCAGCGAAAAATCTTTCACCGCTTCCTGACTTTTATCGTCAATAATAACGGGCTTTAAAGCATCGTCCTCTTCACCCTGACAGGCTGATAAAAGCACGACAGCGATGGCAATTAAAATCCAAGAAAACTTCTTCATGTATTCTCCAAAGCTAAGTTGTTAAGCAAGTCCCCTGCCAGTCAGTGTGTCTGGCAGGGCTTTTATGATTTTAAGGTCAAATTTAAGAAAGAAAAATAATATCGCTAGATCGTTCTCAATTTGCTTTGAGCCTGAGCGCGCCCGAACCGCAGGAGTGAAAATGTATGTACTCTCAGCCTTTGCTGCGCTCCTCTGCCCTGCTTCGCAGGCATTCGCTTCGCTCATACGAGTCGCGACCTTGAGAGACGAGGACCGGACGCAAACCAGGATCAGGGTGAAGTGAAAGCGATCTAGAGTTGCACTATTGACACCTTGGATGCTTTTCAATCAAGGCTTTGAATTTTAGCGCCTTGAGTCCAACACATTCAAAGCGAGCAACTTCATGACGGCCTCGCCCAACATCGCTGTAAAGACCGATGTAGCCCTTGTTATGGGCGTTACCTTCTAATGCGATAATAACCTTGTCGATATCGATCTCTTCATTTTGATCCAGAACCCCAAAGAGATCCTCACCATCCTCAAAACGTATCAAATGCCCCGGATCGACCCGTGGCGTAGAACGCAGTTTACCTAAGCCCGGGACATTGATCACACGCTCTGGCCAAGCATGAGGTCGAATATGAATCGCGCGAAACTCGTCTCTGTTTTCTACACAGACACGCTGACTTGCAAACTCAGTAAGCAAGGCTCTACCCATCGGGAGGGAGAACAACTCTCCCTCATCCTGATACGGAAAGTTAGCCCCCATAGAATAGTGCTCTTCTTCCCGCTTCGCTTTCAATATCAGACGATCTAAAGCCTCATCGCCTTCACCTGCTTGCATAGCGAGAAAAGCCTGGCTCTGATTTGCTTCGTCCGAGCACTCAATCTCAAAGTTATGGTCTAAGGTATTGAAAGTTTTATTGATGGTCTCATCGTCTACGGTTGCAGAGCATGCTGCACCAAAGACTAAAACAGCACCTGCAACGATCACGAAGCGGCTTATGCGCATATCTAATCTCCCATTCCAGATATTATTAATTTATTAAGCGAGAGCCATGCTTAGCATTAGCGCCTAGTTCGAACAATGGGCGAGACGATCACTTCACGGATGTCAACGCTTCCCCCGTTGGCGATGGGGGTCGCGGGCGTACACGCCGTCGTTGATGGCGACTGGCTTGGGATTAACCAGGCCAGCATAGGCGATCATGGCTGCGTTATCGGTGCAGTAGGGTTGCGGCGGGATATGCAGGTCGATGCCCTGTTGACCGCAAGCCTCGGTAGCAAGAGCACGCAAGCCGCGGTTTGCAGCAACACCTCCGGCAATCACCAAGCGCGGAATACTCTGGCTCGCACAGGCTTCTAGACTTTTACGCACCAAGGCAGAGATGAGCACCTGCTGTAAAGAGGCACAAAAATCAGCCAAGCCCTCGCTCTCTTGATCAAGAGCATGCGCTTTGATTTGTCGCAGGGCAGCGGTTTTGAGTCCCGAGAAACTAAAGCCCAAATCACCTCGAGCTAATACTGGAAGAGGTAGCTCAAAACGGGGCTCGCCTTGATGCGCCAAACGGTCGATCAGAGGCCCACCGGGGTAACCCAAGCCCAAAGCCTTGGCGATCTTATCGTAAGCCTCACCCACGGCGTCATCGCGGGTTTGCCCCAGTAGTTCGATGTCGTCAGGCGCACGCAGACGATAAAGCGCGGTGTGCCCCCCACTTACGAGCAGCGCAATATAAGGCATGCTCGGCGCGGATGCCGCATGGGTATCGTCCCATAAGTAAGGCGCCAAAATGTGGGCGTGCAGATGATTCACCCCCAAACAGGGCAAGCCCCGCGTCCAGGCCAGGGTCTTGGCATACTGAAAGCCCACGATAAGGGCACCCACCAACCCAGGCCCTTGGGTCACCACAATCTGGTCAATGGCATTTAGTCCGCCGGGTAGCTTACTCAAAGCATCATCTACCACGGGCTCGATGGCTCGCACATGCGCCCGCGATGCGATCTCCGGCACAATGCCACCATGCGGGGCATGCTCCGCAACTTGGCTGGCAATGCAACTGCACAACACATAGCCATCGCTACGCACTACCGCCGCAGCGGTCTCATCGCAGGAACTTTCAATGCCCAGCGCGTAAGGCATCGCGTCGCCACCACCCATAAAGCAATCCTAAGAGCACAACCCACCCAACGCCCGGCTGCGGTTGACTCGCGCTCGATGCGCATCCTCCTCCACCTTGAGGCTTGGGCAAAGGCACGGGAATACAGGCAGCTTCACCCCGATCGGCATTGCGTTGGCAGGCAAAGCCAACAGGACAAGGAGAATCAGCGGCACAGTAACGCGAACACACCCGCTCCCCGGAGCCACTAAGCGCAATGCATAAGTTGGACAAGCAGTCGTTTTGATCGATGCAGGCGCCACCTAACGTGACACCCTCCGGTACACAAAGAGCATCCTCAGCAAGACCTGCACAGCGGTACCCTAAAGGACAGGGAGCGCTACTCTCATCACAGATACGCGTGCAGTGCCTACCGCCTGCAACATCTCGACACTGAGTCGATGCATCGCAATCGGCATCGTCAAGGCAACGCCCTCCCACGCCATGACGGTATCCCCGCGCGCAGACGCCAAGACGGCAATAAAAGCCTTGGCCACAGATAGTGTCGTCGGTGCAAGCACGGCTGCAAAAACCGAGGCCTTGGAAAAACTCGCAACGCGCTGACTGGCATTGAGCATCGCGCTGACACTGCTCACCCGAGGCGAGATCAGTTTGGTTAGTCGTCAATTCTTCGCACAGACCGCAGTCATCCGTGTCGCCCGTATTGCACCACTCGTCAGCAGCACAATGCCCAGCACCTAGTCGACAGGGTTGAACACAACGCCTGCCGCGATCATCGATCTCACGACAGCGCAGCGATTGACAATCGGTGTCCTCTTGGCAGGCGGAATCGAGAGCGATGTCGCCCACCTCACCAGGCTGGCATCGTCCCGAACAACTGTTCTCATCCACCGGCACACAGTAGTGCGCCAACGGGCAGCCTCGTTGCGGAAAAGCCGGGTCACATACAATGTCTGGAAGCGCGGGAGGTGCCGTGCCCACACCACACCGCGCGCGCGCGGTGTCGATGAGGTGCAAAAAAGGTTCGAGGCGATTGTAACCGTTAGACCCCTGACCGCATTGAGACTGAGCAAAGGACGAAACAGCAAAGACCTTGCCCTCGCGATCGATCAGTGGTCCTCCCGAGTCACCCAGGCAACTACTTGCCGGCGTCGTCAGCACGCCAGCATCGGCGTTGGTTACGGTGGTGAGCCGCTGTTGCTTCAGCGTGTTGCCAGCATTGTCCGGGGTTTGGCCAAAGCCAACGGCAATGGCATCGTGATTGAGTTGATCGAAAACCGATTCGCGGCTTAGGTCATAAAAGGCAATTCCCAGCGACTGCTGCAAGGTGAGCACCGCGACATCGCGACCAATGACCTCGCCCACCGGTGTGATGCCGTTTTCCAAATCGTAAACGCCCGGCGTGGTCTCAACCTGCTGCACCAGCAAGGCATCGTCGGCACTGACCGCATTAAGGTCATCGGTCACAAAGATACGAAACTGCTCGGGCGCCGAAGGAGCCGGCGCACCGGGCAATTGCACGCAGTGTTTGGCGGTCAGCACAACGCAGGGAGCGATCAACGCACCCGTGCAGCGACTTTGCAGCGTCGTATCCACCACGAGCAGCGTTGCCTGCTGCATCCCGCCATTCACCGCCTCACCATCAACGATGGCCTGCACTGCATGCGAATGACGCAGATCACGCTGTGTACATGCGCCTGCCCAAAGCAGGAGCACACAAGCGTTCAGTCGTGCAACGCGTGATGTCATATCTAATTATATAGGAGCAGCGCTAGGTAACGCCAAGACCAAGGCACACCATTCTCCCTGTGCTAAATGAGGCATCGATGAAGCCTCTTACCCTGCTTTTTGCCTCGGGCACACTTGAAGTGCGCGGCCTTGCGAGCGAGCAGGCAGAGGTGCTTCCCGGTACCATGACCTGGGATGCGCGCACCCACAGTTTTCGCGGCCCGGCGTTGAACTACGCGGATGTGGTGAATCAGCTGCGAGCCCAGGGCTTAACCTATGAAGATAAGGCCCGCCGTTACACACCACTGCCTTGCACCTTGCGCATCCACCGCAGCCCAAGGCCCTACCAACGCGACGCCCTTGAGGCCTGGACAAAAGCAAAGCGCCGCGCTGTCGTCGTCCTCCCCACCGGTGCAGGTAAAAGTCATCTGGCCGTGATGGCCATCGCCGCAACGCAGCGCCCAACGCTGGTCATCGCCCCTACGCTCGACCTGGTCAGGCAGTGGTATGACCTATTGCGCAGCAGCTTTGATAGTCTCGTGGGCCTTATCGGCGGCGGCGAGTATCGCATCGAAGGACTTACCATCAGCACCTACGACTCGGCGCATATCCATATGGAGAACATCGGCAATCGCTTTGGTCTGGTGGTCTTTGATGAATGCCACCATTTGCCCAGCACTTCTTACGCCCTTGCCGCGCAATGCTGCCTCGCCCCCTTTCGACTTGGCCTCAGCGCAACACCGGAGCGCAGTGATGGACGCGAGCAAGAACTCAACGCGCTCATCGGTCCTTTTGCCTTTCGCAAAGAAATCCTCGATCTCTCGGGTAACTACTTATCGGAGTATGAAACCGTGCGCATCGCAGTGGACCTGTCGCCCGACGAGCGCGATGCCTATCGCCGGGCGCGACAACTCTATCGCAGTTTCCTGCAACGCCAGGGCATTCATATGGCGGCGCCCGACGGTTGGAATCAGTTCATTCAAGCCTCGGCGCGTAGCCAAGAGGGGCGCGAAGCCATGGAAGCCTATCGCAGACAGCGAAAGCTGGCCTTTGCCGCACCGGCCAAACTCGAGGTCCTGGCGCAACTGCTGCACGAACATCGCCACGATCGCAGCATTCTATTCACCGACGATAATGCCACCGCCTACCATATCTCGGAGCGCTTTCTCGTCCCGGTCATCACGCATCAAAGCAAAGTGGCGGAACGCAGTCACATTCTCGATGGCCTGCGCGAAGGAACCTACCACGCCGTGGTTACCTCCAAGGTGCTCAACGAGGGTGTGGATGTGCCTTCCGCCAATGTGGCGGTGGTCTTGTCGGGCAGCGGCTCAGTGCGTGAACACGTGCAGCGGCTGGGACGCATCTTGCGCAAAAAAGAAGAGAGCATGGCGGTGCTTTACGAGCTGGTCACCGCCGATACCTCGGAGACCTTCACCAGCGCTCGCAGGAGAGAACACCTTGCTTACCGCTGAGCATGTGCGGGTGCAGCGCCAGGGCAACGCACTACGCCTGCGTCCCTTGGATGCTGCAACGCGGGCGCGGGCGCGGCGGTGGGCGCGTTTTTATCTCGACGCCGCGACCCAAAGCCTAGGTCAAACGCGCAGTAGTTTTGATGCACGTTGCCAAGCAGCCTTGATTTCCCATCGCGATCGCCGTGTTGCGGCTGGACTGCTTAAGCTCGTGCAAGACCGCTGCAACTTTGACGTGCAAAGCGCGCACGACCCGGCTCTAGTACGGCAAACGCTATTTACCGCCGCAAGCCAAGCACGTGCATCCCTTGGCGAAACCGACAGCTTCGATCGCGAGGCCCTGCTGCAACAGGTGGGCGAATCGCTAGCCATGACCCCAGAGGAATTGACCGCCTCTCTCTTTGCCGACTTGCGCCAATCACAACGGCTCAACCACATTGAACCCATCGACGACGAGGGTCTGGTCGCGCTTTACGAACTCGGTCAGGTGCAAGCGATACTGCTGCGTGCGGTCAAGGTTCATGTGCGCCTGGAGCATGCCAACCCGGCCTTTTATCGTTTGCTTTTTCGCAAGCTGAAGTTTCTCCGACTGCTTTTTCGCATCGATAAAATCGAGCATGGGTATCAACTGATCATCGACGGCCCCTACAGCCTATTCTCGGCGGTTACGAAGTACGGTCTGCAACTGGCCTTGCTCATGCCCTGCATACGGCAATGCCCGCAGTGGTCGATTCATGCCTGGCTGTGTTGGGGCAAAAATCGCGAGCGCTTGGAGTTTAAGCATCAGGGCGAGGCCACCCACGCGCGCTTTCTCGATACGCCGGAGCAGCTGCCCGACGAAGTGAATGCACTACTTGCCCAGTTCAATACCGATGACCAACCATGGCAGGCAGCGCCCGCAACCACGCTGCTGCATATGCCCGGACTTGGGGAATGCATTCCCGACCTGGTATTCACCCATCGGCAAAGCCAAACACGCATCTATTTTGAGGTGCTGGGATACTGGCATCGTGAGAGCGTCTGGAAACGCCTCGCGTTGGCCGAGAAGGGACTGCCCGCGCCTATCTTATTCGCCGTGCCCATGCGTCTGCGTGTGAGCGAAGAGGTCCTGGATGAGAGCAGCCTACCCGCGGCCATCTACACCTATAAAGGTGTGATGAATCGCAAACGCATCGTGGCCAAACTTGACGCGCTGCACGCCCACCAACAGGGTACAGCGCATGCTTAAGCAGTGGCAGCTTTGGGTGCTCACAATGCTTGCGCTTGCACCTCCAGCGCTTGTTCGGGCGTATACGATCAAAACCGGCTTTACCGAGGGCGCATGCCATGAACGCCTGAGCCTTGCAGCCTACCTGGACACCCTGAGGGATTTGAGCGCACAAGATATTCCTCTGCCCAACACAACACGTTGGCAGAACATTTATCAAGAGCTAGAAGCCCAGGTGGTGCCAGCACCGATAACGCCTCAAACACAAGAGCAGCGTTACCTGCTGCACAGCCTGTTGTTAGGCGTGCGTTATCCCGATTTGCAAGGACATTCCATCACCAACATCAGTCAGCAACGCTTATTACAACAAAACCCCAACCCAGACCTGCACTACCAACACGCGCTGCGTGCCCTGCAGGACGATGGCCCAGAGGGTGACCAGGCCGTGATCAACGGCACACGACGACATATCATCCAAACCCTCAACCGCGCTCTCGAATCGTGGCAAAAGACAGCAGCAGAGCAACATATGCAAACGCAGGTCTATGTGGAGTTTTATGGTCAAGTCAGCGTTTCGGTGTGGCAACCTGCGTTTGAACTAGGCGTTGCTCTCCACGCGCTGCAAGACAGCTTTTCACATAGCATTCGTCCGGCGCGCTTTGAACAACAACGCATTGCGCATGTGCTCAATTTTGCCGATGCGATTTCTAAAAACCACGATCCCGAACGCGATGGCGAACGCCACTCCTATGTGATGGACAGTTGCGATGCCGAAACCTTCAATCGCTCGGATTATGGCCAGCTGGCACGCGATCTCTTTGCTGCCAGCACCCAGGCCTCGATGGAGCTAAGCCAAGCGTGGCGCCAATCGCAACAGCAAGGCACGTCAGACGCATCCGCAGCAGTTACCCCAGTGTTGGATGCGTGGATCACGCTGATTCCCAATTGCACCCGCGCCAACCGTTATTGCGATAGCGAAGCCGAAATCGCCTTTGCCGAAGCAGATGCGACCGACCCTATCTTGCTCGACTGCGCTCTAGATGCCCCCTATCAGAGACAGAAACGCGGACACGATTACACACTCATCGCGTTGGGCCTTTGGATGCTTTGGCAGAGGCTTAGAGTGCGTTGCAGAAAAACTCCTTCCCTATGAATTCACCTCTGCCTCCCTCATCACCCATCGAAGCCAGCACCCGCGCTAACTATGCCGGGGTGGACTACGGTACCCGTCGCATTGGTCTCGCTAAACAAGAGCACACCTTGGCGCTACCATGGACCACACTACACTGTCGCAACGAGCAAGAAGCCTGCGCAACGCTTGTGCAAACCTTACAAGAAGCTGGCATCACGCATGTCATCATGGGATTGCCTCTTAATATGGACGGCAGCGAGGGCATGATGGCACGCCGAACAAAGCGCTTCGCTAAGGCACTCACAACACATATGCCCAAACTCGTGCTGCAGTTTTGGGACGAGCGTTTGAGTTCGCAGCAATCGGCGCGCGCGCTCCAAAACCTGGGACTCAATAGCAAAGCCCAAAAAGGACACCTCGACGCAGCCGCCGCTACCCTTCTCTTGCAAAGCTACCTCGATGCCCAAGGCCAAAGCTAAACGCCGTTCGAAAGCCCCTTCTGCCAAGCCGGCCTTTGCTTTGTGGACGCTTGTGCTGTTGCTTATCGGCGGCAGTTTGATCGGAACCGGCCTGTGGTGGTTTTATGTGCAGCATCACATCACGCCACAGCAGCTTCTTAACCGACTGCTGGGCAAATCCACAGCTCCCACTATCGTCGTCACAATCCCCGAGGGCTTTAATCGCTTTGATATCGCCGAGCGCTTGCAAACGCTTAAAGTATGCGATGCGCAGGAGTTTATCCGTTGGACCGAGAACAAGAACCTGCTGAAGCAGCTCGATATTCATGCCCCGCATGCCGAAGGGTATTTGTTCCCCGATACCTATCATCTGTTTCAGCCTACCCCTGCGCGTCAGGTCATCACCCGCATGGTGAAGCATTGGCAAAGCCAGATGCTGGGACTGGCGAATGTGCAACCCGAAGGACTTGCAACCTTGCATCAGGAGCTGGGTTGGCAGCTGCATGAGGTGCTCACATTAGCTTCCATCGTCGAAAAAGAAGCCGCGCTTCAGCGAGAACAAGCAACGATCGCCGGGGTGTTTTTGAACCGACTGCGTTTTGACAGCTTTAGCCCCAAACGCTTGCAGGCCGATCCCACGGTAAGCTACGGCTGCTTGCAAGGGCCTAAGGTATCAACAGCCTGTGAGAACTTCGATGGGCAGAGCATCAGCAAGGCCATGCTGAACGACCGGGCAAATCCCTACAACACCTATGTGATTGAGAAATTGCCACCAGGTCCGATTAGCAATCCAGGACTCAGCGCGATCAAAGCAGTGTTAGCACCTCAGCAACATCGCTTTTTATACTTTGTGGCCTGCCCTGGACGCATGCATGTGTTTAGCGAAAGTCTAAGTCAGCATAATCGGGCAGTTAGCCGCTGCCGCAGTCGAATGCCCTAAATCACTTTGCTGTGATCCGGGTGCGCTCAGGTTCAAAGCAAATCGAGAGCGATCCAGCCTATGCTGAAGTGTCTTCGCTAACACCTAGGATCTGCTCTAAAAGCGCCAGGTTCTCTGCTTCAACTTGGTTAACTTCACCATCCGCCATAACCAAAACCCGCACCGCATCAAGAAAGAGTCGACGATGCCGCTCGGGAATGTCGTTAGGGTTTACTTCTTCTGCTTTGGGCGGAACCTCAAGCCACGCCTGGACTTGTGCGGTTTCTTCGTCGTTAAGTCCCAAGCGATCAACCATGCTTTGCACAAAGTCCTTCTCTTGCACCTGTACATGCAGGTCGGCCCACGCAAAGGCACAGACAAACTTCATAAGGCGCAAGCGCTCCTGGGAACTCAATGAATCTGGCATAGCGGGAATGTACTGATTTTAGGGGTCGATTCCAATCAAAAAAATGATCATTGCAAGGCCCTCGCCGCACTGTAGACCGCCCTCACTTCACTCTGATCCTGGTTTCGTCTGGCTGCCAAGTATAGAGACGACTGCGAAGCACCAGACTTCGTGCGTTGCGTGCGACCAAGTGGGTAGCAACGCGTGGCAATCACAAAAGCTCTATCGTTCCTGTGGTCCGGGCGCACTCAGGCTCAAAGCAAATTGAGAGCGATCTAGCTGCCCCTATTGAACCATCACCTGAAATCCGCGCGCCACCACATCGCCAATATTAAGCGATGAAAATTGGACGAAAAGCAAGCCTGCCAAGATCACGCTAAGCAACATGATCACCGCCAGCTTGGTGACGAAAACCCGATCGCCCACAACAAAGCGATCGGATTCCATATCAAAAGACAAATCCTGAGGGGAAGAGCTTGATTCTTCCCTCTCAGAATCGATACGCGGCTCAGAGTCTGTCGTCAGGACTTACTCCCCAATGGTTGGCGCGCTTTCCAAAATAGCCGTGAAAATGAACTTCAGCGCATCATCACGACCACCACCATCTGTCCCTGCGGCGAAGACTACGAAATGCCCATCTTGACCCGCAGGCGCATCGTACTGACGGAAAGCAGCGGTAAGCGTACCACCAAGCACATTCTCAGAAACAGGGGCATTGATACCGGCAAAGCCACCGCTTCGAATCGGATTGACGCCTGCTAATCCAGCCGAACGAATCAGCGCTTGGGTATTCTCCTCAGGGGTGAAGGAGTCAGCCACGCCATAGGTCAAAAAGAGATGCGCCGCATCGTGAATCTGATCACCGCGATCAAAGAAGATCCGTGGCGCCATATTCACGGGATCACTGCGATCGAAGTAAGGCTGAATGATGTTCAGCACCGGGTGATTAATGCCCGCAGCCAACATTGTCGTGTCCTGAGGATCAGGATCCGACAGCACTAAAGGCAGGGCAGCAGCGAAGTTGGTGGGCATGGTCTTATTGAGCAATGTCTCACGCAAGTCGCCACCTACACCGCTTAGCACCGCAGCATGAATGCTGTCTTCATAAGGCAAGAGCAACGCTGCATGCGATGCACCCTGGGAGTGAGCAAAGAGCATCAACGCATCCGCATCGAAGGCGATCTCCCTACCTGTAGGGCTATCACCCGACGCGATGTTGATGTCACTCGCCCACCGTAGCAAAGCCATGATGTCGGCAGAACCTTGCAATAGGTTGTCGCGCGCAGCTGCAGGATTGAAAGCGTTAAAGAAGAGCTCATCGGAGCCACGTGTAGAGCCCCCTTTGCGACTGCCATGCATGGGCAAGTCAAAACCAAGAACCACCGCGTTGACGGGAGCGCTATCAAGCTCACCGGTGACAATATCCCGAGCAATGCCGTTCTCGATTGATGAAGTCGCCGAGCCACCCGTACCATGCGCGTAAATCACCAAAGGAAAGCCATCGGCTGGGGGATCTTGGTCTCGTGGTACGGTCAGCGTCACGCAAACTTCCTGGCGGCCTTGGATTTCAGGCATGTCACTACCATCGAGGGCGATATTCCCGCCGCTGGTTTCGAAAGGTAGCGTACCCTCCTGAAATGCAGGGAGTTCAATGATGCCATGCAGCTCTTGAACGGCATCGCTACCGTCAGTGACGGTGCACTTAATATCACTGCCGCACACGGGCGAATCATTATTGCTGGCATCCGCACCATCACAGGAAGCAAACTCTTTGCCGGCAACAACAGCAGGGAAGTTGGGATCGGTATCGGGAAGATCATCGATAACCTGCTCGAGGTTTTTGATTGTCGCTTCCGGATCCTGCGTGGTGAATACAGCCACCGAAAGAATATCGCCTTCGGCAACCTCGGTGTTGGTTGGATCATCCAGCCAATCACGCAAAGGTTGATACGCAGTGTAGGCGTCAGCCAAATCGCCTCCAGGCGAGGTATCCGCAAGCAAGGCGTCGAGATCGGCATCGCGAGCAAAAGCCCCACCGCCTTCAGCCATCAGGTCTTTGGATATGATAAAGGCATAGGGCGTGCCGGGCTCGAGCGTATCACCAACCGCTGGGCCAAAGGACAGCCAGTTTTCGCAGATGTACTTCGAAAAGCGACCCGATGCGCCAAACCAGCGCAACGAAGTGCTTACTTCACCTGTATCGAGGTTCACAATACGTAGAACATCGGATGGCGAGGACTGCGAAGGCAAGTTGCTGGTTTGAAAACCCGTGGAAAATCTAAAAAAGGCCGTGGCATTGGTACTGAAGCCCTGCAGATCACGCTTTGAGGCATCGATGTAAAGCTGCACTAAGTCAGTGCCCAATATATCGCCCGGCGTAGGATGTCCTGATGGATCAATGTTGCCCTCGCTATCTTTGCGAATATCGTTAGGGTAAGGCAGGCGGTAAAAGTCGTTATCTCCCGAACCACGAGGGACCTCAAAATAAGCGACCGCTTCGGACTCATCGGCGGGACAGTCAGCACCTGGCCATACTGGGAAGGGAGGCAGCGCAGGTTGACCTGCTTGAGGCGGTGGTGGACTCGTGCAGACCTTGCTGCCATCTTGCTCAAGGCAAGATAAACCCGCTAAGCAGTCGGAGAGAGCCGTGCACGCTCCACCCAGATCCGTATCTCCTGCTTGTACGCACTTGGCGCCGAAGCCCTCAAGAGCGCAGACCAAGCCTTTCTCACAATCAGCAGCACCTTGAAGGGGGTTACAGGCCTCGCCTACCGCGGCAGTACCCGCAGGCTGACAGGTACGGTCGGCCGCACAGTATAAGCTATCCAGACAACTCCCACTGAGTTGACAGGTATCACCCTGCTCAAGGTTGCCCGCGAGTTCACAGGTCATTTGATCGCCACACACCAAACCCAGACGGCATTGTCCATCACTTGAACAAGAGTCGCCTACACCTCCGGCAGCAAGCTCATTACGGCTTTGACACGCAGTAAAGGCAAGAAATAGTAGAAGGCCTAAGGCGCTAATAACTTTTCGAAGTTCAAAATTAATCATGAGCGCGAGTGAAACACAGCTTCTTTTCGAGTTCAATAAAAAGACGCTCAACCACTGAAAAGTGGATTCCAAAGACTTTAAAATCAAAAAGCCCGGTCCCCTTGAGTTAGATCCTAACCCTCAAGTTCCGAGCTTTTCTTTCTGACAAAGGCTTTTTAGATAAGCCTACTTATGCTTGGGCGATGATCCGTCGTCGACGGTAGATCAACAGCGCAAGGGGCAACAAGAACAATGAGAGAAAGTGTCCCGCCATTCGCTCTGGACCTGCAGTGATATCACTGGTGCAAGCACCGCCTTGAACACTTGTCTCCGGAGGGTTGTCACCAAGGATTTGAACATCGTCGTCGCCATCGTCTGCGCCGCCGTCATCCGCGCCACCGTCGTTAGCACCATCGTCTGCGC
>CAYWAT010000013.1:0-2266 GCA_964456305.1 uncultured Polyangiales bacterium | reverse complement strand
GCCGCCGTCATCCGCGCCACCGTCGTTAGCACCATCGTCTGCGCCGCCGTCATCCGCGCCACCATCGTCTGTGCCGCCGTCATCCGCGCCACCGTCGTTAGCACCATCGTCTGCGCCGCCGTCATCGGTTCCGCTACCTGGAACAGTATCGTCTAGGTAGTCATAGATGCCGTCACCGTTACCGTCTTCGCAGTTGCTGCCAGCAGTACATTCATCGGCGGTAAGCACATCATCGTTATCGTCATCGTTATCGAGATGATTGTCCTTACCATCGCCATCGGTGTCATTGATGTCGTCAACGCCTAGCAGCGAGCTTGGCGGACATTCGAGACCCCGTTCTCCCGAGCATTCGTCGATGGTCAGGATGCCATCGTTGTCGTCATCGGGGTCGAGATAGTCTGGGTTAGCATCCATGTCCGTATTGGGGCAGATGCCGTTATTATTCGCGTACCCAGGAGCACACTCATCGATGGTGGGAATGCTGTCGCCATCGTCGTCAGGGTCGAGGTAGTCGGGTGTGCCGTCATTGTCGGTATCTTGGCACTGACTGGGGTCACCCTCGGGACATTCGACGATCGTTGGAATACTGTCGCCATCATCGTCGGCATCGTTGAAGTTAGGATTGCCGTCGTTATCATCATCTGGGCAAGGACCGGTGCCGTCGAGATCGCATTCGTCTTCGGTAGGAATGCCATCATCGTCATGGTCATCGGCAGGACGCGCTGGATTGAGGTAATCGGCGAGATCCTGACCATCATCAGCGGTATCTGGGCAAGGCAAATTACCGCGTGGGCACTCTACCCTGGTAGGGACATTGTCGTTATCGTCATCGTTGTCGCGGAAGTTTTTGGTCCCGTCGTTATCGGTATCATCAAACTTAGCTTCTTCGATGTCAGGAACGCGATCCGCATCGGAATCATCGTCGAGAGCATCGATAACGTTATCACCGTCGGTATCGACAGCAGAGTTGCCACCCTGATCATCAAGGGTTTCGACAAAATCATCGAGGGTATCGTCATCGCTATCGGCATCGTTAGGATCGGTGCCAGTCACGCAGCGCTCTAGGGTATCGGGAAGCTCATCGCCGTCGGCATCATCTTGATTTGAAGTGACTTCAATCGAGAATTGAGCGCTGAATGCACGACTCAACACCGTAAACGTGTCTAAGAAGGCGTTGTTTCCCTTGGTTGTCGTGTTGACTGGACGAGGAATAGTTCCCCAAGCACGGGCATTGTTGTTGGCAGAGGCTGCGCCATTAGGATTGCCAGAAGCTAGCCCACCATCGCCAAATTCCGAGGACACTTCTGAGCCTTCTTCACCATTAGGCATGATAACGGCATTGCTCTGCACCGCAGCATCGTTCCAGTACATGTCCAGAGATGCACGTGACCCGTTTGTAGATACTGAGAACACACGCAAACCGGGATATACAGTCTCGATATCACGGGCTAAGTAGTGGAACTCGCCAACGTTCAGCGAAACACGACATTGATAATTACCAGGCGCGACTTCCTCATTGGCATTGTTAAGGCCATCCCAGCTAGCGGTGTTCTGACCCACCTGTGCATTGCCAATGATTAAGCGATCTTCAGGTCCCACCAAGTTGAAACGACCATCTCCATTGAGATCACACACAAGATGATAGGTTCCTTCAACATTGCTCTCAAAATTGATGTCTAGTGAGTTGATCCCAGGGCTAACTTCTTGACAGCCAGTTGGACCGCCACCCACTTGAACTGCACTAATTTGTGGAGCGAGGGGTTCATCCTTACGCAAGTCGGGAATCACTAACGATAGCTTCAACAAGCCGTCGGGATTTGCTTGGTCAGGAGCCTCTGGAGGAATGGGGAAACCCGGTGCAACATCTTCGACCTCGCTGATGGGCAAGCTACGTCCGCCCTGAATCCCAGGAAGGCCGGAACTGTTGGAGAAGATTTGATAGCCAAAACCGTCCAAGCCCTCGAAACGCAGCTCGACAAGGCCCTCGCGATCTTCGGCACCACCGGGAACACGCGCGTAAAAGCTAATGTTGACGGGATCGCTCACTGCCAGCGTGTCAACATTCCATAGATAGGAGTAAACACGTCCGACGACTTCCTGGCCGTCGCGCCTAACCGAAAGATTCCAGTCGTCTTGGTCGGCAAAAAGCTCGACGCGGTAATCACCCGCAACCTGACCGTCCAACGCGACGCAGTTCCCTGGTTGCAAATCATTGGTCAGCACGCCGAAGCCCCCGCCGGCCAGGACCGCCCGCGCGAGCCCCTGG
>CAYWAT010000012.1:11696-34978 GCA_964456305.1 uncultured Polyangiales bacterium | reverse complement strand
TCCGCCCCCATGACCCGTTTCCACTGCCACGATCTTTCTCAAGTCAGGACCTAGATCGCCCACACTTCACTCTGATCCCGGCTTACGACCGGTCCTCGCTTCTCGACGTATCTTTAATACGCCTTCGTCGCTGTGGTCCGGGCGCGCTCAGGCTCAAAGCAAATTGAGAGCGATCTAGGGGGCGATAAGCCTTTCGCGAAAACGAAGCTCCACATTGGTATAGGTCTCTTTGGGCCGTAACCGTAACGGCCGCGACGAGACATAAGCGTCCATATATGCATGGAAGGCATGCACATAGATTCTCTGGCTGGGTGCCACGCCGCTAAGACGAAAGCGCCCCTGCGCATCGCTACGCACATGCATCGTGGAATCACGCGGCGGAGATGGCGTATCACTCCAGCTAAGCTGAGCAGCGGGCACGGGTGTACCAAAGCGATCCCGTACCACGCCTTCCACCCATGCACCTGCACTCAAATCGATGCGCTGCGATGAATTTATTTGCGAGGAGTTAAGCCTATGTTGGGCAGAGAGATACTCGGGGTGGGTTATTCTAAGCACATACGCACGCGCCTCAGGCAAGTGTAATGTGAATGCCCCTTCTGTTGAGCTGCGCGTTGCAGGAGCACTCTTTTGCTCGTTGGCTGAGTCTGTCGATGATGAGATGTAGATTATCTTGGCATTATGGATGGGCAGCTTAGAGCGACGGTCGACAATCGTGCCACGAACATAAATGCCCCTCTGCATCATCAAAGCTTGCACTCCATGCTTTTGTGATAGGGATGCGATTTTATGGTTCGTTGTTAAAAATTCCGGCGCCCGCAAAGATACAACATAAGGCGGCGGTGGAAGCTCACTGGCACGGAAACGTCCCTCATTGTCAGCATTTCCTGCATAAATCCGTCCAATCGATGACTTGCTTTCATCTAGAAAGATTTCCACCCATGCGTTGGCGATACCGCGGCCCTTACTATCGACGACTCGAGCGCTTAGATGATGCGTATGTTTATAGAGCTGCAGTTCGACTCTATGTGTGCGGCCCGCACGGATATTCAGACCTACGGGGCGGGCAAGCTGCTCACCCGCCTTAGCGTGAATTTCAATCCGTCCTACCAGTCCATGATGGATAAAACGACCGCGTTCATCGCTGTAAATAGTGATGGGGTCAGGATAGAGGGGGGTGTTCACCGTCACACGCGCATTGCTTACAGAGCGTTGATGCAAATCGACTACCTTGCCCTCGAGCACGCCTGAGGGACGGAGTCTAAGTTTCAACGAACGTGGTGTTTCGCCCAGACCAACGTGAATCGTACGTACAGCCGAAGGGGCATGCTCGGGGTGATCTGCTTGCAAGGTGTAATCCCCAGGCGGCAAATCGGGCAAAACAAAGATACCGCCCGCATCGCTTAAGGCATGATGCTGATGGATCTTTGGCTGGTTGACTCCATAGGTTGTAGTGCCCGGAATGGGAGGCAATGGACCGCGTGTTACACCGAGTTCACCCATGGCCATAAAGCCCAGACCTTGTTCCTCGCGCTGCCAGTGTTTGCCGTCGATTGTAGTCCCCTTGATCAACACCTTTGCCTGCGAAAGAGCGCGCCCTTGAGGCGTCTCCACGCGCCCTTCGATGCGACTTCCCTGCCACAGATCAATATTCAGATCCGATGCTTGTAAGGCATCGATATGCAAGGAGCGTGCGTTATAACGCGGTGCGTTGACGATAAGCCAATAGTCTTCACCACGATATAACCCCCCGATTTGGAATTCGCCTTGGGCATCGCTTAACACCGAGGGCGAATGACTGTTGAGTGATTCTGCCAGCAAGGTAATGCTCGCGTTTTTGATAGCGCGTTGGTTGTAGGCATCTCGCACCCTGCCACGAAGAGCTCGGCCAGGGCTTGCGATCAAACGCAGATTTAGCGTGTCTTGAGGCGCTAAGGACAAGCCACGTCTGGGTGAAACAACAAGGTTTCCTCGCCTTGCACGCAGCTCATAAAGTCCTGCGGTAAGACCTGTGAACGCAAAGGCTCCCGACGGTCCTGTCGTACTATGCTGTGGCGGCCATGCAGAGGGACCCGAAAGCACCACTTGCATCCCCTGCAGGGACTTGTTGCGGGTGCTGTAAACAGTGCCGCGAATGCTGCCTTCGCGCGGTCCGTCAATGGCCAAGGGCTGAGTTGGCAATGCCCTGCTTGATACACCCGGCGAAGACTCGGCCATGGGTTTGGTGGTCGACGCCCAGCGAAGCTGCTGTGACGCGGCAACCGTGCATAAGCATACGCTGGCAATACCCACTGCGATGCCCTGCCAGCTAAAGTGGTTGCTAGGATGTGTGCGCTCCACCGTCGATCATGCGCTATAAAGCAGCTCTGCTATGCGCGCCAACCGTGTTCCACCAGGATGTGATCCCAACTCGATCGTGCTGATGTTTTCCGTGCCGCCGGAGTTGGCAGGATGGCGCCTTGATCGCTTTGTCCAGAACCGCATTCCGCGCTTGTCCCGCACACGCGCCCAAAAAATTGTCCGCGCCTGCGTGTATGAAGCTGACGGTCGCAAGCGTCGGCCGGGGGAACGCGTGCGTTGCGGAGAGACCGTGTTGGTGGTGCGTGAACACTTCGACGAGCCGGAAGCCCCGCGCCACTTTGAGGTGGTCTTTGAAGATGAGCACATTCTCGCTCTCAACAAACCCTCCGGTCTGCCCATGCATCCAACGGCTACCTATCATCGCAATACCCTGACTTATATTTTGCGTGAACGTTATGGCGAGAATAGTCCTCGCATCACGCATCGTCTCGATAAAGAAACCAGTGGACTAGTCCTATGTGCGAAGGATGCACGCACCGAGGTGCAACTAAAACGAGCATTTGAGACACGTCAGCACAAAAAAAGCTATCAGGCGATTGTTCGAGGCCGAATGCTCGAAGAAGAGGGTGATATCAATGTGCCTGTCGTGCCTCATCCCGATCCCGAGTGGCACTTTCTCATGCAGGCACAGGAGGGACATGATCGTCCTGCCCAAACACATTACCACGTGATGGCGCGTCAGCCCCATGCCACACGTGTTAGGCTCCACCCCAAGACAGGTAGGCAACATCAGCTACGCGTGCATTTGGCCTATCTTGGCCATCCTATCATTGGCGATAAAATGTATGGCCCTGATGGTGTTAAACCTTTCTTTCAATCACTTAAACAAGACTGGAATGACGAACTGCAAACAATGCTGATTCATCCGCGACAGGCTCTGCATGCAGAGTCACTAACCTTGGTCCATCCAGCAACTCAGGCATGCATCACCTTGCATGCGCCAATGCCCGAGGAACTCGATGCGCTGTGGTGTCGACTTGGGTAGCAAAGCGTATCTTCATTCAAATCTCGCGGCACCTTGCAATCACCGTGCTTCCCTACTGCTCATCATTCATGCGCCCTGTGGTCTCTTCACATCAGACATTGCAGTAATCACACCATACAACGAGCTTTCGGTCCGAGAGTTTTGAAGACACAGCCAGTCCGATTTTTCTATTGCAGTGTAGCTACAAGACACTAGAGTATGACTTTATAACAAGCTACTCGTTACTCTTATAATCAGTGCGACTAAGCTTGATCTGTTCAAACTAAATACATTCATCAGGCGTCGGTCGCGCAGTTCTAATCGCCGACTTTAGGCATGTTTTATATCGATAAATATGCTGATTGCCCAACGCTTGATAGGAGACTTCATGCTTTATGGCGCTCAGCCAAGAGACTATCGAAAAGCCAGGTGATGGGGTGTTGGTTAACGCTGTCTCACCTATTTCTGCTTATGTTGCAAAGCTATCGGACCGTGCCATTCAGCGCATGGTGGGCGGCAACGCCTTCTTGCGCGGTAGACTGTATGCCCGTCGAGGCGGAGTATACGAAATCCAAGCCAATGGGACCTACGCTAGCGCGCGTATCCATGGTCGCACTAATAACGGCGGCGATCCTTTAGCAGCGCCTCAAATCGAAGTGGGCAGCGATGGCCAACTTACATCGCGATGCACTTGCCTCGCATGGCGGGGGCCCAACGGTCACTGCAAGCATGTCGCTGCATTGGTGATCGCTCTGCGCGATACCGTCCGTCCCTCTTATCCTAAACCGATACCTCCCCAGGAACAGTCCACCAACACGTCGGGCAATGCTTCTGAAGAGGATGCTTCTTCAGGAAGCAAACGTCGGCGCAACCGACGGCGACGACGCAATGCCGCGAGCAATGCCCCAGCACCTATTAACGTGGTTAGTGCAGCGCGTAACAAGAAACAGGCAAATGCACGCACTGGTTTGGATATATGGCTTGCGGAGGGAGAAACACCGCAAACCTATAGTTTTGAATACCGCATGGTGGTACAGTCCACCTCCATTGCGATCACGCCGGTGCTTGAAGGCACACGTTCGGCGATTCCACTTGTTGATGCATTAGATGAGTTTAACCGCGTTAGTGCTCAGGATCGCCCTATCTTGCGCGCCCTTGCACGACACGTGAGCAAAGCCAAGTCAGCGACGGGCGAACTGCGCGCTGAAGATGCCGCCGAGGTGATCGGCATGATGCGCCATTGCAAGGTCTTGCTTGAACCTGCCTCGATGGAACTTCGCTTCTTAGATGAACCGCTCAAGCCCAAAATGGAGCTGGAGAAAAGTGGGGCAAACAATCTACGCCTGCGAGTAGTGTTCCAAAACCAAAGCGGTGTGCGGCGCTTTTCATTGGCATCGGGTGCGTGGTTTGAAGGTACGCCAGGCTGGTTCATCGATACTACCGAAGGCACGGCTCGACCGATTTCCGATTCTGTGACGCCAGGGTGGTTACAACGTCTTTATCGTTCACCCGCATTGGTACAGCCTGTTGATGATCTTCCTTATATGCTGAGTGATTTTGTGCCTCGCGTGGCCGCTTCAATTGGTGCTGAATTGCCGGATCTAAGCGGTGTCGCTCAGGTAATCGATGCCAAACCCAGTTTTCAATTACGCGTTGATGGCGATCTCGTTGAAGCGCGCGCACGTATTATCGCGACGTATGCGGGACACGAATGCTTTGTGCCTCCCCACGCGCTGCCATCCCCGCTCGCTTTTTTGCCCCCGGATAACGATCTGGCTTCCGCACGCGTCGTGCGACGTGAGGTAGGCACGGAACTCGCCTGCATTCAAGCCATGTTTGACCTTGGTTTCGAAGTGTCTCCCGATGATCAAGAAAGCGAACCCCTCATGGTTGTTCGCGGTGAGCAAGCGATTCATTTTTGGACCCAAGGGATCCAGAGCTTACCCGAGGAATGGGAGCGGTTTATTCCTCACGATCTATCTCAAGTTCAAATTCGCAAGCAAAATGTCAAACCTCAAGTACGTGTATCGAGCGGCGTCGATTGGCTTAACTTAGATATGCGTTTTGATGTCGATGGCGTTGCCGTAGACGAGCGGGAATTGCGGGCATGCCTAGAAAAAGGCCGCCGTCTTGTACGACTCGAAGATGGTAGTTATGCGCCGGTTAATCACGAGGAAGTGGGCGAGATTCTCACACGCATGGCTGAGCTGGTCGCTTATGATCGCAGTCAACTGCCTCTGTCTCAGGCAGGCCGGGTTCAACATTTGCTCACGCTGGTGGAAAAGGGTGAAGTTGCCAGGGATACTCAGGCGCTGTTCAAGAAACTCAATCAACCGGATGCGGTCGATATCTTACCCAAACCACGCGATCTTAAGGCCACCTTTCGTCCCTATCAAAAGCTCGGATTTTCCTGGCTTGGTTTTATTCATACCATGCGCAGCGGCGGCATTTTGGCCGACGATATGGGGTTGGGTAAAACCCTGCAAACCATTGCGTTGTTGGCTCGTGTTCGCCAACAGCAAGAAGGATGTTTGTCGGCATTGGTCATTGCACCCACATCGGTGGTGCCTAACTGGCAATCGGAAATCGGTAAGTTTGCGCCCAGCTTTACGAGCTTGGTGTGGCAGGGACCCGATCGGCACGAACACAAAGACGATTTTGCCGATGCAGATGTCGTGATCACCAACTATGCGCTGCTCCGGCGCGATGAAGAATTCCTGCGCACGCATCAATTCGACTACGTGATCTTGGATGAAGCGCAACACATCAAAAACCCACTTAGCGCCACCGCTCGAGCGGCAAAGCGACTGCCGAGCGAGAGACGTCTTGCACTTACTGGTACACCCATTGAGAATCGACTCAGCGAGATATGGAGCATCTTCGACTTTGTCTCCCCGGGCTTGTTGGGGGATCTCAAAAACTTTGAAGAAAACTATGCCAAGCCCATCGATCGTGGTGATGAGGAGTCCGCCAAGCAGCTGCGAGAGACCATCATGCCCTTCATTTTGAGACGTACAAAGGGCGATGTCGCCAAAGATCTACCCGACAAGATCGAGCAACAAATCATCGTGCCGATGACGGATGAGCAAAGCACGCTCTACAAACAGATTCTTGGCCAAGTGCGTGACAGCGTGCTCAGCGAAGTGAAAAAACAAGGTGTCGCAAAAAGCCAAATCCAAATCTTGGCGGCGCTGACACGGTTGCGCCAAGTCGCCTGCGATCCTCGTTTGACGAAGTTGTCGGGTGACTGGGGCGATGAAGAAAGTGGCAAACTCAACGCATTGCGCGAGATCATACAAGAAGCCACCTCGGGTCAGCATCGCGTGTTAATTTTTAGTCAATTCGTCGAGATGCTTAAACTTATGGCAACCGTGCTCGACAAAGATGGTGTGAGCTACGAATACCTCGATGGTTCAACCAAAGATCGCATGGAGCGAGTCGACCGCTTTAACGCTGACGAGTCTATCAGTGTGTTTCTTATCTCTCTCAAAGCAGGCGGTACGGGCCTGAACCTGACTGGGGCCGACACGGTAATTCACTTTGATCCGTGGTGGAATCCCGCGGTGGAAGACCAAGCCACCGATCGCGCACATCGCATCGGCCAGACTCGCCAAGTGCATGTCTATCGTTTGATTGCTCGGCACAGTGTCGAGCAAAAAATCCTCAAACTATCCGCCAAAAAGCGTGGCTTGATTGCGAATGTACTGAGCACTGAGGGAAGTCCACTGAAGGGTCTAACTCAAGCCGATGTCGATACTTTGTTCAGCGAATAAACTTCTCTAACAGAAGCAGAGAGAGCTGTGAAAACAGCATTCACGATGGAGTGGCAACCTCATCGCCTTCACGCATAGCGGTCAGGGTATCCTTGGCCCATCGATGAAAGCGCTGTTCTTTTATCGCCTGCCGTGCTGCTTTTGTAAGTGCTGCGTAAAGATGAAGGTTATGTTGCGAAACAAGCCGGGGTCCAAGGATTTCATGGGCCTGAAACAAATGACGCAGGTAAGCACGGCTGTAAGTTCTGCACACCACACAGTCACAATGAGCATCGAGGGGTGCATCATCGTTTTTGTGACGAGCCTGGCGTAGATTCACCCGTCCTTGCCATGTCCATGCCTGACCATTGCGCGCATTTCGCGTAGGCAGCACGCAGTCGAACATGTCGATACCACTGCCTATCGCGTGAATTAAATCAATCGGCGTACCTACGCCCATCAGATAACAAGGCTTGTCGCGAGGCATAGATGAGGCCAGCGCATCGAGCAGTTCGTACATGCTATCCACTGGTTCGCCCACGGAAAAGCCGCCTAAGGCAACTCCATCGATATTCATCGACATGATCGATTCCAGGTGCTGTTGGCGCAGATCCAAAAAAGTCCCGCCTTGAACAATGCCAAAACGCGCTTGATGATCAGGACGATTGCAGGCGAGACAGCGCGCCGTCCAGTTGCTGGTGTAGGCCATCGCCTTCTGCACCTCGCTGCGCTCAGCCTGACCGGGAGGACACCAGTCGAGCACCATCGCAATGTCAGAGCCCAACAAAGCCTGCACGCGCATGCATTCCTCGGGTGTCAGAGAGTGTTTAGAACCATCGATATGTGACCTAAACTCGACGCCATCCGCATTGATTTTGCACCGTGCTGCCAAAGAGAAAACTTGATAACCACCGCTATCGGTGAGAATGGCATGCGGCCAGCGCATAAAGCGATGCAGTCCCCCAAGTCCCGCGATGCGTTCTGCACCGGGACGTAGCCATAAGTGATAGGTATTGCCAAGAATGATGCGCGCACCTGTGTCGGCGACCTCTGCTGGTGATAGTCCCTTAACCGACGCTTGGGTGCCAACTGGCATGAAGACAGGGGTCTCCAGAGAAGCGCGAGAGTTTTGCAGAAAACCACACCGTGCGTATCCGTCACGATGAGTCACACGAAACTGCAGGGCTTGCTTTGTCATGACATTCGCGATGAGAGCAACATGGCATCCCCGTAGCTATAAAAACGATAACGATGCTGAATTGCTTCTCGATAGGCGTCGTGGATAAGATCGATCCCCGCAAAAGCCATTACAAGGGCGATCAGCGTGGATCGCGGCAAATGAAAGTTGGTCAAAAGAGAATCCACCACACGAAAGGTATAGCCAGGGGCAATCAATAAATCGGTTGAGCCTTCTAGTTTTATGAGCGAGCCGTATTCATCGGCAGCCGATTCTAAAGCTCGAACCACCGTGGTGCCCACTGCAAGAATGGGAATGCCCTGCTTGCGTGCCTTGCGGATGGTTGCTGCAGTGGATTCTGGAATCCGGTAACGCTCTACATGCATCGCGTGTTCTTCCAAGGTTGCGGTGCGCACGGGTAGAAAGGTGCCAGGACCCACATGCAACGTGATGGGAACAATGCGATGGCCCTGTTTCTCAAGGGCATCCACCAGGGCTGGCGTAAAGTGCAACCCAGCTGTGGGCGCAGCAACAGCGCCAGGGTGTTGGGCGAAAATGGTTTGATAACGCTGCTTGTCATTGGCCTTTGCTTGGCGGCGCATGTAGGGGGGCAAGGGCATATGTCCCTGCGTGTTTATTAGCTCGTCGACATCCCCTTTGCTTTCAAACCCTAAGACAAGCCAGTTGTGCTCATTACGAGCGATGACATGAGCGGCCTTATGGTGATTTGCAGCAGTGAATTGTAGGCTATCGCCAATCGCTATTTTCTTGGCCCCTTTGACCATAACCAACCAGGATTCCTGAATCGGCGGCAACGAGTCAGCCCGAGCAAGTGATTCGATGAGGTAGGGTTCAATAAAGAGGCATTCGATATCTTGCCCCTTTGCCCCTGTTGCAAATAGTCGGGCTGTGATGACCTGCGTATCGTTGACGATAATCACCGATGTGGGCAGCATCATCGGCAAGTCGCGTATGTGTCGATGCGTTACAGCATTGAGGTGAGGGTTAACCTCCATCAGACGGCTTGCGTCACGCTGCTCGCAAGGTTCACGTGCAATTAGGGCTTCGGGCAGCTCATAATCTAAGTCATCGACGTGCATGGGAACATCTCAAGAAGGGCACATTATCTGGTTATTTCGCTGGGATCACATAGCGTGTTTGCAATCGCGGAACACTCATGACCTTGCCTGACTCGGTGCGAAATTGCTGCATTCCATCAAAGACACCGTAGGCCTGAATGGTGTCGCCGACCTTGATGTTCTCGATGCGTTGAGGAATCGTCAACCATAGCGGGCATCGCTGATGTCGGTCGCATTTATCCACCAGTATCTGGGCAATGCATCCCGCGTTTTTATTTTTGATATGATACACATCGCCGGTGTAAGCGACTTTGCGTCCCATGTAATGCTTCGGGCGCTCAGCGATCTTTTTGTACTTGAGGTGCTTGCTCGCACCGAATCGCCTGGCTTCACGTTTAATGCTGGAGACTCTTTGGATATACACTTTAAGCGTGGCTGGCACGGTTCCCCTGCGTGCAGAGCGCAACAGAAAGGCATGGGTGCCTGTTTCCTTAAGATCTACCGTTTGGGCAAAATTACCCTTCTCGGTAACGGCAATCTCACGACCGTCGAGGGTCATCTGACTTCCCTTAAGTGTGGTCCCGCTCAGGCGAATCGAGCTTTCCTCGGTAACCACCTGTGTTCCCGGTTCGGCCAGAGTGATATGCGCGAGGGGGATGACGACCGAAACGTTGCCCGACTTAGGCGAAGGCAGGCCGCGCACGCGATAGTTCAGCATCTTGCGGAACTGACGTGCATCCGGGGCGATTTGATCTTTGACGGGATACCAAAGCTCTCCTTCGCCCTCCTCGTTGAGCTTAACTTGTTTGCCCTCAACTTCGACGCTTGCGCTCGCAGGTGCGTAAATATGCAGTTTGAGTTTAGAAGGTTCGTTGATAAAGGCATCGATATCCGGACGAATAAGAAAATTAACCTCGATATCGGACTCAACTTTTTCGGGCTTAGTATCTCCAGGCTCAGTAATCGTTAAAACAACTTCATTGGTGCCAAGTTTAAGCGGATAACCCAACAGAGAAAATCTGATTGCATTGCCTTGCCATCGCCTCTTTTGGTGGTGAAAACTGATGAGAGAATTGGTTGGAATACTCGCCTCACGAAGGACTAGCTGTTCGCCTTGCTGGTTTTGTTCGAGGCGAAGAGTCAGTGCAGAATCATTACAACAAAGCCACCATAAACCGGTGGCCGTAACAGCAATAATAGCAGCAAAGGTCAACACTTTGTTTCGAGTGATCAGGCGTTTTCCCAGTGGAGAACCGATTAAGCGCTGGAGATTATCAACCGTGCCGCCCACCCATGACACCGATGAAGAAGAGGATGCAGGTGGTGGAGTTAAGGAAACATCTGATGTTTCATTATCGGATTCGGTGGGTATGCTTGAACTTGGTTCTGTTTCGGCGGCCTTAGCCTTGGCAAGATCGGCATGGCTAATCGCCGGCAAGCCGAACATCGTTTGTTTTGCTTCGCGCCCTTGTGTAGCAGGAGCCACAGACGACGATGCATCGCTGTCTGCAAAGGCGTAGCCGCACTGCACGCAGAAGGCTTTGCGCGCATCCTGCTTCGTGTTGCATTGAGGACAACTGCGATAGGAGACAGATTCAGTCACGGCGGAACTAAATAGCTTGGGATCCGCTCTTTGCAATAGAGGGCTTGCTGTAATGCATGCATTGAAGCACGTATTTTGCGAGAATATCGGTTTCCAGATTAACGCGCGTGCCCGCTGTATGCGTGCCTAACTGGGTGTGGCTAAGGGTGTGGGGAAGCAACGTGACATCGAGATGTGTGTGCTCGATGTCGATATAGTTAGGCGTGAGGCTAACGCCATCAATCGCAATCGAGCCCTTAGGGGCAATCGCCGGCATGAGCTCAGCAGGGATGAGATAACGAAATTGCCATGCTTCGCCTTGTTGTTTTTTGTGCAGCAGGCTGCCGACGCCATCGATATGCCCAGTCACAAAGTGCCCTCCTAATCGACTTTGCGGTGTTGCGGCGCGCTCAAGATGAAGTCGTTGACCCATAACCAGTTCGCCCAAGGTGGTCCGCTTACAGGTTTCATTCGATATATCAGCCTCAAATCCCTTCTCGGCGATATGGCGAACAGTGAGGCATACGCCATTAACGGCGATAGATTCGCCCAGGCTCAGCGCGCTATCCCAGGTGCATTCGATGCTCAAGGACTGCTCATGGTGATCTTTAACATGACGTTGGGTTAAAACGCCTTGATGCGTGATGATGCCAGTGAACATTCTTGCTTTCTCTGTTTAGGAAGATGAAGCCAAGGTCGCTTCGATCATAAGATTATCGTCAAGCACTTTGACTTTGGGATGGTTTAGTTTCCACGTGGCTTTAACCTCATCGTGGGTGAGACCAGGAATCGAAACCAAGGGCAGGGCATTGGCCTCAGCAAAGATACGCATGCTCATAAATACAATCATGCGTTGCGCCAGATTTTGCGCCAATAACGTGCTGTGAATTCCAGAGCCTCCCTCTACCAACAGACGCACAATATCGCGTTGGGCCAGCGCATGTAGGGCTGCTTTAAGATCTAACCCTTGCGGCGATGCTGGTACTGCAATGCAATCAACCCCTTTGCGTTGCAGCTGCTCGCGTTTTTCTTGGTCTGCATGAGATGCGTGCAGCACCCAGGTAGCAAAGGCGTGCGCGGAGGTCACCAAGGAGGCCTTGAGAGGGATACGCAGCTGACTATCGAAAACCACACGGATGGGGTTAGGCCCAGAGGTATGACGCACGGTCAACTGCGGGTCGTCGCACAGAACGGTGCCAATGCCAACCGCTATCGCATCACTCTCTGCACGCAAGCGGTGGGCTTCGGTGCGTGCCAAGGCATTGCTAATCCAGCGTGATGCTCCTGAGGACAAGGCAATGCGACCATCCAAGCTCGTGGCTGCTTTAAGAGTGACATAAGGCAGACCTTGAGTGCGATGGCGTGTAAAGTCCGCAACCATTGCCAATGCTTCCTTTGCACACACCTCGGTGTGTACCGCGATGCCAGCTTGCCGAAGCTTTTCAACGGCGCCAGGGATATGCGGGGCCGTATCGCGACAGCCGATGACGACACGGGGGATTCCTGCATCGATGATCGCACCGGTGCAGGGTGGCGTGCGACCGTAATGGTTGCAGGGCTCAAAGGTTACGTAGAGGGTGCTTCGACGCAGGTCATTGGCATTTGATACGGAACGTATGGCTGCGATTTCGGCGTGAGCCTGACCGGCTTGGGCATGGTGCCCGACACCGATAATCTGGTTATGACACACCACCACAGCGCCCACGTGCGGGTTGGGGCTGGGCTTTCCGCGTTGCGCTTCTTGCAAGGCAAGACGCATGAATTGTTCGTCGCGTGTGTCCTGGGGTGCAAGGGGGCGCAAGGCCACGAACTACTCGGTGGATGTGCTGGCAGGGGTTGCAGGAAGCGCTTGCTCTGCTTGTTGTTGTTCTTGTGCTTGCAGGGCCTGCGCTGCGCGTTTTTCCCGTCGTCCTTCTAAGATGCCGTCGATCATCAACATCGTGACGCCAATGCTAATCCACATGTCGGCCACATTGAAGGTGGGCCATTCCCATTGGTTGTGCACATGAAAGCGAATAAAGTCGACCACATAACCGCGATGGATACGGTCGGCCAAGTTACCTATCGCTCCCGCTACAATTAGAGGAACACTATACATGAACCAGGCGCCTCCGCGTCCCTGCCAAACCATCCAGATGAGAAATAAACTGGCAATCACCGCCGCAAGCGCAAATACCGAACGGCGTACAATCTTAGGCGCTTCACGCATTAACCCAAAGGCGGCACCGCAGTTTTCGGCGTAACGAAACTCAAGATAGTTTTCGATAAGCACAATTGTATCGCTACGCAGTCGTTGGCTATGGCGTTGCCCTTGCTTATCGGGCTCGCACACAGGCGGGATATTGAGCGTGCGCGCCTGTGACAAACGCTCAGACGCCCACTCTTTGCTACCAAGGTCAGCAAATGCAAGCAAGGCAATGGCACATGCACCGATAGCGAGATGCAGCGCGCGTATTCGACGTGGGGCTTGATGGGAGGGCATCATGAAGCTTCTTTCTATAGTTGCTGGGCACACCTAGGCGGAGCCGGTCTCCGGATCAAGGGATTGCGTGCGTCGATAACGCCCAACCGCCCAAAGCGTAAGAAAATAGCCTGGGATACCGGTAAACACACCCATCACGAGAGAGCCCAACCATAAATCAAGGCTAAGATTGACCAGTACTGCCCATAGGCTCTGCCATGACTCGGGCTCGAGCAGCGAGGACCAGTCCAACTCATCGGCATGAGCTTGATTGGGAATGCGCATCGAGTCGCCTTGTTCTTGTTGAATGTGAAACGAGGCGCCGCTGAGTAAAAAGCGTCCTACCTGCCAGTTGAAATAGTAGAGGGGCACGGCGGTAAAAGGGTTGCTGATAAAAATAATGGGGATGCCCGAGATTTTGTTAACGCGAAATAAAGTTGCAAGGGCAACGTAAAGTAAAATCTGTAAACCCAGCGTTGGCGAAAAACCCACCACAAATCCAAGAAAGACACCCCAGGCGATGCGATTGGGCGTGTCTTCCACACCGAGGATGCGATGCACAAGCACATTGCGTAGCCATTGCTCAACCCGCTTCCATAACACCATCATGGTTTCACTTGCCCACCGTTGGGGATGCACCGAAAGATATGTAGGTTCAAGTCTTAGGGAACCCGATTGGGAGTCAACGTTTCGGCATCTGCGGGCGCTGGGGTCTTATCGTTAGATGAAGGGACAGCCTTGAGCGTTCGTAGTTGTGATTTTAATGCGTCTCGTTCTTTCTCCAGTCTTTGCTTGTCTTGGCGAAGATCTCGGTTTTTATCTTCGAGCTGATCACGTTGACGTTGATGTTGACGTACCGACTGTTCGAGCTCGGCAATGCGTGCTTGCTCCTCTGCCGATTTGCGTTTGGCGCGATCGATATCGTTGCGTGCTTGTTGAATGCTGCGCTTAAGCCGCTGGTTTTGGCTTTGCTCGTTGCGTAGCTGAAGCATTGTGTTTTCAAGTGCCTGGTTAATCTGGGCGATTTCACTGCGGGCATTTTCCAATGAAATCTGCGTGCTTTGTATCTGTTGCTGCAGACTGCGCCGCCGTTTTTCGTTGGTCTCGAGTTCGCGCGCCAAAAAGTTTCTGTCTTTTTCGACGCGGGTGAGTTGATGATCAAGCTCAGCTCGGCTCATGCGACTGCGTGCATAACGACCTTCCATTTCTTGATAGTCACGCTCCAAGGCACGGCGACGTTCATCCGACACTTGCAGATCGGCGCGCACATTAGCCTCGGCAACACGCGCACGCTGCGCTTCAAGTTCTTGTCGCTCAGCCCGCATGTGGAGCTCATAAGCAACAGCGCTAAAAACCACTCCACCCGCGATTATAAAAGGCGTCACCCCACGAATCCATGCGCGCCGTCGTTTGCGCTTTTCTTCGGGCAGCGTGAGGATGCGCAGTTCTTTGGCTAGCTCTTCGGCCTGGGGTCGCACATCGGGATCCACATTAAGCCAACGTCGAAAATGTGGACGTAGGTAAGCCAGGTCGCGCGTCTTGGGTGCTGCTGGAACGTGCGTGGCGCGCCTCTCGATGAAGTTGCGAATCGCGCCCGCATGCACGGTGTCCTGAGTTTCGGGATCCAGGGCATTGCGTAACGCTAATGCGAGCGCAAATACATCCGCTTTGGCACTGGTCTCGCGATCTGTTGCAATGGAGGCAAACCTCGCCGCAACCTCGGGAGCAAAATAAGTTGGTGTGCCAGCGATAAGACGCTCTGCCTCTTTAGCCGCGACGCCAAGGTCCAAAAGAATCGGGAAGATCTCGGCATTGTGCGCGTGTTCAGCATCACGCAGTGCCTGCACTCGCGCCAAAAAAATGTTGTCGGGCTTGATGTCCTGGTGGCGCAGTCCCGCCTTGTGCATCACCGCTAACGCACGCGCCAGGGGCTGAAAAATACGCCGAGCTTCCTCTCGTGTCAGCGGGGCACGTTGAATGCGCGCCTCGAGGGTTTCCCCTTCGTACCAGGGCATAACAAACCAAAGTCGATTTTGGTGCCAACCATTATCTTTGAACTGCACCACAGAGGGATGCATGACCGAGGCGATATGCCTGAGCTCTCTTAGGGCGGTGTTGCGTGCTTTTTCCGATAACGAGGGTTGATGCAGCAACTTGAGGGCGACCACATGCCCAGGCACTTCGATATCGTTGGCGCGGTATACATCGGCAAAGGTTCCTGAACCCACATGCTCGGCGATTTCGTAACGCTTGCCAAGCACACTTCCTGCCGATAGGGGATCCGGAGGCTGTGGTGGTTGCGAACTTGCCTGCTTTTTAGCGGTTTTGGGGATGAGCTGCGCAAACTCACTCAGCCAGTGCTTGCGTAGCTGTTCTTGATCGATGGCATGACTTTCATTGTGAACGAGCGTCCAGGCGTGACGCATCGAGCAGGCAAGCCGCTGCTCGATCACCAAGGGAGGCGCATCCAAAACATAAGCGATGTCATCCAAATCGAGCTCGCGAATCACGTAAAGCTCAAAGGCCTCAAACTCATCAAAGCTCAGTGCATCACGAAGACGGATCAAGGCCTGTGCATGGCTCGGCAGGGATATCTCCGGACCTGCCATGTCTTCATAAAGAGTTGTTGTGCTTTGGGCATCTTTGCGCGACGCAATGCACAATTGTCGCGCCTGATGGTAGAGCTGAGCTTGAATGCTCACCTGAATTTCACTGTCATCCGGCGAGGTCACCACTGCCTGCGCTTGCATACCTTGCTCATTGGCAGCCCACGCTTGCAGGTCCTGCATCAAAACCGTGCTGAGGTCTGACGAGGCAACCCGCAGCTCGATGAATTGATACAAGCCAGCGGCATAGTGCTGCACAGCGTGACTGCGCACGATATCAAACAGCGTTGCAGTCGCTCCCGGCGCTTGGGCAACTGCTTGCGCGGCGAGCATCAAAGCCGAGTCTTGAGCGTTCGTGGCGAGAGAGAGTTGCATCGGGTTAACTTAAGTCAGACTTATGCTGTGGCTTGCGCAATGGGTCGGCTATAGAACCCTAATCTCACACTCATTATGCCTTTGTCGTCAAGATACAAAATGGCCTCGGGCGACCCGCGTGCGCTGGGGGTTTTCGATTCTGGGCTTGGAGGCTTAACCGTTGTGCGTGCCCTGCGGGAGCATATGCTCGCAGAGGACATTTTATACCTCGGTGATACCGCACGCGTGCCCTACGGCAGTCGCAGTCCACAAACCGTTTTGCGCTATGCGCGTAAATGCGCGGCAGCTTTGGCAGCACATCAAGTCAAGGCGCTGGTGGTTGCTTGTAACACCGTGAGTGCAGTAGCGTTGGAGACTCTGTCGGTGGAACTTGATATGCCTGTTGTGGGCGTTGTGCTGCCAGGGGCTCAAGCCGCAGCCCAGTCGACAGGCAGTGGTCGTGTTGGCTTGCTGGCAACACGGGGCACGGTGCGTTCAGGAGCGTATACCCGGGCGTGTGCAGGATTGGATTCGCGCATCGAGCTTCATTGCCAAGCCGCACCTCTGCTCGTTCCTCTCGTAGAAGAGGGGTGGCTCGAGGGTGAGGTCCCGCAGCGCGTTCTCGAGCACTATCTGCACCCGTTGCTCCGACAGCATATCGATACCCTTATTTTAGGCTGCACACATTACCCGATGTTAATGTCCACCCTGCATTCCTTGCTCGACGCTGATCATCGCTTCGTACGCGTGGTTGATAGCGCAGCAGCAACGGCGCAGCACTTGAGCGCCTTCTTGCGCGCACGCGGTCTAACCCATCCAGATTTACAGCGCCGTGGCGGGCTTCGTATCCTTACCACCGACCCCCTGCAATGGCCCAGCGCGTTTGTATCGGAGTGCCTAGGCGACGCAGCGACCAACACCCGTTGCGATACGATCGACCTTTGAGATTGAGCGCCCATGCTGAGCGTTGACCGCTCTCGCAAGGCGCGATAGGGGCAGGCAGGTCATGACAGGTGTACAACAGGTTAAACGTGCGCTGATTTCGGTATCCAATAAGGAGGGCGTTGCCTCTTTTGCCCAAGGCTTAGCCGAGCTCGGCATTGAAATCTTATCCACCGGTGGAACTGCCAAAGCATTACGCGCCGCTGGCATCCCAATCATCGATGTCGCTGATTATACCGCGTCTCCAGAGGTGATGGAAGGGAGGGTCAAAACCCTGCATCCGCGCGTGCATGGCGGCATTCTCATGCGCGATCGCGACGACGATCGTCAACAGCTACACGATATCGGCGGACACCCCATCGATTTGGTATGCGTTAACTTATATCCCTTTGCAGAAACCCTTGCGCGCGGCGCCGGGCACGATGAAATCATCGAAAATATCGATATCGGTGGCCCCTCCATGCTTCGCAGTGCCGCGAAGAACCATGCTCGTGTGACCGTGCTCACACGTCCGCAAGACTACGATGCTGTTCTCAAGGCTTTGCGCGAACAAGGTGGCGTCGAGCAAGCCATGCGTCAGCAATTGGCCACGTATGCCTTTCGTCTTAGCGCCGACTACGATGCTGCTATTGCCCAGTACCTTGAGCAGTGTTGTGCAACTCAGGGGCAATCTTCAGAGAGCAACTGGCCTGAGCGCTTAAATCTGAGTTTGCACAAAATCAGCGATTTGCGTTATGGCGAAAACCCGCATCAGCGCGCTGCGGTCTATCGCGATAGCCATGCGCCTGAAGGAAGTCTCGCCTGTGCGGAAGCGCTGGACAAAGGCGACAAAGAGCTCTCCTTTAATAACTGGGTCGATCTTGATGCAGCTCTTGAATGTGTCTTGGAATTTGTTGATCAGCCCGCCGCGGTTGTGATCAAGCACGCAAACCCTTGCGGTGTCTCACAAGCATCCACGTTGGAGCAGGCCTTTCGGCAAGCACGTGAGGCCGATGCCCTAAGCGCATTTGGCTCTGTGGTTGCCTTCAATCGAAAGGTGGATGCCGCAACTGCAGCCGCGATGATAGAGAGTTTTGTAGAGTGCGTGATAGCCCCCTCTTTTGATGAGGAGGCACTTGCACACCTGCACAGCAAGAAAAACCTGCGCATCTTAGCGACTCATCAATGGTTAGGCGATGCTTACGCCGCAACGCAATACAAGCGCATTAGCGGCGGTGCGGTTGTTCAGGATCGCGATCGAACAAGCCCAGAAGAAATCTCTGGGAGCCGCTGCGTAACAAAGCGTCAGCCCACCGCTGACGAACTAGCGGATCTCGAGTTCGCTTGGCGCGTTGTCAAACACGTGAAATCCAATGCGATCGTCTTGGCAAAACAAGCTTGCACATACGGTGTAGGCGCAGGTCAGATGTCACGTGTCATGAGTGTCGATATCGCTGCGCGTAAAGCAGCGGAGCAGTCAACAGGTTGTGTGCTTGCCTCGGATGCCTTCTTTCCCTTTGCAGATGGCGTCCAGCGTGCTGCCGAGGCAGGCGTGCGCGCCATTGTTCAGCCTGGTGGTTCAAAACGCGACGATGAGGTGATTGCCGCTGCGAACGCCGCTAACATCGCCATGATCTTCACAGGAACAAGGCATTTTCGGCACTAAAATGAAACCATCAACGAATAAAGTTTTGGTGATCGGTAGTGGTGCGCGCGAGCATGCATTGGCTTGGCGTTTGTCCCAAGAGGCTGAGGTTGTATGTGCCCCAGGCAATGCTGGTACCGTAAGTTGTGCGCGTAATGTGGCTATCGATGCCACGAACTACCCGGCACTCGTCGAGCTGGCTCTAACAGAACAGGTCGAGCTAGTGCTCATCGGTCCGGAAAAACCGTTGGTGGACGGGCTTGCTGATCGCCTGTCAGACGCAGGCATTCCCGTATGGGGGCCAAATGCAGCAGCGGCGCAGCTGGAGGGCTCAAAGACCTTTGCCAAGCATTTTATGCAAAGACACGGTATCCCCACCGCTGACTTTGCTGTTTTCGACGATGCCGATGCCGCCAAGGCTTATATCCTGGAGAAGAACAGCCCGTTAGTGGTCAAAGCCGATGGCTTGGCGGGTGGCAAAGGTGTTGTGATTGCCGCCAATGCAGAAGAAGCCTGCGCTGCTGTGGACAGCATGATGAAGGCAAAGCGATTCGGCGATGCAGGCTGCTCCGTTGTGATTGAGTCCTGTCTTGAGGGCGAGGAAATCAGCTACCACGTTTTAAGCGATGGTGAGGCCTATGTTCCTCTCGCAGCGGCACAAGATCACAAGCGTTTAGAGGATGGCGATCGGGGCCCCAACACCGGCGGGATGGGAGCTTACTCGCCCCCTGCCTGTATGAACAAAGCACTCGAAAAAGAGATCCAAGAATCCATTGTTGAGCCCACCCTTCGAGGTATGCGCGAAGAAGGACGCTCTTTCCGTGGGACGCTCTTTGTCGGACTGATGATCGTTGATGGGCGACCTTACGTGCTTGAGTACAACGTGCGCTTCGGTGATCCCGAATGCCAAGTGCTAATGTTACGATGGCAGGGCTCACTATTGGACGTGCTCCGCGCTGGACTCAAGCCAGGCAGCCTATACCAGGTTAAGGCAAACTGGCATGCGCCAGCAGCACTTAATGTCGTGCTCGCGGCACAGGGTTACCCCATTAAACCCATATGCGGTGACGCGATCACTGGCATCGATGACACGCTATCCCAGCTTGGCGATGTCGCGGTGTTTCATGCGGGAACGCAATGCGATGAAGAAGGGGTATTACGCAGCTCGGGGGGACGGGTGTTATCGATTTCGGCGATTGGTGATAACCTCCGCGAGGCAGCGCAGAAAGCGTACCATTGGGCCGATACCATCGACTACACGCACAAGATTTATCGTCGTGATATCGGTTGGCGTGCACTTAGGTAAACAAGATTGACCTAAGGATGCAAAGCGGCGTATCGTTCCTAATTGATATGGCCCAAATCGAAACCGACGAAGCTGCCAACCGACTCGCTCGTGCCATCGCAAGTGACTTGTCGCTTTATAACGAAAGCAAAATAGGCGATGGCATCCAGCAGGATAATCTTTTTGATATTCTAGCGGATGAAATTGAAGAAGGCCGGGCGCTTTATAACAGTCGTGTGGCCGTTCATGTACAAAAGCGAAACTACTATAACCGAGCGATTATCGATATTTTGATTCGTTCTAAGGGACATCTTAAGTCCCCTATGTGGTAAGTTGCCTTTGTGGAGCTGAGGGGGATCGAACCCCTGACCTCTTGCGTGCCACGCAAGCGCTCTCCCAGCTGAGCTACAGCCCCTAAGACTTGGCTTCAGTTTTTATTGCTTTTTTTCGTGTTGTCGACCGAGATTTGGCGGTCGATGTTGACTTTGCCCTCTTTGCAGTTGCTTTTTTCTGCTTTGGCTTAGCCGAACTCTTAGACTTAGGCGACTGGCCTACTACTGACTTTTTTGTAGACTTCGTTGATGACGAGGACTTTGCTGTGCTTCGTTTTGACTGAGTTGTTTTTGGTTTAGGATCTTGTTGTTTAGGTGTGTCTTCAACAATCTCATGACGCTGCAAAACCCTGTCCATGACCTTGCGGTTAAGACGAGTTAGTTGGTCTGAGGTATCCTTCGCCCTACGATATAAGACATCGGCTTGCTCGTGACTTTGCTGACTAAGCCACTGCGATACATTCTGGCTTCGTGACTTGATGTCTTCCCAAAGTCCGTCCAGATTGCGCCGTATCTTTTTAACCTCCAGCATGAGTGGCCAGCTACCATTCATTGAGATTTTTGTCTAGCGCTATGTTGCTCCTCATTTTGTACACCAGCGTTGCATTGGGCTTCTCATTTTTATGCTCACTTCTCGAAGCTGTGCTGCTGAGCTTGTCACCTACCTACATCGCTAAACTCGAAGAGCAGGGACATAAAGCAGCAGCTTCTCTGCATGAACTCAAAGCCAATATCCATCGCCCTCTTGCCGCTATCCTGAGCCTCAATACCATCGCCCATACGATCGGCGCTGCAGGCGCTGGAGCTCAGGCACAAGCTCTATGGGGCTCCAATGTATTGGCCATCGTGTCTGCCATTCTGACCATACTGATTTTGGTCTTGTCTGAAATTATCCCCAAGACCTTAGGAGCTCTTTATTGTCAACGACTGGCTGCGTGGACCGCACGGGTCTTGGTGATCATGATTTGGATCCTCAAGCCCTTGGTGCTTCTCTCAGAAAAACTGACCCGTCTGCTTGCGGTAGAGCGCGCTCACGATGCCACGGTGAGTCGAGATGACCTGGTCGCCCTCGCACGCCTTGGCGCACTGCAGGGAACCATGAAAGCATCGGAGTCGTTGATCTTGAAGAACCTACTTAGTTCAGGCAATCAGCGGGTGCGCGACATCATGACTCCTCGCACGGTGATCGCTGCATTGGATGAAACGGTCACCGTACAAGAAACCATGGAGCAAGAGCGTAGTGCGATGCGTTTTTCACGTATTCCGGTGTGGCTCGAGCACGAAGATGCCATCACTGGCTATGTGCTCAAGAATGAGGTGCTTTTGCTCATGGCCCAAGCTCAAGGCGATCGCACCTTGGGTGATATTCGCCGTCCCATCGTCACCGTTCCCGAATCTCTACCTATTGCCCAGTTACTTGAACGCATGCTCGATAAACACGAGCAAATCGCGATCGTAGTCGACGAATATGGAGGTTTGGCAGGCGTCGTAACTGTCGAAGATGTTGTCGAAACACTACTAGGCCGCGAAATTGTCGATGAGGCTGACCCCGTGCGTGACACACGTGCATTGGCACGCACTCGCTGGTCTGCCCGAGCCCGTTCCCTGGGACTCCCTTCTACGTCTTCGAAATCTAACCAACCCTCAGAGGAATTGCCGGGAACAAAATCTGAGCCATAAAGGCCCTCTCTTTAAACGACCTCTGTTTGAGTGAGGAGGCTATACATGAAGCACCGCGTTGAACACAATCTCGATCTACCCACCGCGCGCAAAGTTGCCGATAGCGCGTGGGACTCCTACGAAAATCGCTATGCGCGTTACAATCCGCAACTTACATGGAAAGATCAATACACGGCAGATTTTTCTTTTAACGTCAAAGGAGTTGCCCTTAGCGGTCAGTTACTGCTCGAGCCATCCGCTATTGCTATTGCGTTACAAGTCCCTCTAATGTTTCGCCTCTTTCAAAAACAGGCCATAGAAGTGATCGAAAAAGAGATCCGCTACTGGATCGAAAAAGTCGATGCGGATGCTACCTAGATTAGGAAGCTCTCTACCATCTCGTCCCTCAGTTCCCTGAAAAGACTATGTTTTTACGGGAGGCCTCAATGCGTTTGTTGGCCCCCGGTGGTTTTCAAATATCTTAACTTATAATCCTCAACTGTCGTCATATAACAATACACTTAATCGTATCTTCACTTGATTTCTTAATATAAATTAAATCAATAGAATTCATTGCCTTGCATGTCTTTATGTATTTTTGATACATTTGACTAGTCTTATCAATCCTTCTTTCTTGATCGCGTGCAGGCAATTCTTTTGCCTCTGTGACAACCATCAAACACACCATTGCGACAAACTTGCGTGAGCGACGTGAGTTTCTGCGTATGACTCAGGCGAAGTTAGCTGAGCAAGCGCAGGTGTCCGTCGAGCTGGTGAGTCGCATTGAGCGAGGGCGTTGCTTGCCTTCGGTTCCAACCTTGGTGGCATTTAGTCGCGCCCTAGAGACAACACCCGATCGCCTACTTGGCTTACAGCCTAAAGATACGCCTGAAATCCGTTCTTTGCTGGATATTGCAGTGTTATTGCCCAAACAACGGTTACGTGAAATTCAACGAATTGCTGAAGCTTTAGCAACGTACGAAAAGAAGCCTTAGTAGGGCTTGAAGAAAAACTAGAAAATAGACTTCAAGACACAAAATTTATCGATTGAATTCATTGCCTTGCATGTCTTTATGTATTTTTGATACATTTGACTAGTCTTAT
>CAYWAT010000012.1:8647-11596 GCA_964456305.1 uncultured Polyangiales bacterium | reverse complement strand
ATATTGCAGTGTTATTGCCCAAACAACGGTTACGTGAAATTCAACGAATTGCTGAGGCTTTAGCAACGTACGAAAAGAGACCTCAGTAAGTTCACAGTTCGATTTGCCGATTGATCTGGCTCACAAGTTCCTCAAGCTCGCTAATGCTAAGTGTTTCACCACGCCGTTGTGGATCGAGCTGACATGCCGCAAATATAGGGCCAAGAGCATGCCCATCGAGTCCTTCGAGACACTGATCTAGAGCATTGCGTAAGGTTTTGCGCCGTTTTTGAAAAACACATCGGACCACATGATCAAAATTGGGAATCGGTACACAGGCTCTTGGTTTAAGCGAAACTACGGCGCTGCTCACCTTGGGTTTGGGATAGAAGGCGTGGGCGGGAACTCGTAACAGGCAGCCAAGATCAAACTGGCGTTGCAAGAACACACTGAGCGCTCCGTAATTTTTAGTTGCTGGTGAGGCAATCATGCGCTCTGCCACTTCTTTTTGAACCATTACAATGGCTTGATGTAGGTAGTTCGCCTGCTCGCAAAGGCGGCGCAAAAAGATACCCGTGATTGCGTAAGGCAGATTGCCTACGAGATTAATCTTGTCCTCGAACTCTAAACATAAAGCCTGTAGATCGAGCTTGCGTGCATCGCCCAATTTTACTTGCAAGGGAAAAGAAGCAAATTCCTGGTTTAGGATCGCAATCATACGCGGATCGTATTCAAATGCATAAACTCTTAGTCCGCGTCGTAGAAGTGCTGCACTGAGACTCCCCGCGCCGGGGCCGATTTCTACAACATATTGATCTTCTTGCAGGCCCAGTGCAGAGGCAATGGCATCAACAGTATGGGGAGTGACAAGAAAATTCTGTGAGTATTTACGACTTGGATGAATGCCATAACGAGATAAGACTTTGCGCGGATCTTCCCATGCTGGCTCTGCTTGTTGTAAGGGCTTATCCACGCTTATTTATAACATTGATCGACGTAGGTGGAATGTGCCACTCTGCTGCGATGATCTCGCGATGAGAGTCTGAGAAAACTGTCATTTCAATCTTGTTTCCTTGCTTTTTTATCCGATGCAAAGCCGAGGCAATTGAGGTATTGTTTTCTAGCGAGCTTGGATCGATCGCAATGTGAATAGTTGAATGCTTTTCTTTTGCATCAACCAGCATTTCTAATGATCTTAAAAAAGATTGTGCACGTCGCGACGACGAGACTGAATTCAAAGCGGGAAGTGCAAGACCATAAAAACGACATGCATCTAAAAGCAACTCCCAGTCGCTATGATTACAAACAGATCCAGACTGGGATTGATGGGAGAGGTTGTGACGAACGTAGTGGATGAGAGCCGGCGCATCCCACCTCCCGTCTTTATCTTTGAACATAATGCCGTGTTGAAATTCGAGGAGCTTTCCTAGCCATTCAACCATCATGTTCATATTTAGAGACACGCGCTCGTTAGAGATGATATCGGGAATCATTCGGCTAAGCGCAACACTGTTCTGGAAATGCGCGCCCCCTAGGCCTTTGGGCAGTTGTCTTAGCGTGTCTGTATCAAAAACATTGATTCCCCAGGGCGAGCCTTCAGCGTGGCATTGCTTCACATGCCACAGCAGCCACTGAACGAGATGTAAGACTTTTTGCGAATGTTTTGCATCGTTAAATGCAATGCCGATATCACAAATAAACCAGTGGCTTTCTTCTTCGACAGCATTGCGCTCTGCAACGATAAGGTCTCGATGCCGTGCCGTTGCTCGCCAGGAAATATGTCGATAGGGGTCACCAGGCTGATACTTGCGCAGCGTATGAATATCACCATCGTTTTTTTGCTGTCTTTGCTTTTTTAAATGATTGTTTGCATTGCGCATATATGCAGTAGAATGTCTTTTTGACGATGGCTGCCAAAAGGTAGACTCGACATAAAAACGGAGCATGTGTGGGAAATAAAGAGGCACGCGAAAATAGCCTAAAGCGCCTTGGATATTCATCGCAATGCCATAACACACGGCAATGCCTAACTGATCACACTTAACTCTGAAAGAAAGTTTCTCCTGTGATCCTGACAAAGCATAAAAACAATGGCTGTATTTGTTTTTAATGCGCTGATTGGTGATAGGCGTGGCACGCATCACACGCAGTTTTTCTTTGCCTCGGTAACGCAAGCAAAATTCCAGATTGATATCGGCGTTAATCATGGGTGCAGGTTGAGGCAACAGCTTCCATGTCAATGCAAAGCCCTCTCGGCGTAGTTGTCGGCTCAAGGGAAGGGTAAGAGCAAAGGCACTGCTGAGAAGAAACAAGCAAGCCATTGCCATCACGACAAGCAAGGTCGAGCTAAGGATAAGTCCGACGAAAGCTAAACCTGTCGTGGTTGCAAAAAGGTAATAAGCGCTTGGTGTTGCGATAGGTCGCATGACTCAGTGGGTTCGATGGGGAACCTGGTTTAGGGTCATTTGAACCACCTGGGTATTGCTAACGCCCTGAATCTCTGCCTGCGCATTGAGCGTAAGACGATGGGCAAATACCTTTTCGGCAAGGTCCTGCACGTCTTCTGGGATCACATAATCTCGCTCGTACAACCAGGCCTTTGCTTTGCACGCCTGCATTAATGCCAAGGCAGCGCGCGGTGATACGCCAAGCTCAACCTGTGGATGTCCACGTGTGAACCGTGCAAGCGAAACAATGTAATGAAGAACTTCGTCGTGGACGAAAACCTCTTCGACTTCGTGTTGAATCTGATTGATGTGAATCGCTTCAAAACAAGGGCGAAGCGATTGCATGGACGAGGCATGGCGTTTGAGCACCTTAAGTTCGTCAGACTCAGAGGGATAGCCCAGTTTGATGCAGAAAAGAAAACGATCGAGCTGCGCTTCTGGTAAAACAAAGGTTCCCTGATGATCGATGGGATTCTGCGTAGCGATCACCATAAAGGGGCGCGGTAATGAACGGCGTTCCCCA
>CAYWAT010000012.1:0-8628 GCA_964456305.1 uncultured Polyangiales bacterium | reverse complement strand
CGAGCAGGGCACTTTGGGTTTTTGCGGATGCACGATTGATTTCGTCTCCAAGTACAATGGAGGTGAAGAGAGGACCCTCACGCAATACAAAGCGTTGTTCTTGGGGAGACAATACATAGGTCCCAGTGATATCTGCGGGCAAAAGATCCGGCGTAAACTGAATGCGCTTAAAATCGCAACCAATGATCTGTGCAAAGGATTTACCGAGCGTAGTTTTGGCGATCCCTGGAACCCCTTCGAGCAGCACATGCCCGCGGGCAAAAAGAGCGACGAGCAGGGCTTCTGGGATCTCTCGAGGTCCCACAAAAACCTGCTGTAGGGTTTCGATAACAGAACGCGCCGCATTATGTAGGGCAGATGAGGGTTGATTCATGACTCAATCACCTGAGAAGAATCTGAGGGTTGGGGTAGTGCAAGTACATCGTGGATTTGCGATGCATCTTTGCTCGCACGCGATAAGCCGCGCCATAACATGAGTGTGAGCAGTACGATAGTGAGCAACACGCCAATGATGCGCAGGATGTAGTCGGAATCGAATCGCGACTCTAGCGCGTCAACTTCACCAATTAATGTGGCCCATTTCGATGAACCCAGCCGCCAATCGGCGTTGGGTAGGACAATGCCAATCGTGGAGCTTCCTTGTTTACTCAGGTATGTAAGCAGGTTGCGAGCGAATCGAACATTACCGCTGAATTGCATCATAAGATTGATAACCATGCTTGGATCCGAGATCGCAACCAGGCGTCCTTGGTCCAGCGAGCCTGCAAACACTAGGCCGCGTGATGATGAAGATGTGGGACTATAGGCAAACAGCGTTTTCAGCGCTTTGTGTGTAAGGACACGGGGATGATTGGTGATGAGGGTTTCGACACCTTGTAGGAGCGCGTGCTGGGTATGCCGGGTTGGAAATGCAAGACGCAGGGAAGGGTAGTAGCGCAGATGCGTGGCGTGTTGAGTCGGTACTGAAGCTCGGTGAATTCCGTAGTGCTTAAGAAAGGCCTGTCCCTTGCCTACATCATCCATGATTACCAGACGCCCTCCTTGTTTGATCCAGCGATGTACAGGGTGTTGAGGGATTGTGGTACGCGGAGAGAACACAATAAGAGCCTGTGTTTCACTTAGCGTGGCAGGTGTGAGAGTGCGCAGTGTCTTTAATTTAATCTTTTGTTCATAAGCTAGTTGGGCAAATTGAAACAGACCATTCCATGCATGACTCGACGGTTGGTAATCAGCCTTTGCCATGGTGCCTTGTGCAAAAAATAGTGATCCGAAGGCAAGGGCTTTAAGTGTGTTTTTCCGGGCAAACAACGAGTGCGTACTCACGATACAATGGATGTGTAAGACCTAGAAGTCACCCACAAGCCATGGCAAACTAAAGGGTATACAGGGAATATCATGAAGGTAAAAAGCATGGCACGCGTGATGGCGCTGATTGTGATCAGTGGGCTTATTAGCGCTACGGCATATGCGCAAACAACAGGGAAGCAAGCTCAGGCCTGGTTTGAGAAGGGCGTGCATTATTACGAAGCCAATGATTTAGATTCAGCGCGCAAATGGTTTGCCAAGGCTTACAAATGTTATCCCACCCCAGAATTGGCCTACAATGTAGCGCGTGTATGTGAGCGCATGGGTGACGCCAAAACCGGCGTTTATTACTTTAAGCAATACCTCAAACGCGCGACCTTGAACGATACCGAAAAAAGCGATGTGAAGAAGCGCATCGCAGCCCTCAATGCGCTGTACAACAGACAGCGTGCGCAAGTTAAACTGGTACCTCCCAAGCGCAGCACTCTAAATGCAGAAGCGCGAACTTTTTTCGAACGCGGTACGGAGATGTTCGACAAGGAGCGCTACAACGCCGCAATGCAGGCTTTTTTGGCAGCTCAACAGTTCGCTGATGCGCCCGAGCTCTATTTCAACCTTGCCTTGGTTGCTGAAAAACTGGATCGCCCTCGTGATGCCATCGATTATTACCGAGAATATCTACGCGCTCGCCCTCAAGCCGCGGATGCAAAATCGATCAAGGCCCGAATTACCGAACTACGTAGTAACCGTTAACAGCCTACACTCTATCCATGGCTTTCCCTAAGCATACAAGCGACACCGAGGGGCAGGGCAAAGATAACTACGCATATAGTCTCGACGAACAGATCGAGAGACTAGACATAAGACTGTCTTCTTTACAGCGACAGCGATTGCTCAAGTTCGGCCAGCTCTGCGACGATTGGAGCGAACACACCAGTTTGTTCGCTGGGAACTCACAACGTGCCAGGGCTGAAATACTTTTCCTGGATGCGCTAGCGATCAGCAAACATCAATTGCTCGGCAAAGCACAGAGCCTTGTGGATGTGGGAGCAGGCGGAGGCGCACCCAGTATCCCTTTGGCCTGTTTGTATCCCGATATCGACATCCTGCTTGTCGAGCCGCGACGCAAACGAGTGGCATTTCTACGTTTTTGCATTGGCGCCCTAGAGTTCGCAGCGCGGGTGCGCGTTATGGACATCGGTATCGATCCCAAGCATCCCCTGAAACATATGGAGGGTCGATTTGATGTCGCTCTGTCACGCGCGACATTTTCCCCCGAGCAGTGGCAGCGCATCGGGAAACACATGGCAACGCGTACTCTCGTTTTCGGCACCCAACCCGTAGCGTCGGTTCCTTCAACTAATAGTTACCGCTATGATGTGCCAAGCACGGGTGCGATACGTTACATTACAACAGTGTCGTCAGATTAACGACCTGCAACGGAGGCTCTCGCATGAAAAAAATAGAAGCAATTATCAAACCTTTTAAGGTTGATGAAGTCAAAGATGCACTAATGGCGATTGGTGTTCAGGGGATGACGATTTCAGAGGTGCGCGGTTTTGGTCGTACTGGGGGAAAACGCGAAGTGTATCGCGGTTCGGCCTTTGTGGTGGAATTCATCAAGAAGACAAAAATCGAAATCGTTGTCGATGACGCGCTGGTTAACGCCGCTATCGACGCGATTGAGCAGGCAGCGAAGACAGAGCACATTGGTGACGGCAAGGTATTTGTGCTTCCCGTCGAGCAGGCACTGCGTATTCGTACTGGCGAACGAGATACACGTGCTTTGTAGTATTGACGCTGCATACATACCTTCGATAGCATCAACAAAGACGCTGAACGGGTGGGAGCACTTACTGTGAGTATGCGCAAAGCTCTGCTGGAAAACTCAATACGGTGGATTCCGAGTCGCTCCATGAGCCATTCATTGGGCAAACTTGCCGATCGGCAATTGCACCCAACTTTATTGCGACCTTTTCTCAACATTTATCGAAATGCATGGAATGTCGATTTGCATGAGGCTGCTGTCCCTCAAGGAGGGTTCCGCAGCTTTAACGAGTTTTTTACCAGACCCTTACGCGATGGTGCGCGTCCCATTGATGCCGCTTCGAATACTCTAATATCGCCTGCCGATGGCCGTATTGAGGCCGCTGGTCCTATCACACAAGACCTCGACTTGGTCATTAAGGGCACGCGTTACACATTGCCAGAGCTCATGGGCGATGATGACGATGCTGCTCAGTACGCGGGGGGAGATTTTTTAGTCATTTACCTCTCTCCTCGAGAATATCACCGTGTTCACGCGCCTGTGGATGGCGAAATTAGTCATCTGCGTCACATGCAGGGCACACTTTATCCCGTTAATAAGCTGGGCGTTAACTACGTTCCCAAATTGTTCTCTCGTAACGAACGCGTTGCCATATTTATCGATAACGCTGTATGGGGACCAACTGCGGTGATCATGGTGGGTGCCATGGGAGTAGGGCGTATTTGCCTGAGTTTTGACGATTTGCAGACCAATCAGTCCAGCGCGCAACCGCCTGTATCAATGCGCCGTTACGCCGATCCCTTTCGACCTAAGGTTGTGCGCGGCGATGAACTCGGCATGTTTTGTTTAGGTTCCACCGTCATATTGGCCTATCCACCACAAGCTCAGCCGCTTGAGCGCAGCGCATCGTTAGGCGATTTCATGCATATGGGTGAGCGCTTGGTCGGGCATGGTGAGGTTGCATGAGTTCAGGCGAGTGCACGGAGGAAACAACGACAGAGACTCAAACGCGACCTTCTGATGCGCCTCTCTCTCACAACTCCAATAAACCTCCTGCACATTCATTTAGGCCATCAAGTCTTCCACTAGAAAAAATAAGCGCCGAGGAAGAGGTTAGCAACGATGATGCCATTGAGTTGTCAGACTATGTGCGCATCGAATCCGATTCGCCGTCTATTCCTAGCTCGGCGGAGCCTGATCACGCGTCTGCTCCTTCCGATAATGAGTATGATAAGCAAGCGGCAAATACAGAAGAGTCAGGTGTCGATGTAGACCTGTCTGCTGCTGAGGAAGAGGATAGTAATGATGATGCCATCGAGTTGTCGGACTACGTGCGCATCGAATCCGATCCACCAAGCCCCAACAATAATGTCGTCGATACCAGCGCTCAGGCGGCTCAAGCAAACTCCAGTCGCTTAGACGCGAATTCGCTGGCTGAAAAAGAAGACAGCCCCAAAGCTCGTGGTGTCGAGGATGATTGGCATCTTAGCTTTTTTGACGAAGACTACTTACGCACCGTGTGGCCGCCAACTGAACATCAGGTGGCCAGGCAATGTAGTTTTATTGAGAAAACTCTCGGCCTCAAAGCAGGCTCGACGATTTTGGATGCAGGTTGTGGCTTAGGCCATCATGCCATTGAGCTCGCTAGTCGAGGCTATTTGCCTGTGGGTCTCGACAGCTCTCCGGTGATGTTGTCGCGTGCCATGAACGAGGCGCGCGCGCGCAATCTCAATGTCAATTTCATGTTTGGAGACATGCGCGAGCTCAGCTTCGAAGGCAACTTTGACGCGCTTTTGTGCATCGGCACCACCTTTGGTCTTTCTCACGACGATGATAACAAGCGGATTATCTCCCTCTTTTATCAGGCGCTCAAACCCATGGGCGTGCTTCTATTAGATGTCATCAATCGCGACTATGTCTTACAGCAAATGCCAAACCACTGCTGGTTTCAGGGCGATGGTTGTTTGTGCATGGAAGAGGCGAGCTTCGATTACATCACCTCGCGTATGAATGTTAAGCGCTCTCTTATGAGCGAAGACGGCCAGCAACAAGAACGCAAACATAGCGTGCGTCTCTATTCCTTACACGAGCTCGGTCAGCTTCTGCATCAACAAGGTTTTCGCGTTATTCAGATTAGTGGCTCGGAGGCAACGCCTGGGATTTACCTTGGCGCGCATTCGCCGCGACTTATCATCTTGGCGGAGCGTCGTGTGAGCGCATCAGATGATGACGAAGACCTATCTGGCATCGATCTAAGCGTCGATGAGCTCAAAACCAAAGATATCATCCTGCCTGCGGACTAGTCGCAAATGGTTTGGGCTTCATGCCAGCATCGCGTAGTAGCTGCTGGTCGTTCTGCACCTCTGGATTGTCTGTTGTGAGCAGAGTGTCACCATAAAAGATACTATTGGCCCCTGCCATAAAGCAGAGCAGCTGGGTTTCTCGATTCATTTCTTTACGGCCTGCTGACAATCTCACCCTTGCACGTGGATTCATCAGGCGAGCAACCGCACAAAGGCGCACAAACTCAATGCTATCCACCGGATCGGCATCCGCCAAAGGCGTTCCAGGCATCGGCACCAAGGCATTAATCGGAATGCTTTCCGGCTGTGGGTTTAAATTCGCCAACGTAACAAGCATAGCCAGTCGATCATCTCTTGATTCGCCCATGCCTATGATGCCCCCCGAACATATTGAAACGCCTGCCTTAGCAACTTCGGCCAGGGTCTTTAGACGGTCATCAAAGGTGCGCGAACTAATCACCTGACCATAAAAGGTACGCGAGGTATCGAGATTATGATTGTAGGCGCTCAACCCAGCCTCTTTGAGCTCCTGAACTTGCTTGGCATTCAGCATTCCAAGGGTGACACATGCCTCCATATCCAGGTCACGCACCCCACGCACCATCGCCAGGATATTTTGCCACTGCCGACCTTCTTTAGGTTGGCGCCACGCCGCTCCCATGCAAAAACGCGTCGCTCCCTGTTCTTTGGCCACCTTTGCTTTGGCCAGCACCTCTTCAACGGAGATCATCTTCTCCGCGTTGACCTCTGTTTTATATCGTGAGCTTTGCGAACAATAAGCACAGTCCTCAGGACATGCTCCTGTTTTCACCGAAAGCAGCGAACAGAGCTGAATTTGGTCATTGGCATGATGCTCACGATGAAGTGCTTGTGCTTGGAAAAGCAGTTCAGGCAAGGGCAAGCTGTATAACTGCCTTGCTTTTTGCACTGTCCACGCCGTTGAATCTGAACGTGCTGACCTATCTTGAATTGAATGCGTCATGCTTGCTGACCTGGACTATCATTGCCCAAGCCAGACGCAAGTTAGACCGTCCTCGCTTCGCTCTGATCCTGGTTTTCGCTGCTAATCACCCTAGTTCCTGCAACGCGTTAGACCCTGTGCGATGCGTGCGACCAACGGGAGCGCCCACGGAGGGGGTAGCATCGCGTGGCATTCACAGGAACTCCCATCGTAGAGTATCCATAAAATCTCTCGATACGCCTTCGTCGCTGCGGTCCGGGCGCACTCAGGTTCAAAGCAAATCGAGAGCGGTCTAGGTCGCTAACGAAGCCCATTATCCGATTGATGCATGCGTATTAGAAGGTCCCAAGTGCGAAAAACAATCGTGATCCTTGCGCTGGGTTTTTTGACCTGTTTGTCTTCGACCCATACGCCCTGTGCTCATTGTACACGCCCTGTGTCTTCACCATCAGGCTCAGATAACGCTGCAGTTGTATCGGGGCACGCATCGATGGCGCTCGTTAACAGCAAACGTCAGAATCGCAGCGATAATCTCGGTCCTCAGACGCGTCCCGTCGTTAAATGGCAACGAAAGCAATCGGCGCCCCTGCGACACGACCTGCTGCACTCGTTAACAACCGTTTACACTACCGCGCCTAACGGAATCATCACCGCCCATAATGCGGAGCAGGGCGATATTCGATGGCAACGCAATCTGCATGCGTTGATCGATGCCTCCGGGGCATTGAGCGCGAAGGGGGTGCTCTATGTGGGCAGTCGCAAGGGAATGGTGTGGGCTCTCGATGCACAAAACGGGAAGGTCATCTGGACACACAAGCTTTCTTCTGGCCTCAGCGCCGATATCTTGCTGGCCAATGACACACTTTACCTAGGAAACCGAGGCATCACCGCCTTAACCCTAGATGGCGCTGAGCGTTGGCATGTTGCCGAGCCATCCGCGGTGTATGGTAGCCCTGCATGGCATCCCAAAGGCTTTGTGGTTTACGCCACCATGCATGGCGAGCTGGTTGCGCTCGATGCAAATGGGAAACGACGCTGGCGTTCCGAGATCGCAGGCGGCGCTGACGCAGGACCAAGCCTTGGCGAGCAGGGTTTTATTTATGTTGGCACATATTTAGGCAATCTCATCGCCCTTGATGCCGACGGTCAGGTGCAGTGGCAATCAAAGGTGGACTCACCTCTTTATGCGGCGCTTTCGGTAGGCAAAGATCACCTGCTGCGCGTGGCTAGCGCTCAGGGGGAAGTGCTCGGTGTCGATGCAAGGACAGGATCGATTCAGTGGCGTTTTTCCACCGGCGAAGCGATCAGCGCTGCGCCAACAATTGCGCAAGAAGGTGCAATTTATGTAGGAACTGAGGGGAATATGGTGTACTCCCTATCCTCTCGAGGGCATTTATTATGGACTATGGCTCTGGGAGCACCGATTGTTGTGCCACCTCTTTTGCTTCCCCGGCATCTGATTGTCGCGTCGACCGACGGCTACCTGCAGGCGCTTGGATTCTCGCATGACTAAAACCATTCGCGGTCGTATCAGTCTGAGTACACGCGGCTTTGGCTTTGTAATGCCGGAGTCGGGGGGCGATGACGTTTTTATCCCGCCCAACGCAACCCATGGGGCGATGCAAGGCGACCAAGTGCTTGTGCGCACGCGACCCAGCCCCAAAGGCGTCGAAGGCGAGATTATCAGCATCGAAAAACGATGGCTGCAACAGCTCACGGGCACCCTCATCCGGGAAAGCAAACAACTTTTATTTCAACCCGATGACCCGCGCATCAGCGGCTGGATGAAAGTAGAAGGGCGAACGCCCAAAAAGATAGAGCGCAACGCTGTTGTCATCGCCGATATCGTCAGACACCCCAGCGATCAACAACTTGGCCTTGTGCGTGTGCGAGCCGTCCTGGGATCACGCGGACGTGCCGCGGTCGAAGTCGCGCGCATCAAGTTGCAAGAGGGCGTAAGCGAACAATTTCCAAGCGAAGTGCTCGACGAAGCGCGCACCATCCCCGAACGGCTCAGACCCAAAGATCGCAAAGGGCGCGAAGACCTGCGGCATATCCCTTTGATCACCATCGATCCCGACAATGCCCGCGATCATGACGATGCCTTGTGGGCGGAGCGCGATGGCAAGGGATTTCGCCTTGTCGTCGCGATTGCCGATGTGTCGCATTACGTGCCCCACGACTCCCACCTCGATCGCGAAGCGCTGGCACGCGGATGTTCTATCTATTTGCCCGACCGCGCGATTCCCATGCTTCCCCCCGAGCTTTCATCCCATATGGCATCCCTTGTG
>CAYWAT010000011.1:0-36511 GCA_964456305.1 uncultured Polyangiales bacterium | reverse complement strand
GACCGCGCGATCACCATCGGGACACAAAGCACCGTCGGGATAATCACGCTCAATCACCGCAAGCTGAGCAACCCCGGAGCGCAAGGCAACGCGATCGGCGGCATTGGCAGCGGATGAAACCGCTAGCATCTGCCAATCCATGGGATTGGCCGCACTTGCATCCAAAACGAAGAGGGAACGATCAACCGCATCGATGCCGTAAAGATAGCGACGGCTTTCACTGTCGGGATCAAGGGTACTGGGAACTTCAGGGGTAATGACAGTGGCTAAAGAGGGCACCTGAATGGGCACCTGCTGCAACGAGCCGGTGTCGATACCGCTCGCATCCATGCGATAAACGTGCAGCAGAGGAAGATTGGCATCGCTGACGATCACCAAACCGCGCTCGGCATCGAAGGTCATACTCACCGGCCTCGATGCAGGGCTGGCGACATCACCCAAAATCACTTGCTCGCGTGGCACAATAAAGGTGCCCAAGGTGGCCTGAGAAGCATCCAAAGGACAGTGTTTACTGTAATCGCTGGCCTCGGGAATTGGCGGCACGACTTGGTCAATCGGGGTCGTGGCAGTAAGGGTAATGTTTCGAGGTGTTCCCATCATGCCATCACTATCGACCGGAACCTCCACAAGGTTGCTACTTTCTGGCAGGGTGAGCCATAAAAAGTCCTCTTGCGGTGATATATCAAGGGATGCAGGCCCCTCGTCCAAGTCGATACGCTGTTCGCCCTGGACAGCATCCTCGGCGAGCGCCGGAATGAAGCGTGCGGTGGGATAGGCCTGCAGGGTGCGTGAACCAAAATGAGCAACATAACTCCACTCGGGGCTGGCGGCTCGCGTTGCAATGTCGATAGGAATTTCGTTTACACGCGCAAAGGTAAAACCAGGCACCTGCACATCGGTATCAAGAATGCCGTTCCCCTGTTGATTCGTCTGGGTGACATCCACCGCGGCCACCTCACCACGTCCCGTTTGGGGAATCAGCGCGATCAGACGATGGGTCTGCGACAACTCGCTATCCTGCGGGTTACATTCGTCTTGGCCCAGTAAAAGACCCTGGGCGCGATCAAAGCAAACAAATGCAACGGCCTCGGATTGCTCCAAGCTACGCAAGCGTGTTTGACCGCTGTTATTTGTGCAGGCGGTTGCTGAGCATGCAATCAAGACACCAAGCCATATGAAAGGCAGTGCTCTGTGCAGAGGCCTGCTCACAAAGGCATCGTCAGTCATGGATGGGGGTATCACAGCGTTCTCCAAGGCCTATCCTAACGCAGCTCACGAACTGGACGTGGATCACCAACGGTCGCAATCACGGTGGGCGAGCAGTTGCTATCGTTGTTTTGTAAACAATCCACTAGATTGCTGAGCGATATAATCCGAATCCCCGACACGCTGAAGTCGCTTACGTAAAGACGCTCGCGTGCGGAGTCGATCACCGCTTCAAAAGGACCACTAACATCACGCACCACCGCAAGAACCTGGCGCTTATCGATATCGATCACATACACATCACGACTATCAAAACAGGTCACAAAAGCGATAAGACGATCGGCAACTATGTCGAGCGTCATCCGCGAGGCGCCATTGCCCACAGGAATGATATCTTGCACCGGTAGAGTGCGGGTTGCGCTATTAATACGACTGCGATCCGTGACGATAAAGGCCTCCGGACGACGAGAAAGCAGGTACACGTTAGGGTTATCGGGACGCGGATCAAACTGCAGCGCCCGCAAGTCCGCCAAGGTACTTGCCGTGCTTCCAGTGTCGATCTGCCGCTGCAAGGTCAGCGACGTCCCCGCAAAGAGACGCGCATCGTCCAAGCTGCGGGTATCCGCGTCTAAAGCAAGTCCTAGCTGACTAATCACGTTGATGTCACCATTCACCGCCCAAGCACGCAAACCCTCAGGGAAAAACTGCAGCGCCTGCATGTCTGTGGGCAAGCCATCCAGTTGATCGGTGAGGCGTAACTCGGGGCTATTGCCTAAGGAGGTATCGATCAGCAGGTTGGCTTGACCGGAGCGAAAGCCACCTCGTTGCAGGGTAACCAACGCTGTTCCCTCTTCGCTGCGTCCCAACTCGCTGAGATCGCTCACCACCATATCGAGAGGATCGCCCTCGAAGGAGATATCGCGGGTATCGGGGTTAAGCAGCGGTTCCGCGTAGGCATCTGTGCAGGGATGAAAGGACCCAGGCGTCCCCCCACAGCTCAGCTGACCGGAAGAGGGATCGAAATCGACCGCTGTAACCGTGGGTCCGCTGCGCAAAGCAACGTAGAGGCGCCTACCATCGACGCTTGCAGCAAGTTGCGATGCAAAGGATGCAATGACGACCTCACTGGTAACCAGCGCTTCACTGAGCGGAATGACACAATCTTCTTCGTTTGATTGCGCGCAAGCATCTGCTTCACGATTGAGTTCGTCCAAGTCTAGGCTTTTGAGCGTTCCCGCGTTGTAACGCACATCGAAGTTGGTATCGGCCACAACGAGGTGTGATGCGCCACTGCTGCCATTGGCAGGGGCAAGCCACATCTCGGTTGGAAAGTTGAACTCACGCGGCGGAGGCTCTACCCCGGAATTATCAATGCAAGCCACCCATGTAAGCCCGATAACAGAGAGGGCGAGGTATCTAACAAGGGCGCGCATGCGAGGCTGAGTCAGGGCTCGACAACACGCAGCACAACGCGCTCAACATCCTCAGCGAGACGAAGTTGGCAGCAAAGACGCACATCTTTTTCGTTACCAAAAGCCTCCAACACCTCAAGCTCGTCATCGTCAGCAGCGGCCATCGCCCCAAGCCCCTCGACCACTTCAACCCGACAGGTGCCGCAGCTCGCAGAGCGACATGCGTAAGGCACTTGCGCGTCTGGATGAGCATCTGTGATATCGATGAATCGCGCTCCTTTAGAAACGTCAATTTCTTTGCCAGAGGGCTCAAAGCGAAGGCGTGTCATAGCGCCGACTGTGGCTCGCTGACCTATACGCGTCAAGGCATAGGCCGGTGCGATTCTCTGCACCTAGACCGCCCTCACTTCACGCTGAGCCTGGCTTGCACTGCTCATCACCCTAGTTCCTGCGACGCGTTAGACCCTGTGCGATGCGCTAGTCACCGCTACGTCAACTGTGAAGCGTCAGACCGTGTGCGTTGTGCCAATCGCTACCAAGATTACTGCAAATCACCAGACTCTGTGAGCTGCGTGCGACCAACGGGAGCGCCCGCACCGCGGGTAGCAGCTCCTGGCATGTATAGGAAAAGCATCGAGAGCGTTTGCGAAGCAAGTAACAACGCCTGGCATTCACAATCAACTCCCCAAGGGGAGCGCCCACGGAGTGGGTAGCATCGCGTGGCGTTCATGAGAGCTCCCATCGTAGAGCATCCATAGAATCTCTCTATACGCCTTCGTCGCTGTGGTCCGGGCACGTTCAGGCTCAACGCAAATTGGAGACGGTCTAGCACCCCTCTTCAAAAATCCCAGAAAGAGATGTTTGACCCCTCATATAGAGCGGCTTAGCGTGGGCGGCCAATCGCAGCATCATGTCTACCCTGCTCACTCTTGTTCCCCTTCTCATGTTCGCCTTAGGCTACCGCTTTTACGCGCGATGGCTGGGTAATCATGTGCTTGGGGATCGCGATAGCGACACGACTCCAGCACATACGCAACGCGACGATCACGACTTTGTCCCAACGCGCCCAGCGATCTTGTTCGGGCACCATTTCACGTCTATCGCCGGTGCGGCGCCCATCCTTGGCCCTTGCGTGGCGGCATATTGGGGTTGGCTGCCCGCGCTCGCCTGGATTGTCTTGGGGACCATTTTCATGGGGGCCGTGCATGACTTTGGCGCGCTTGTGATCAGCGTGCGAGAGAAAGGTCGCTCGATTGGCGACATCGCTGGCAAGGTCTTGGGCAAACGCGCCCAAAGCATGTTTTTGGTCTTCGTATTGCTGCTGGTGTGGTTGGTGCTCGCGGTTTTTGCCATGGCGATTGCCAGCCTATTTGTCAGTCAGCCCACATCGGTGCTTCCCATCCATAGCGGTATCGGCATCGCACTCGTCGTGGGGTGGTTGCTCTATCGCCGTCAGGTCAAGCCTCTCTGGCCTTCTCTCATCGCCTTGGTCGCGCTGTATCTTTTTGTCGGTGTGGGGATGAAGGTCCCGGTTGACCTTGCCAGCTGGGGGCTGAGCCCTGACCATGCGCACAGCACCTGGGTCATCGTACTTTTGGTTTATGCAGCAATCGCTAGCTTATTGCCCGTATGGATGCTCTTACAACCACGCGACTACATTAACAGTCATCAACTCTTGGTGGGTTTAGGCCTTCTCATCATTGGCATCTTCGTCGCCCATCCACCTATTGAAGCGCCTGTGATACGACTTACACAAGATGCGCCCCCTCTTATGCCTCTACTCTTTGTAACCATTGCCTGCGGTGCGATCAGCGGCTTTCACGGCCTGGTGGCATCGGGGACGACCTCCAAGCAACTGGATCGACTGAGCGATGCGCGCGCAATCGGCTACGGCTCCATGCTTGGGGAAGGTACTTTGGCACTCGTGGCAACCATTGCTGCCGTCGCAGGGCTTGGCTTGGCAGGTCATGGCGTTCTGCCCAGCCAAGGCGAAGTGAGCGACCTGTCATGGCATACCTATTACGACTCCTGGTCGCATAGCAGCCAAAATAAGGCAGCAGCCTTCGTCCTCGGCGGCGGGGCATTTTTGCAATCCTTAGGCATCCCAGCAACACTTTCGCGCACGCTAATCGCTGTACTGGTCATCTCCTTTGCCTCCACCAGCCTGGACACGGCAGCACGCGTGCAACGTCTCATTCTCGCCGAGTTGGGCAAGCAGTGGCAGCTGCCCTTATTACGCCGGCGCGACGTTGGCACGGCCATTGCCATTGTGCCCGCATGGCTGCTCACCCTTGGCTCTATTGGCCCAAGCGATGCACAGGGCAGCGCCAAAGAGCTGGGCTGGGCACTGTGGCCTATTTTTGGCGCCAGCAATCAAATGCTCGCGGCGCTAAGCCTGATTGTCATGGCGCTTTACCTTAAGGTGCGTGCCAAACCCAGCTGGCCTTTTGTGATACCGATGCTTTTTGTTTCCTGTGTCACCCTGGGTGCCCTTGGCATGCATACTTGGGCCTTCCTGCATCAGGAACGCTGGCTCTTAGGCACCCTTGCCCTGCTTATGCTGGCGCTTATGATCAGCATGCTCTTCCACGCCGGACGCTTAGCCTGGAGCCTGCATCAGACCCATGGCAGGTCATCAATACCGCCACGTTGATTCGCCGCGCGAGCCAACACAAATAACCAGTCACTTAGGCGGTTGAGGTAAACCAGCAGCACATCGCGCAGAGGCTGCTGTTGATGCATCATCACCACAGAGCGCTCGGCCCGCCGACACAGGGTACGTGCAACGTGCATATGCGCCGCCAACGCACTGCCGCCAGGAAGGATAAAGTTACGCAGCGGCGCCAGGTGCAACTGCAAGGCATCGATGCACTGCTCCAATGCCTCGACGGCTGCCATAGAGAGACATTTATCGCCCAGCTGTTCACGCGTTTTCTCCGACGCACAAGCCAACTCAGCGCCAAAAGAGAACAACTGTCCTTGAACTTCCCTTACCATGTCGTGCCAGTCGTCAAACAATCCCACATGCGGCAAGATGCCCAGATACGCATTAAGCTCATCGACATTGCCGATCGCGGTAATACGCAAGTCGGCTTTGGACACCCCGCTTTCACCCCAGAGTTGTGTATTCCCCTGATCGCCCTGTTTGGTATAAATCTTCATCGCAATAACCTTATTAAACTTCCTTAGGTTCAGCACTGAAGCGCAATCCCGAAGACCAGCGAACACCGCTTAAAAATGAAAGTGCATCAAGCCTACGCTTCCCCCGCAACTGCAAGGTCTTAATATCCAGGCAACCCTCAGCGCAGCCCACATAGATACGCCCCTGCTCAATGCATAACTCTCCGGGTAATAACGACAGTTCTCTCTCCGCCGGCATAGCCTCGTGAATCTTGACCCACTGGTCATTGAGATGAGTGTAGGCACCTGGCCAGGGATTCATCGCTCGAATGTGATTATGCACAACAGCGGCCGGGCGATGCCAATGAATCAGCCCATCCTGTTTGCTCAACTTGGGAGCAATCGTAGCCAACGCATCATCTTGAGCAACAGCAGGACGTTCACCCGCAAGCCACGCAGGCAAGGCGGTGTGCAAAAGCCCGGCTCCCAACGAAGCCAGCCGAGGAGCCAAAGAGCCCGCACTGTCATCAGCAGCAATCGCAAGCTCCTGCGAGGCAAATACAGGGCCGGTATCGAGTCCCTCTTCCATGTGCATCAACGACACTCCGGTTGTTTTATCCCCAGCCCAAATCGCATGTTGAATAGGGGCTGCCCCACGCCAACGCGGCAATAAGGATGCATGGGCGTTGACACACCCATGAGTGGGAAGCGTCAAGAGCTCCGCGTTTAGGATGCGTCCATATGCCACCACCAGTGCAAAATCAGGACGCGTCGCTCGCAGCTGCGCATAAAACTCAGGCTGACGGATGCGAGCGGGTTGAATAAACTCAAGCCCCAGCTCTTCTGCGCATGTTTTCACCGCTGTGGGTTGGTAGGACATGCCGCGACCGACACGTTTATCGGGCTGGCTTATGACTAAGCGAACATCGGCAAAACGATGCAAAGCCTCAAGAAAGGGTACAGCAAAGGCAGGGGTGCCAAAAAAGAGCGCGCAAGGACGGGAACTCATGCCCGTGTTGTGCAGCGGCTTTGCTCAAGCTGCAATCTTACCAGAGACAAGATGCCTAGGCCTAAGCGCTCGCCTTACGCTTGAGCATCGTGCGATGCATGATGCGCCGCTTAAGAGGCGACACATGATCAATCATGAGCTTGCCGTCGAGGTGGTCCAACTCGTGTTGGATAGCCACTGCAAATAGCCCCTCTGCCTCTAGTTCAAAGGGCGTGCCCTGCACATCCTGAGCACGCACCCTGACATGGGCGGCGCGCTTAACATTCTCTTGCAACCCTGGAAATGAGAGGCAGCCCTCGTCCCAGACGATATCCCCGGAGGTGTCAACGATCTCAGGATTGACGAATACACGCAGATCGTTCGGTCCCTCCTCGCCTGTTGTCAAATCGACGATAAACACACGCTTATCTTCGCCGATTTGCGTCGCAGCAAGACCCACTCCCGGAGCAGCATACATGGTTTCCGCCATATCGAGCACCAAGGTTTCCAGGGCAGCGTCAAAGACAGAGACAGGCTTGGCAACAATGCGCAAACGCGTATCCGGGTAATGCAAGATCGAACGAATAGCCATGTGTACAGCATAAGAATAGGCAGGAGTTTAGGCAACTCGCTGCTTTCTTTCTACACAGACGATGGTTCATAGGAGCGCCACGGTAGTGTCTGACCTGTGCGCCGATCAAAAAGTACGACCTGAAAGCCCTTGTTGGCAAAAGTCCTTGCGGTGCCGGCAGCATCAGCCCGGCGAGCGCCTGAATCCTTGGGTTGCTGCCAAAACCAGCGCCGCCATAAATTAGCCGAGCCCTGCAATGCGAAAGTTGATGGAGATTCGTCAATCGCCATCACGATGTGCACACTGCCCCGGTAATTGGCCAAGGCCGCCATACATGTAGACAGCCAAGCACCCGTCGTTGCAGGTACGAAAAGCGTCAGCACGTTAATACCCTGACGCTGTAGCACGCCGAGATAACGACTTAACTCGGCGCCCCTTTCCTGCTCAACCTGGTACCCCGAACGACGCACCAAAGACTGAGCAAGCGACACATCGGATACCCCTTCAGGCGCCAACGACGTTCCAAACAACCATTCATCGCTCCAAAGACGATGATTCACAGCAATATACGCAGCAGCAGCGACGGGCTCTTCATTGGGAGCCGAAATTAAATACGCAGCCCGTCGTCGTTCATCGCAAAGTGCTCGCTCAGGGGTGCGCACGATGAGCTTGCCAGTGCGACCGTAGACTTTCCAGTTGATCAGACGAGCCGCGTCCCCAGGTACATAACGGCGCAGTTCGATTCGGTCTCCTTCTTCCTGACCCAAAGGATGCGAGTAGGCATCGCCGCCATGTTGCGATGCGTGCAAGGTCCATGCATCGAGTGCTCCAGGATGAGGCGATACATTGAAGTCAACCGGAGCGGTGTGCCTCAAGGTCACTCGAGCAATGCCTAATCGGTCCTCAACGACCAGACGCCGTTGAATGTCTTGCCACTCACCTCGCTGGCGAAAGCACACCCGCTCCTTAACACGGCTTCGCTGAGCAATACCCGTCACCCTGCCGAAATCACCCTCCCAATCACAACGCACGCGTAAGAATGGCCACCAGCGCAATCGAGGAATGTCATAGCCCGTGTCAACCCATTGCTCTGTGGACACCCTCAGCGAAGGCGTGTTCTTTTCACGGCGTTGCGTACGCCATCGGAGCCAAAACCAACCTGTCCATACACCAAGCACCGCATAGGCCACAAAGACCAGCATGCCGATGCCACTGACGAGAACAACAAAATCCAGTTGAGGCAAAGCGAGATAGTGCAAGGCAAGCGATACTGCTAAAATGATGGCAGTGCCGCGCCATTTTAAGGGCCAAACATCCCTCCACCGTCTCCACAAGCCGCGCATTGGTGGCTTGCTATACATCGAGATCTAGAATTTGCTATCGTAACCAGGAACGAACCAGCCATGCCAAGCCTGCGCATTACCCAGACTACCGGACGACCTCATACGGTAACCTTATTCAAGCCCATTACGACTTTAGGTCGAGGCGCTGCATGCGATATCACAGTAGATGATACCCAAGTTGCCGAACTCCACGCGCAGCTTGTGTTTGACGGTCGGGACTTTTCGATTGCCGAGGCTGAGCGAGGCTCACTTATTTTCGTCAACGATAAGAAAAAGCGCCGTTCCAAGGTGTATCACGATGATGTCTTAAAGATTGGCAGCACCGAAATGGTGTTTTCCATGTTTGATGCCGCAATGCCGCCAAGACAAGAGACTGCTTCGTCGCAAAGCCGAGAACAAGACCAGCTCGTCGGCATGCAAAAACTGATGGAGTTCAACCATAAGCTCAGCTCCTTGCATCAGGTTCAAGAACAACTGGAAGCATTGGTCGACAGTGTCATCGGGTTGACCAATGCCAGCAAAGGTTTTGTCATTCTTCTAGAGAACGACGACATTAAGGTATCCGTCGCGAGGAATATCACGCACAAAAATCTACCCAACGGAGTACAGCACCTCTCCGACAGCATTCTGCAAAAAGTGATTCAGACAAAACGGCCAATCATCATCAGTGATGCCTTGCGCGATGAAGTTTTTGCCAAGAGCGAAAGCGTCATGAACCTGAAACTGAGCTCGGTCATGTGCGCGCCTCTTATTGCCCAGGGCAAAATGCTGGGAATCATTTATGTCGGCAATGATGATGTCGTTAGTTTATTCGACAACAGCAACTTGAATGTGTTTGTTATTTTTGCAACACAAGCGGCTTTGATTTTGCAAAACGCACTGCTGCGCGATCAGCTGATTAGCGACCGCGATCAACTCGCAGAGCAACTGGAAGAAAAGAAGTTTGGCGACATTATCGGCTCATGCCCAGCTCTGATCGAAATATTTCAAAAAGTTGAAAAAGTTGCCAAAACAGACATTAGCGTTCTGATCACTGGCGAAACGGGTACAGGTAAAGAATTAATCGCGCGCGAAATTCATCGTCGTTCAGAACGGGCAGAAGCTCCTTTTGTTGTCGTCAATTGCGGAGCTATACCGGAAAACCTTATTGAGTCCGAGCTCTTTGGCCATACACGCGGCGCCTTTACGGGAGCGGTAGCCACGCGTGATGGTAAATTTCAACAAGCTAATAAAGGCACGTTATTCTTAGACGAGATCGGTGAACTGCCTGCTAACCTACAGGTCAAACTACTAAGAGCACTACAGGAAAAAGTTGTCACTAAACTAGGTGACAATAAGCAAGAGTCGGTCGACATTCGTATTCTTGCAGCAACACACCGTGATCTTAATCAATCGGTACAGGAAGGCAGTTTTCGTGAGGACCTTCTTTATCGGCTTAATGTTATTAATCTTCATCTCCCACCTCTGCGTGAACGAGGCGACGACATTGTTGTTTTAGCGCGCTATTTATTAGAGAAGTACGTACAAGAATACAGTCGCGACATCAAAGGATTTGCGGCCGAATCATTGGTTGCAATTCGCAAGTACGACTGGCCTGGCAATGTGCGACAACTGGAAAATCGCATCAAGAAATCCGTTGTCTTGTGTGATTCTAGCTTGATCAGGCCTTCGGACTTAGATCTAGGAGACGATGCAGTCACCCAGGTGATTCCTCTCGCGCAAGCACGCGAACAATTCCAGCGTAAATATATTCTGGATGTCCTGGAGCGCAATAACGGCAACCGCACCAAAACAGCGCATGATCTTGATGTCGACCCGCGTACTATTTTTCGTTACTTAGAACGAGAACATGATGCGCCTTAGTACGTGTACGACAGAGATGTCACACTTGTCCGAGCATTCTTTGCCCCAAACGATGAGATGCTAGCGTTGTCAGCGCCTTTTTCCTGCGACAGAAGCCATGGCACGCACCTTGCTCGTTTCTATGCTTAACCTTCTTAACTGGCTCTCGCTGCTCATGCTTTCATTGTTTACATCCTGTGTTGTGACCGACACCATCGCATTCGATGCCGAAGAAAACTTTCCTGCATCGATTGCCCCAACGCCTGCAGCCCAAGACGCTAACCGATCACCAGGCAGTATTATTTTTACAGACCTCGATGACGCTTTAGGCAATCCCATTAGCTTATCGGTATTTGTTCGCGACCCCAATATACGACAAACACTATCGTGGCGACTCTTCGTTAACTTTCGCCCCGATAGCCCAGCTGCCCTGCGCAACAGCGGTGTTCTTGAGCCCACGGCTGACAACGCAACACAACGCTTATTGGAGCTCGACGTTGATTACAATGATCTCGACAATGCTAACCCAGGCTGCCACAAAATCGAACTGCTTGTATCTGCGGGTTTCAGTGATCGTTTCCCACAACGAGAACCAGTCTTAGAAGGGGATTTAGCCCAAACGCTATGGTGGGTTTACGCCACCAACAGCACAACACCGACGATTGATTTTCGAAATTGCCCACCATGACTTTTCCCCAGATAATCATAATCATACGCCTAAGCATCATATCGACATGCCTGTTTGCTAGCGGGTGTCAATTTGGTGGTTCATCAGGGTTCGTAGGTCCTCAAAATGTGTGTTCGAACGATGGTGATTGCCATGCAGGATCACAATGCAATTCAACACTGAAGCAATGCGTTTTTGCTAGTGATGAAGGAATTTCAGTACGTATTGAAGCTATTGTTCCTGCTGAATCAAGCCTCGCTAATGGAAGCTCCTTCATGTTTGATGCTGGAACTATTAATGTCACAGACGCAAAGGAATACGATATCAATATCGACCAGTTTCCTATTAATGTAGTGGGCAACCTTCGCCTTGATTTACAGGACGAAAGCACTCGAATCAGTGAAGCAAAAATTATTTTTTCTTCGCTTGAAGACCTCAGCATTACAGTCTCTACACAGGTATTCGCCGAACCGCAAGAGTCTCTAATCGATGACAATGAGCCAGTCGATTACGCGGTGCGCCTTGCACGTAGTGGGCTTTACCATATTCGGGTAGAACCCTTAGGAAACTCAGGAGAAAAGCTACCTCCCATCGAAGTGACAGACATTCAGATCGAAGAAAAAACTTCGCAGAGGGTTAATATTTCCTATCCCGAGACGCTAAGCGAAATCAAAGGAGCGCTTCGCTCATTTGACGGAGATATCACACAACCTATCGATGGAGCACTCATTCGAGCTGTTGATCGCACGACCTTTCAGTCGGTGTCTAATGTGGTCACGACGGGAGACATACTGACGAATGGGCGATTTAAATTACTCCTCAGTCCAAACACCGATGACAGCACCATATTTTTAGAAGTCATTCCCAGTGAGGACACCTTTTTACCACGCGCATTTATCGATCCCACAACGACCTCGGTTAATGGCGGTGAATTACAGATCGACTTGCCTGAGCGTCATGCAGTTGAACAAGAAGGGGTTGTTCTTGATGCGGATAATATGCCTATAGCCCGAGCACGCATTGCCTTTAAGGGAGCAAATTTCAATCCACTCGATAATGAAAATTTTTTCACGTTCAGTCGCACAATCGAAACCGATGACGAGGGTCGTTTTTCGATTCAGCTTCTAGATATTCGATACCAAGTTATTATTACTCCTCCCGATACACGCCCAGACCTTTCTACAACCGAGCAAAACCTGTCCGTATCAATGGATGATGATTCGCCTAGGGTCGAATGGATCCTCAATGAAAGCAGTGTTATCCAAGGAAATATAAGAACATTTGATGGCAGAACATTCCCATTAATCACGGTCTCTGCACGAGCGACATCCAGGGAGAGCAACCTGAATCCGACTGCAGAACAAGACATCTCTTTTTTCGCGCGCAACTTCAATGTCGTAGCCGATGTTGATGGCAAGTACGTACTGAACCTCGATTCTAGCGATTACACGATTAAACCCGAAATCGATAATGCATCAGGTTTCATTATTGAAGGCCAGCACATCACACTGCCTACCGATCCCACCATCGATTTCATCGCATATGCTCCGCTTGTTGTATACGGGCACGTTAGAGCAGACCAAGAAGTTATCGCTAAAGCGGAAATTTTAGCTTATGTCGACGACCAAACAGAACCAGTAGCACGGGTGTTCAGCAATCAAGACGGGAGTTTCCGTATCGCCATACCAGCTCCCAGTACAGAGCTCGAAAAGCTCTAGAATTATTAAATACTTCCCTTAAGTAGTTTGATAGCAGCAACTGTTAGTCCTTGAGACCGATACCTGGATCATGCGCCAACTGATTCAGCCTGCTCGTAACATCTGGACAACCTGGTTAGATGCTTTGGCACCTTACTATTGCCCGGGATGTAACCTGGCAACGTCAACACACAAAGGATACCACTTTTGCCAGGCATGCCGCCCACTGTTAGCGTCGATGCGTCACAATGATGCTTTGTTTAGATATCAGGGTCCTCTTGCGGAGGGAATCAAAGGCCTTAAGTATCAACAACGTGTTAGTTACCTTCCTGCACTCACGGCCCTGTTCACTTCACATATTCATCGCTGGGATAAACAGGTGGATGTCGTCGTGCCTGTGCCTCTACATGTTAAGCGATTGAGACAACGCGGGTTCAACCAATCGGCTCTGCTCGCCAAAGACTTAGCGGATTTGCTAGGGGTGCCATTAGCTACGCGACTTTTGCGACGCACACACCATGGTCCCCCACAAAATCAACTCAATGGCCAAGAGCGCTGGCATAACGTGCGCCATGCATTCTGTGCCAAGCCACTTAAAAACCCTATCCGCATTTTGCTGTTTGACGATGTACGCACTACCGGGGCAACTCTTGAGCAGGCGAAGAAAGCCCTGTGTAAAGCAGGAGCAACAAAGGTTTTCTCGGTCGCACTTGCCGGAGCGCAAGAATGAGTTGCGCAACTCAGCCAAGATTAGCAGCTACTGCGCTACTATGAACTCATCGAGCAAAGCAGAATAGCCTTCCCTGTAGCTGGGAAATCTAAAGCAATACCCACTATGGCGTAGCCTTACACTGGAGCACTGCTTATTGAGCGACATTGTTTTTTCTTCGTGTCGTGGCTCTGCAGCCCTAAGACCCCGTTGCTGCATTGCATTGCGTAACCAGTGAGTAACCTCAAGGCGCGTTGCAGGCTCTTCATCAACCCCGAGGTAACAAAACTCAGGTGAATCGAGAAAAAGAAGATGCGACAAGGCGCCCGCACAGTCATCGCGATGGATTCGATTGGTGTAAGCCGCCGAACTGCTTGCCTCACCTCGCAACACTTTTTGCATAAAACTTGTTCGCGTTGGCCCATAAATACCTGCCAAACGCAAAACAACGGATGAGAATCCACTCTCCAAGGCAATCGTCTCAGCTTCTTTGAGAATTTTTCCATTCCATGTGATTGGATCTGCAGAAGAATCCTCATCCACCCCTTCACCTTCGCACTGGGCATAGACTGCAGTACTTGATGTAAATATGAGGCGCTCAACAGGTGCTCTAATCGCATGTAAGGCTTCGATAACATGGGTGAGCCCTGTGCAATATGCATGGCGGTAGCGATCAGGATCGCGTGATTTAGCACCCACACAGTACACAACATGAGAAATGCTGGCGGGGATTTGCTCCCTAAGATCAGAGTCATTCACGTCACAGGTGATCGTGTGAAAACGCGGGTGCTCGATGGAAGATACATCCTGACGCCGTAGACCCCAGACTTCGTGGCGGCTTTCTTTGAGTAGACTCTTGGCAAGCGCAGTGCCCACATAGCCACAACCAACAATTAATATTTTAGCCAAATCGCTTACTCTTCGAAAATCACTTCAAACATACGCGGCCAAAGCTTGCCGGTGAGCAGAAAATGACGCCGCTCAGGGATCCAAGCAATGCCATTAAGCACATCAGCACCTTTCGCTTGAGCCGAAGTGAGAAGCCCAGATGCATCGATCATAGCAATAACCTTCCCTGTGGATGCATTGATTTTAGCAATAGCAAAACTGCCCCAGATATTGGCAAAAACCCAATTTCCCACACATTCAAGTTCGTTAAGACGATACAAGGGCTTTCCGGCCTTCTGCACACGCACTACCTTAAGCTGACGAAAATCCTTTGGATCGCGAAAAAACAAACGATCACTGCCATCGCTCATCACAAGATGACGACCATTGAAGCAGAGCCCCCATCCCTCACCATCGTATGTATATTCACGGAGCGGCTTAAAGTGATCCAGACTCCAGACCAACGCTTTGTGCTGCTGCCAGGTCAACTGCACCAAGGTGTTCCCTACACGCGCAAGGCCTTCAGCAAACAGGGACTTTTGGAGCGACACCCGACGCAACACCTTGCCTTGCACGAGATCGACCTGTCGTAACGAGGATCGTCCGTGCAAGCCGGTGCTCTCATAGACTCGACCGGCGTGCCACAATAGCCCCTGGGTAAAGGCTTGTACATCGTGGGGATAAGACGCGACCACCTTGGCTCGCAAATTGACCACAGGGCGCTGCGTTTTCGCTTTTTGGGGAGATCTTGTGTGTAGCGCTCTTACCTTGCCAGGATATTGCGGCGGCGAGGAGTCTGGAGTTGGAACGTCGGATGAACGAAAGAGAAACCACGACCATACCAATACGCCTATCCCTACGAAAGCAGCTATTAGCCACACGCGACAACGCGTGCGACAAGGGACAGAAGAGGGATGTTCGGATCGTGTCATAGCGAATTTTTTTACTCTGACTAAGGTGCCGAGCCTTAGGAACTGCGCTAAACTTCAGCCTTGCGCTGAGTAGCCTGATGAAAACGACAGAATCCAGTACGAATGCCTATGCTCTCGAAATAGGCTCCAAGCTCGGGCAGTATACCATCGTTGCGCAACTCAGCAGCGGTGGAATGGCGTCACTCTACCTTGCTCGGCAAGCCGGCGCTGCTGGATTCTTTCGACACGTCGCGATCAAAGTTGTTCATCCTCATCTGGCACAAAATGACCAGTTTCTGAGCATGTTCATCGATGAAGCAAAGCTCAGCGCCCGCATTCAACATCCCAACGTCGTGCATGTGGAAGAACTAGGTGAAGATCGCGGGATGTATTACCTGGTCATGGAGTATGTGCATGGCTGCTCACTAGCGCGCCTTCTTGCCGAACTAACTCACCGTAAGCAAAGACTTTCGGTGGATGTAGCGGTGTGGATCGCGGGCCGCGTTGCAGAAGGCTTGCATGCCGCACACGAATTGCGCGACGACGAAGGACGAGAGCTTGGTGTGGTTCATCGTGATGTCAGCCCGCAAAATATCCTGCTTGCAAGCAATGGCCACGTAAAACTGATCGACTTTGGCATCGCCAAAGCCTTTGGGCGCGCCTATCAAACAGCCACAGGATCTCTCAAAGGCAAGCTCAAGTATATGGCGCCGGAGCAAGCACGCAGCAGTCGTGTGGACCGTCGAACCGATATCTACGCCTTAGGCATCGTTTTATGGGAGATGCTCACCATGCGCCGCATGTTTCGCGCCGATAATGAAGTTGAGCTACTAGAAAAAGTTCGTCATCCCGACGTTGCCTCGCCAGTTCATTATGCCCCTCACTTAAACCAAGAGCTATGCGATGCAGTGATGCAAGCGTTGGCCCTTGATACCCGTCATCGCCCTGACTCGGCGCTGGCTGTGCTGCATATGTTTAACCGTGCATGTCCACGTGCCACAACGGTGGATGCTTCTCAGCTTGCCTCCTTACTAACAGGTACCTTGGGCGATGAGCTCTCCCATAAATTGAGCCAGCTACCGGCACGGCCCAACCATCAGGCTGACCAAGAGCTCGCGGCCTACCGAGAGTCTACGGCCACCGCTGTACCCAAGAGCAAGCGGGGTAGATCCAAAGCGGCATGTCAGAACACCGTCGAGCCCACCTTAAGCGAAAGCGATGTCAGCCCAACGCCGCAAAAGCTTGGTCAAGAAGCAGCCCTAGCCGCCACGGTCATCCACCAAGGGCCTTTGGATTCGCACAGTGGATTTCACGACGAGCCCAGCGCCACTCGCTTTCGTAAACTCAGTCAGGCGTCCGAAGCCTTCGATGTCGAGGAGACCATAGCCAACGATACGCTCCCCAGTTACGAGCTCGCGACACGGTCCTGGGTCCCCCCCATCCCCTTGTCTAGGCCTCAGCTCCTCACCATCTTCTTTCTTTTACTCTCCTTCGTACCTATTTTGATTTCCTACCACTACTACTTATCGCAATCGAAAGAGGGTGGCGGACATATGCAAGAACCTGCCTCCACCAACGCTCCCGCAGCAGCTCCCTGCGAAGCTAAAGACAGCTGCGTGGCAGGCTGAGTGCATCACTCAAGTATAGCGTCATACAATCCAGGTTTTTTCTTGCCCTAAGGGGTTGAATAGCCTTTGCACATTGCCTTCCTTGCTTTCAGGCTCTGCGCGGTAGCGTTATGGGTACGGCTTCCGAGTTTAGGGCAACGTTGCAAAATCCTGGACCGAGAAAGCGTTTTGACTTGGAATCACCAGGACTTTGGCAGTTGACAACGCAATGTTGGCGCATCCTTTTAATCCATAGGAAGGCAAGCATCCGCCCTGGCCTATACGCCCTGGCAGGACTTAGCATGGCCTGCGCAATGGCTTGTTCACCTTATAAAGTTGTTAAGAACCCAAGTCCGCCCATCGCTATTGCTGATTACGCCAAGACCAAGAATCGTGCTCAGGGAGAACAGGCATGGTGGAAACATTTCGAAGACCCTCAGCTTGAAAAGCTTATTCAACGCGGTCTTCGTCACAACTTTGAGCTTCGCGCGGCCTGGAGTCGACTGAGTCAAGCACGGGCTCTTTTGGTTCAAGCCCAAGCGGGGCGTTGGCCTCAACTAAGCACCGAAGCATCGGCAAGTCGGCAACGCATTCAGACTCTTTTCGGCGGCTTCGAAAATAGCTTGTACTCGTTGTCGCTCGCCGCGAGTTACGAGCTCGACCTTTTCGATCGCATTGGCTCGATGACACGTGCAGCCAAGCATGATCTTAGGGCGACGCGTCTCGACATCGAAGCGATGGCTCTCTCTGTGAGCGCAGAAATCGCCGAGCGTTGGTACGATTTGAAAGCAACGCTTGCGCAAAAAGAGCAGCTCGATGCTCAACTAAAACTGAGTGAAGATCTGGAGAAACTCGTCGTACTGCGCTTCGAAGAAGGTCTTGTATCAGCCCTAGAAGTCCACCAACAGCGCCAGCTGACAGCCTCGTTGCGCGGCGAAAACGCCCTTCTCGAAGGCTCTATCCAAACCCTGCGCAATCAACTTGCGGTACTTGTTGGCCAACTTCCCCAAGCGCTAAAAACCCTGCAGGTATCCGCCCAACTCCCAACGCTCAAAACCCTTCCCCAGCAAGGTGTCTCGGGGGCCTTAATCCATCTACGCCCCGATGTGCGTGCTGCACAAAAGCGTGTCGAGGCAGCGGACGAGCGCATTGCAGCAGCAGTTGCGGCTCGCTTTCCGAGCATCCGCCTAAGTGGAAGTTTGGGGTTCAGCGCAGTCTCAATTGCCGAAGTACTAGGCAACTTTGTCTGGAACATCCTCGGCAGTGTCAGTGCATCCCTCTTTGATGGCGGGCAACAACAAGCCGAGATCAATCGCAGCAAAGCCGTGCTGCAGGAGCGGCTCAATGTGTATGGGCTTACGACTATCCGTGCCTTAACAGAGGTTGAAAACGCTCTGATTCAAGAAAAGCAGCAGCAAAGCAATATCCAGAGTCTGGAAGAACAGCTACGCTTAAGCAGCGACTCCCTCAATAGCGCCCGCGATAACTACGCCCAAGGCATCAATGATTACCTTACGGTCTTATCCAACCTGCGAACACAGTACCAAATGCAAAGCTCGTTGATTCGTGCTCAGCGGCAAGCATTATCGCATCGGATCGCGCTGCATCGCGCCCTGGGGGGCACATGGACAAGCAGACTCAAAGCGCCTAAGCCCTTGAGTCGCCCTTCATCGATGGCGGAGAGCTCATGAACTCGTCGCGCAACGTTGCACGCATTGCGATACCTTTTTTGATTTTAGCGCTGGGCGCGCTGGTATTTGTTGCCTTTGTCGCAACCAAGCCAGAAGCAGAACCACAGCCACCTCCGGATCGCAGAGTCCTTGTTGACGTGATGGTTGCCAAAAAAGCCAGCCACAACATTGCTATCCATGCTCGAGGCAATGTGATCCCCGCCCGCGAAGTGCAGATACAACCTCAAATCAATGGTCGCATTACCTGGCTAAGCGACAAACTGGTGCCTGGCGCTCACATCCGTAAAGGCGACCTGCTAGCGCGCATCGAGGGACAAGAATATCGACTCGCACTGGAATCACAACGTGCACAGCTCCAAAAAGCCGAAGTCGACCTCCAGCTCGAACAAGGGCGTAAAGCCATCGCCGAAAAAGAATGGCAGCTTTTTTCCGAAGACAACAAGATCGAGACAGATTCCCCTAAACAGCAGGAAGATCCAGAACAACCAGACCAAGAGGTGTCTCCTGCAGCCGATGCGACAACAAGCATTCCTCCCGCCAAAGGACTTGCACTACGCAAACCTCAACTAAGAGCGGCTCAAGCCGCATTAAAAGCGGCAGCAAGTTCACTTAAGCGCAGTCAGCTCGACCTCAATCGCACAGCATTAAAATCACCCTTCAATGCAATTGTGCGCGAAAAGAATGTCGACTTAGGCCAATTAGTCACCCCCCAGAACGTGATTGCGACGTTGATTGGTAGCGACACCTACTGGGCCAAGGTTGGAGTGCCCGTTAATGCCCTCGCGTGGATTCACATCCCGGGCATCAACGGTCATCAGCAAGGCGCGAGCGTTCTTCTGGAACAACGATTTGGCAGCACAACCACAACGCATCGCGGGCGAGTGCTGCAATTGCTGGGTGAACTCGATACAAAGTCACGCATGGCCACGCTCTTGGTCGCAATCGACAAGCCTGCCAGCACCACAAAGCAAAGCACTGCCACGGAAAAAAATCAGCCTAGCGATCACAATGCACTCCCCCTGCTCATTGGCGCTTATGTTGATGTGGCCATCGATGTGAAGCCACTCGAGGGCGTGATTCGTGTTCCCCGCGAGGCGCTGCGCGATGGCGAGCAAGTCTACATTATGAGTAAAAAAGATCGGCTGCTCATGCGTGACGTTAACATCGTGTGGCGCGACGATGCGGCGGTTTATGTCAGCGAAGGGCTACGCGAAGGAGATCTCATCATCACGAGCAGCATCGGTTCGCCGACTGACAACATGCCCTTGCGCAGAGAAAAATCAGACAAGCCTAAAACAAAGGCAACGCCAGGCCAGGCGAAGCGCAATTCGCTTACTCCTAATGACCAAGCTCCGATGCATACGCGGTCTTAATGTCGGACTCCACACCACGCCCCCCGTCCGTAGCTAAAGACTCCCATCAAGGCGCATTAGCGTGGATGGCTAATAACTCGGTGGCCGCTAATTTACTAATGATCGCACTGCTCTGCGGCGGGATCATGATGGTTCCTAAAATCAAGCAGGAGGTATTTCCAGAAGTCGAACTGGACGTCCTGGGCATTCAGGTTGCTTATCCGGGAGCAAGTCCATCAGAGGTCGAGCAAGGCGTTATCCTCGCCATCGAGGAGGCGGTGCGCGGAATTGATGGTCTCAAGGAGATTAACAGTGTGGCCAATGAAGGTATGGCTACCGTTAGCATCGAGCTGCTTCTAGGAACCAACAAGGATCGTGTGCTTTCCGATGTCAAAAGCGCAGTCGACCGCATTAGCTCGTTTCCTAAAGATGTTGAACGTCCTGTTATCAGTTACCCTACCAATCGCGCTCAAGTGATCACCTTAGTTCTGCACGGCGATGTCGACGAACACCTGTTGCGCCATACCGCTAACGAGACACGCGACGCGCTCCTACAACGCGATGGTGTTACGTACGCGGAGCTCTCCGGCGCACGTCCACTCGAAATAAGCATCGATGTTCCACAACGCGAATTGCGTCGGCATGGCTTGCGACTCGAGCAAGTCGCAAGCGCTGTGCGTCAAGCTTCGGTGGATGTCCCAGGCGGCGGGGTTAAAACAACAGGCGGTGAAGTGCTTTTACGCACCACAGAGCAGCGGCAGCAACGCGACGAATTCGCCAACATTGCCCTGCGTAGTGCACCCGACGGCACGAGTCTGCGGATAGGCGATATCGCCACCATCCACGATGGCTTTCAGGATAACGAGCGAGAGTTTCGCTACAACGGCAAACGTGCCATCGCCATCAACGTCTTTCGGGTCGACGACAGCGAAACGCCCATTTCGGTAACAGACGAAGTGCGCGCCTTTATTGCCAACTATCGCGATCAGCTCCCCGAGGGCATTGACATCGATACGTGGCTGGATTCCTCGGAAATGTACCGTGGTCGCGTCAACTTACTATTGCGCAACGCAGCGGTGGGCTTGACGCTAGTCCTGCTTATCTTGGGCTTGTTTCTGGAACCCAAGCTCGCCTTTTGGGTCACCCTCGGTATTCCCATCTCTTTTATTGGCGCGCTGGTCTTCATGCCTGCGAGCGATGTGTCTATCAATATGATCTCGCTCTTCGCCTTCATCGTCACCCTCGGCATGGTGGTGGATGATGCCATTGTTGTAGGAGAGGCCGTTTACAAAGAGCGGCAAGACGGCAAGGCGCCCTTGCAAGCCGCTATCAATGGCGTCCGCAGCGTGGCAGTGCCCGTAACGTTTTCCATCGTCACCACGTGCATCGCTTTTACGCCCATGCTTTTTGTGCCTGGACCTGCAGGCAAATTCTTTCGTGTCATCCCTATCGTAGTCATTCTGGTGTTGCTGATCTCCCTAGTGGAATCACTGCTCGTCCTGCCAGCCCACCTCGCCAGTCTCAAAAGCAGTCCCCAAGGACTGCTTGGTCGTCTCTATCGATCACAAGCACGCTTCAGTCATACTTTTGAAAATTTTATCAACCAACGTTATCGCCCCTTCGTCAATACTTGCATTCGTGCGCGCTACATCACCTGCGCCGTTGGTATTGCCCTACTTATCGCCTCCATTGGACTCGTCGCAGGAGGACGCGTCGAGTTTACCTTCTTGCCTAAAATCGACGGTGATATCGTCACCGCTAAGCTAGAAATGCCTTTTGGCACGGCAGCACACATCACCCAAAAGCACGTTCGCACCCTTCTCGACAAAGCCGCCGAAGTCGATAGGAGTTATAGCAACAAGGGTGATGCCTTGGTGCGGGGCGTGTTTTCGAAAATGGGCATCATTCAGATTATTGACGGCGGCCCAAGCAATACAGGTGCAAACTCCGGGTCGCATGTCGCCATGGCGCAGATTTACCTCGTGGGTAACGAAAAGCGCGACATCAGCGCTGGTGAATTTGCAAGACAATGGCGCGACAAGGTGGGTGAAATTCCAGGCGCGGAAACCCTTTCATTCGAATACAGTGTAGGCGCATCCGCGGGCGCACCTATTAATTACCGCCTACGTCACCCCGATCCTCAAGAACTAGAGCGAGCTGCGACTGAGTTTGCAAAAATCTTGCAGAACTATGAAGGGGTTATCGATATTGATGACGGCTTCGCGCCTGGCAAAGAACAACTTGATTTCACGCTTAAGCCCGAAGCACGTGCCTTTGGACTTACCGAAAGCGATCTCGCGACCCAAGTACGCGCAGCGTTTTTTGGCATCGAAGCCGCTCGACAACAACGTGGGCGCGACGAAGTGCGTGTCTATGTACGTTATCCAGATGAGGAACGCCGCTCGCTGCGCAGCATCGAACAGATGGTTCTCCAAACACCATCGGGAACGGAGATTCCCCTAAGCCAAGCTGCTCACATCAAACGCGGTCGCGCCTTTACCGAAATCAAACGGACAGACGGTAACCGCATCGTTGAAGTTACTGCCAATGTGGATGAGCAACGCGCCAATGCCAACGTCATCGCGGCAAAGCTCACCAAGGAGGAGTTGCCTAAACTCATGCAGCTTTTTCCTGGCTTAACCTATAGCCTCGGTGGCGAACAAAAAGAGCAAGGAGAAACGCTGCAGGCCCTCGGTTCCGGCTTTGCGATGGCCCTGATTGCGATGTTTGCACTGCTTGCGGTGGCCTTTCGCAGCTATATCCAACCCGTCATCGTCATGAGCGCAATTCCCTTTGGCATGGTGGGAGCGCTTATTGGACATGTCCTGATGGGCTACTCGCTGAGCCTTATGAGCATGATGGGTTTGGTCGCACTGTCGGGCGTTGTGGTTAACGATTCCTTAATACTGATCGTCGCCATCAACGAGTACCGCCGTGAGATGCCCCTTGTACAGGCGATTATCGAAGGAGGATGTCGGCGCTTTCGCCCTATTCTGCTGACCTCGCTCACAACCTTCTTTGGTCTCACGCCCATGATTCTGGAGACCTCCACCCAGGCGCGCTTTCTCATCCCGATGGCGATCAGTCTTGGTTTCGGAGTCCTTGGAGCAACCTTTATTACGCTGATTCTTGTACCCGCAGGCTACAGCGTGATCGAGGACATCAAGGGGCTCTTTGTTAAGTCTTCATCTGATGCTCATCCACCGGCATCTGCAGCGCCCTTCGAAGGCACGCCGTCACCGACCGCATAGCTGCGTTTGATGGCATAAAGCTCACGCAAAGCGCGATAGATCACACGTGGGTTTCCACCTGTGGGAACCCCTGTGCGACGAGGTCGGTGCTGCACACCGACTTGCACAACCGAGTAACCAGCACGATGCGCTCGCCACAGCAACTCCGTCGCAATCATGGCCCCCTCACTTTTCAGCGCAGGTTGTGTGACAAGGGAGCGCGGAAAAAGCTTAAAGGCACAGTTGATATCTCGGTAAGGCAGCCGAAAGAAGCTACGTGCCAAAGCGTTCCACACACATGCATAAAGCTTGCGCCTCGGAGAATCCGAACGCGCTAAACGATAACCCGAAAGCAAGGTGCGTGAACCGCAACGAGGCAAATGCTGAGCAAGCTGACTCACCTCAAACTGACCATCGCCGTCGCTATAAAATATCCAAGGTAAGGACGCCCGCTCAAAACCACTGCGAAGAGCAGCTCCATAGCCACGATTGTGCGCATGATGCACTCGCTGCAAATAAGGGCAGTGTCGTGCATAAGCTCGCAGATGCTCAGCTGTCGCGTCCTCACTGCCATCATCGACAGCGATGATTTCGTAGCTTGAGCAACAGCGCTGCAGAAGCTCGCAAGCGTCATCAAGCACACGCTTAACGACAGCCTCTTCATTATAAAAAGGCAGTACGAGGGAAATTGACCAAGGCGCGGGTTTTTCTTCCATCGAGAAGACTTGTCACGCTACCATAATGAGGTGGTCAAGCCAGCCATGCTTGCCATCACCATGCTCGTGATTATGGTCCTCTAAGTTGCTGGTTATTTTACCCCCTTCCAAAGGTTGGCATGTCTGATTCTGAGAATGAAATGCAAAACGCACCAGAAGTCGAAACGCAGGAGTTTGATTTAGGCAGTGAACTTGCTGTGCTGCCCATTCGCAATGCGGTGCTTTTTCCAGGTGCAGTCGCACCCTTCGATGTAGGCCGCGAAAAGTCCGTTGCCTTGGTCGAAGATCTAGAAGGTGTCAATCAACCTATCATTGCCATTTTTGCTCAAAAAGATCCCTCGACTGACGACCCGGGTCAAAACGACTTGTACTCTGTTGGTGTCGCAGCTCGCGTGCTTAAGGCACTCAAGCACAGCTCGGGCAACTACAGTCTCATCTTGCAAGGTTTGGCGCGTATTCGTCTCGACGAGATTCAACAAATTGCGCCTTACCTTAAAGCAAAGATCACCCGCCTAGAAGAACCACAGCTCGAAGACCTCGAAAGCGAAGCGCTCGCGATGAGCCTGCGCGATATCGCCAAGCAGGTGATTCAGCTGATGCCAGAGCTTCCCCGCGAGGCTGGATCGCTCATCGATTCCATTCAGGACCCCGGACAGCTCGCCGATTTGGTTGCCGCCAACCTCGATGCGCCGGTGGAAGAGAAATCACAACTGCTCGAAACCATCGATTCTAAGGAGCGCATTCGCAAAGTGCTGCGCCTGCTCACCAGGCAGCTCGAAATCCTCAAGATGCGCGAGCGGATCAACTCGCAAATCAAAGAAGAGATGGGCAAAAACCAGCGCGAGTATGTTCTGCGCCAACAACTCAAAGCCATCAAAGAGGAGCTGGGTGAAGAAGAAGGCGACATGGGCGACCTTGATGTGCTGGATGAGCGCATCGCCCAAGCCAACTTGCCTCAAGAAGCCGACCAAGTTGCTCGCAAACAGCTCAAACGCTTACGGGCCATGCAGGTAGGCTCTGCGGAATACACGGTGGTCCGCACCTATATCGATTGGATCCTGGACATCCCGTGGCACAAAGAGACCACCGACAATATGGAAATCAACGAGGTCAGAAATGTGCTCAATGAAGACCATGCTGGCCTCGACAAAGTCAAAAAGCGCATCGTTGAATACCTTGCGGTGCGTAAACTCAAGCCCGATAAGAAGGGCCCCATTCTCTGCCTCTTGGGACCACCCGGAGTCGGTAAAACATCGTTGGGTCGCTCTATCGCCCGCGCTTTGGGTCGTAAGTTTGTACGCATGAGCCTAGGTGGTGTGCATGACGAGGCAGCTATTCGTGGCCACCGTCGCACCTATGTGGGTGCCCTACCCGGCCAGGTCATCCAAAGCATGAAGAAATCCGGCACGGTCAACCCCGTCTTTATGCTGGATGAAATCGATAAAATCGGTCACGACTTTCGCGGTGATCCTGCCGCAGCCTTGCTCGAAGTCTTGGACCCCGAGCAAAACGATACCTTCAGCGACCACTACCTGGAGGTCCCTTACAACCTCTCCAAGGTGATGTTCATCGCCACCGCCAATGTGGGCGATACCATCCCTGCACCCCTGCGCGACCGCATGGAGATCATCGAAATCCCAGGGTACACACGCAAAGAGAAACTTGATATCGCGCTCAAGTATCTTTTGCCCAAGCAGCTTATCGAGCACGGGATCAACGATGAGCACTTCGCACTGCAAGATAACGCTGCCGAATCGATCATCGATCATTACACCCGTGAGGCTGGTGTGCGTAATCTTGAACGCCAAGTAGCCACGGTTATCCGAGGCGTGGCGGTTAAGATTGCCGAAGGCGAAGAAGGTAAATGGGCAATCAATACCGAAGACGACCTACGCCCCTATCTGGGCCCACCCCGCTATACATCGGAGATTGCGGAGCGCACCGATGAACCCGGCGTAGCCACAGGGTTGGCATGGACACCCGTGGGCGGGGAGATCCTTTTCATCGAGGTCACCCGCATGCACGGCACGGGCAAGCTGCAACTCACCGGCCAGCTTGGCGATGTCATGAAAGAATCGGCTCAGGCAGCCATGAGTTATGTGCGCACCCATGCCAAAGACTTCAATATCCCTGAGGACTTCCTCGAGAAAAGCGATATTCACATCCATATTCCAACAGGTGCCATGCCTAAGGACGGTCCTAGCGCTGGGGTGACGATGATGACCTCGCTTGTCTCATTGCTCACCGGCATATGCGTGCGCCATGATGTCGCGATGACGGGTGAAATCACTTTGCGCGGTCGCGTTCTCCCTGTGGGCGGCATCAAAGAAAAGGTCCTGGGAGCACATCGCGCCGGTATTAAGCGGGTTATCCTGCCCGAGCGTAACACCGCCGATCTCGAAGAAGTACCCCAAGAGATTCGCGATACACTGGAGTTCGTGCCGGTCTCCAAAATGGAGGAAGTGCTTAAGAACGCGCTTGAAGACCCAGGCAAACTCAGCATCGGCGCGGAAGCCTCGGCAATGCAAGCCCAGGCTCTTGAATCGTCAGCGCAAGTTCATTAAGCGATGGGAGTAGGTGCCGCCTACCTATTGATGTATGGGTTGTGCGGCATTTTTATTCTCTTCTTAGTAGGCATTGCCTTCGCCTTGTACTGCTGGGATCGCTTCGACAAAAAGCAGCGCAAGAAAAAGCAACGCGCAACACTCGACAAGGAAGCACAACAGTCATGAAGCCTGCCCTCAAGCAAGATGAACGTCGTCTCGGCAAGGGCATCGTGTTGGGTATCTACTGGCTAGTGATTCTTTTTCTCATCGGCTCAGCCATGAATTCCATCATTCGGCAGCTCTTCAGCGCCTGAGCGAAAAGGCTTTGCTTGCTAAGTCTCCATGGAGAGGACACAGCGTGGGCTATGTCCGTGCATGGATCCACCTTGCAGCATTGTGCGACCTGTCGAAAGCGCGTCGACCCCTCTAACCCCGCACGTCTAAGCTTCATTGGGCAATCGTGGTCATTTTTCTGCAGTCCTCGGTGCCATACCCGCTTTTGGCAGCAACGCGATCACGCTCCCGACCTTATTTTATCGGCAGACTCAGCAGTCGCGCGGGATGCAGCGATATCGGACTGGGAATCCGAGGCGACGGTTCAACCCACCTTGTCCGAACCCCTTCCCACGGCCCCAGTGTTTCCTGCCGCGGGACTGGCCTTTACCCTCACAGCCCTCTTTTTGTCGCTTCTGCCTTACCGATGGTGGACAGCCTGGCTCATGCCGGGTTGGATTGCGGTTTCATTGGCTTACCTTACCCTGCAGCAGCGCCGGCAGGGTCAGCGCGTGGGCATTAACAGCATCATTGCCTCCTTGGGCGTCATGACTGCGGCTTTGCTGGCTATTTCCGCAGATGCCCCATGGTTGAGTCGCGCAAGTGGAGCCCTTGCCTTGGGCATCTTCGTCATCAGACAGTGGATGCAAGAGCACGCCGAGGGAGACATCACCTGGGCGAAGCAACACCTCGGTCTATCCACCGATGAGGCAAGCGCACCCACCGCCGGCAAAGCACTGCAGCCCCCCCTGTGGCAGTGGGCATACCAAGCTCAGCAGCTATTTTTGATCGCCTTAGCCATTCTCTGGCTAGGCAGCATGCTGTGGCACCTGATGGCAGCCGATCATGATGCATCCTTGCGTCTGATCGCCCTCACATCGGCACTCTGCTTAGCCCTTCCCCTCACCGCCCTTCGCTTAAGCATCAGCGGCGTATGGTTAAGCGCGATGGCCATTGCCTATCGGCGCGGCATCACCTTCGGCAGCACGATTGCGCTCGAGTGGGTAGGTCGCGTGCACGCCCTACTCTTCGACACCCATGGCACCCTTCTACGTCGGCATCCTTATGTGGCTGATTTGCAACCCGTCGGGGCCGACGCCGAGCTCTCGTCGCAACTCATCCTCAATCGCATCGCCTCACTCGAAGCCCACAGCGGCAACGGCCCCATCGCCCAAGCGATTTTACACTTCGCGCAAAGCAAAGAGATCAAACCCAAGAGCCTACGCAACGCAAAGGTCATCGCAAGCCACGGCATCATCGGCGTCGATCACGAAGGCAATCACTTGGTCTTCGGCAACCGCCAACTTTTGCTCAGCGAGGGCATCAGTATCGCAACCGCCGAAGAACAGGCCAAAGCTGCCGAGGCGGAGGGCAAGAACGTGCTCTTCTTCGCCTGCCAAGGGAGTGTACAAGCCCTTCTGATGCTGCAAGAACACATCGCCCCCGCCGCGCGCGCGGCCGTGCAACAGCTCTACGACCTCAACATTGATGTCATTCTCTTATCCGGCAGTTCTTTCTCGGCCTTGAGCACCATCGCCAAGCAGTTGGAGATTGGCCAGGTCAAAGCGGACCTGTCACTGGAAGCGCGTCGCCAGGAAGTGCTCAAACTACGCGAGAGCGGCTATGTGGTGGCCAGCGTCGGCTCCCACGATCCGCTGCGTTACATCAACGAAGCCCATGTTGTCTTCTCCCTAGGGACAAACGCCGAGGCGCAGCACTCCAGGCAGGTACACATCCTTATGCACAACACCGCGCATCTGGCCAATGCCATTCGTTATGCCCGCCGCGCCAGACGCATCGCCATGCGCAACTGGGTACTGAGCGTCGCCACCGGAAGCTTAGCCCTCGCCGCCGCGGCCGGAGAGTTTATCGCCCCCTGGCTGGTCGCACTTTTGGTGGGCGGCACGGAAGTCTTCGTATTGACCTCGATCCGCTCCCTGCATCGCGCTACGTCAGCCGCATCATGAAAAAAGCTTGGGATGGCCGCTTCCAGCGCAGCCTGGACGACAAAGCCGCGCACTTCAGCGCCAGTGTTGACATCGATAAACGTCTTGCCCTCGAGGATCTGCAAGGGTCAGAAGCCCATGTCACGATGCTGGGGCAGCAAGGGATTCTCTCCGACGCCGAATGTCAACGCATCAAGCAAGGACTGAGCGATCTACGCAGCGCCGTTGAGCAAGAGCGCATCACCTGGAAGCCAGAGCACGAAGACGTGCACATGAATCTCGAGATGGCGCTCACCGACGCCATCGGCGAGGTAGGCGGCAAACTGCATACGGCGCGTAGTCGCAACGATCAGGTCTCCACCGACATGCGCATGTGGACGCGCAGCGCCTGCAGTCAGACCATCGAATTGCTCGACCGCACCCTCGAGGTGCTCTGGCGCCAAGCAAGCAGCCACCTCGACGTGCTCATGCCAGGCTATACCCATCTCCAACGCGCGCAGCCTGTGCGTTTTGCCCACCACTTACTGGCTTGGGCCGAGATGTTGGAGCGCGATCGCAGTCGTCTTTGCGATGCTCGCAGCCGACTCAACGAATGCCCCTTAGGGTCTGGCGCTCTCGCCGGCACCACCTTCGACATCGACCGCCATGCGACGGCGCAGATGCTGGGTTTTCGCGAGCCCACCCGCAATTCTCTGGACGCGGTAAGCGACCGCGACTTTCTCATCGAAAGCGTCTCAAGCCTCTCCATCATCGCGCTGCATCTATCGCGCATGTGTGAAGAGTTGGTCGTGTGGTGTAGCCAAGAGTTTGCCTTTGTGGAGATGAGCGATGCCTTCAGCACAGGCTCCTCGATGATGCCGCAAAAGAAAAACCCCGACATGGCCGAGCTCATTCGCGGCAAAACGGGTCGCGTCATCGGCCACTTGGTCAACCTGATGGTCATGCTCAAGAGTTTGCCCCTGAGTTACAACCGCGACATGCAAGAGGACAAGCAGCCTGTCTTCGACGCCTTCGACACCGTCTGTGAGAGCCTCGATATCTTCGCCAGCATGGTGGACAGCATGGAGGTCAAGGCCGCGCAAATGCAGGCCGCACTCAGCGAGGGCTTCACCAACGCCACCGAAATCGCCGACTACCTGGCCAACAAGGGCATTCCCTTTCGCGACGCCCATCACATCACCGGATTGATCGTCGCGCACGCCCTGCAACACAAACAAGCCTTGGAAGACATCGACCTCAAGACCCTACAGGGCTTTTGTCAGGCCATCGATAAGGACATTTACCACGTGCTCGATATGAATGTGGTGGTGGAACGGCGGAATGTCTTGGGCGGACCTGCACGCGCGCAGGTTGAAACCCAACTGCGCACGCTCAAACAACGCCTCAGCGAACGCACGGCATCGTCGCAGCCCTCCACACAAGACCCATAAACCATGAATTACATCCCTCACTCCCCTTCACTTAACTATCAACAGGGCGTCCTACATAGCGAGGGTGTTGATCTTGCCGCCATCGCCAAAGCTGTCGGCACCCCTTCTTATGTTTACAGCCGAGCAGCGATTCAAAGCGCCCATGCACGCATCAGCGCGGCCTTAAGGGGGCTGCCCGCGACCATCGCCTACGCGGCCAAAGCCAACGGCCACCTCGCGATCCTCAGCGAGCTCAAGACGCTGGGCTGTGGCGCGGACATCGTCTCCATCGGCGAGCTGCAGCGAGCGCAACAAAGCGGTATCGCTGCCGAGCGCATCGTCTTTAGCGGGGTTGGCAAAGACAGCGAAGAGATCAGCGCGGCCCTCAAGGCCGGCATCCACGCCATCCACGTCGAAAGCGAAGCCGAGCTGCACGCCATTGCCGAGATTGCCCAGGGACTTGGCGTACAGGCACCCATCGCCCTGCGCATCAATCCCGACATCGATCCGCAAACCCACCCCTACATTGCCACCGGCCTACGCGATGCCAAGTTCGGCATGAGCAGCGACGCGGCATGCGCACTGCTGCCGATGATCAAAAGCACCCCTTCGCTCAATCTCATCGGTCTTGCCTGCCATATCGGCTCTCAGATCGGCGCCGCCAGCGCAATGCGAGACGCGGTACAGCATGTGGCAAGCCTTGCGCTGCACTGCATCAACGCCGGGCACGCTTTAAGCATGCTCGATGTGGGCGGTGGCTGGCCCATTTCCTACGGCGATGAAACCACGCCCATGCCCACCTACGATGCTTTCGGCGACGCCATCCGCGCGGGTCTTGCCCAAGCAGGGGTCGAACCCACGCGCTTTGCTCTTTGGGTGGAACCCGGACGCGCTTTGGTGGGCAATGCAGGGCTGCTACTCTCCCGCGTCATCTATCTTAAGCACAACGGCCAAACACACTTCGCTGTCCTTGACGCGGCGATGACCGAACTGATTCGTCCACCTCTCTACCAAGCCTTTCACAGCGTCACCCCCTATCGACAGGCCTCCACCGAGCAATCCAGGCAACCCTACGACCTCGTTGGCCCGGTATGCGAAAGCGCCGATTACATCGCCCAAGGTCGCGAGCTCCCCACCCTCGCTGCCAATGACCTGCTGGCAATCGGCAGCTGCGGAGCTTACGCCGCCGTGATGAGCATGAGCTACAACGCGCGCCCTCGAGCGGCCGAAGTCATGGTCGACGGCCGCGACTACCACTGCATCACAGCGCGCCAATCCCTCGAATCGCTCTGGGAAAAAGAGCAAGTGCCCAACTTCGCGCAACCTTAGAGCGCGTTGACGTCAGTCCATAGCGCCGATTGCCTACTTTGTGCTTCTGCACACCTTACCGCCAAGCTTGATCAGTGCATCGGGAAGTCTCGCGCAAGCGTCGGCAAGTTTCGCGCAACGTAAAAAGTGCTTCGCGCAACGTAGAATTAGCTTCGCACACCCTGGCGGAAGCTTCGCACAACTTAGAAATTGCTTCGCACACCCTGGAGTGGAGCACTTTTGAGGTGTAAAGATGCTTCAAAATTGGAAATCGAAGCATATGGCCCTCCTGTGCGCAGCTTGCCAGCCCATGTGGGGAACCCCAAGGTTCGGCGAAGAAGCTTCCTGGTTGCCTGTGCGGAGCTTCCTGACGGTTGCGCGTGGTTTGCCTCCGCTTGTGCGTAGCTTAAAGCTGCCTGTGCGAAGCCAATTCTAAGTTGTGCGTAGTTGATCCCAAGGTGTGCGAAGCCAATTCTAAGTTGTGCGTAGCAACATTAAACTGTGCGAAGCTTGCCGACGCGTGTGCACAACATCTCGCCCGACTGTTCCTAAGTACTGGTAAAGAATGGGAACACGATGTATCGCGAGCTTCACAAGGACCGCTGTAATCAAGACAGCGCGAGGACCCTATGGGGTGTAGCCTTTGCCGTGGATGGCTCTATAGGACTCCGATGGGCGAATACTTTATGCATGTCAATCTCGACCGTCATGAGTATTTCATGATTGATGCGTTGGGTGGGGCGACCAAATCATCGGGCATTGGCAGAAACCTTGGCGCCAGGGCGTTGGGTCTGCTGCTTATGCGCAGGGGCGGCGATCTCAACGCGCACTCGCTCATCGGCGCGTGGTCGGGCACGCGCGTGCTCATCGTAGGAGACTACGCCGAGTCAACCGTAGGCATCGATACACCAACACCCAGCGACCCAAGCCCGAAGCTCTACACGCTCGCGCAAGAACACTACACGAACCTCGCTTCCTCGCTTGCGCTCATGCTTCTTCAGCACGATGGCCCCGATGAACTTATGGCCGTTGCCAAACATGATGAACAAGTCTTTGTTCTGCTTGGGGAACTTGCGACCGTTTATCGATCCAAAGACGCGGATGCAGCTCTGCGGGCTTGTTTCGGTCCCGAATGGACAAAGGACTACGCCAAGAAACGCAAGCAATGCTGGATTGAGGTCCCTCCACCCCTGCAACGCGAGTGACACGCTCGTCAGAGTCCATAGCCCTGGGTTTGAAAGCGTGATAAGGGTCGCGCATGGCTACGCTGCGCTCGGTTAAGGGCATGAATGACATCTTGCCGCCGGAGTCGTCGCGCTGGCATCGGGTGGAGCGTTGTTTTAGCAGTGTGACGCAGTCGTATGGCTTTCAGGAGGTGCGCACGCCTTTGGTGGAGCCTACCGCGCTCTTTCAACGCGCCATCGGCGATGCCACCGACATTGTCGAAAAAGAGATGTACAGCTTCGTGGACAAAGGCGATGCCTCGCTAACCCTGCGCCCCGAAGCCACGGCCGCCTGCGTGCGCGCTTATGTGCAACACAATGTGCAAAGTCGCGAGCCCGTCAGCAAATGGAGTTACGCCGGCCCCATGTTTCGCCGCGAACGCCCCGCCAAAGGCCGCTACCGTCAGTTTTATCAGCTGGGCGCCGAGGTCTACGGCGACCAAGGCCCCTATATCGACGCCGAACTCATCGAAATGGCCACCAGCGTCCTGCGCCAGTTGGGCATCCAGGACATCGAGGTGCAGCTCAACTCCCTGGGCTCGGCCAGCACGCGTCATCGTTACCGCGAGGCCCTGCGCGACTACCTCCAGCCTCAGGCCGCCAAGCTCAGTGAAGACAGTCAACGCCGTCTGGAACGCAATCCTCTGCGCATCTTGGATAGCAAATCCCCCGACGACCAGGCCATCACCGCCCAAGGGCCCAAAATCCACGAGTTCATCGACGCGAGCGACCGCGCTCACTTCGACAGCCTCTGCACCCTGCTGAGCAAACTCAACGTCAAGGTCACGCTCAACCAGGGACTGGTGCGCGGACTCGATTATTACACGCGTACCCTCTTCGAGATCCAGGGTCACAACGCCAACTTGGGGGCCCAAAGCGCGCTTTGCGGCGGCGGCCGTTACGATACCCTCATCCCGAGCTTGGGCGGCAGCGAGTGCCCCGCGGTGGGCTTTGCCATGGGCGTCGAACGATTGCTGCTCAGCCTCCCCGAAACGCCCCTGCCCAGCAACCTGGATGTTTTTATGGTGGTCATCGGCGAAGAATGGCTGGGTGAAGGCATGCAACTTATGCAAATGCTGCGTGCGCAGGGGTTCCGGGTGGATGCGGACCTGCGCGGCCAGTCACTGCGCAGTCAAATGCGGCGCGCCGACAAATCAGGGGCGCGTTTTGCCTTGTTGTTGGGTGACGACGAGGTTGCTAAAGCGCAGGTGCAGCTACGCGACCTGCAGAACAAAGACACGCAGCATGTGCGCCGCGATGAACTGTTGGTGTATCTGCGCCAAAGCGTGGATAGCCAAGCCTAAACGCCAGCAGTCCGAGTTGCAGTCATGGCATCCTACACTCCCCTTTCGCACTCCGAGGCTCAGTCCATTGCCGATGCCCATCAACTAGGCGCAGTGCAACACATCGAAGCCATTGCCGCCGGCAGCGTCAACTCGAATTACATCATCACCTGTGATCAGGGACGTGGATTCCTGCGCATCTACGAAGAGCAAGAGCGCGACGGCGTCGCGTATGAGTGGCATCTGCTCGATCATCTCAATGCCCAGGGCATTGCGGTTCCCCAACGCTTAGCGGGGCCTGGACCGGGCGAGAAACGGGTACAGGGCAAGCCCACCGCCCTCTTTGCCATCCTTGGCGGCGATGAACTATGCATGCAGCGCCTCAGGCGAGACCATATGCACACCCTAGGAAAAGCCCTGGCGCAGGTGCATGCGGCCGCGCAAGGCATCGGCAATGCCCGCCGCGGGCGCTTCGAGGCCAAGGATCTACAAAAACGCCTGCAAGGTATCGATCTTGAGCAGCATCCCGAGCTCAGCGACGATGTGCAGCGTTTATTGAGTCTGCTGAGGGAAGACAACAGTCTCAATACAGGTGACCTGCCCCAAGGCGTGATTCACGGCGACCTCTTTCGCGATAATGTGCGCTGGGAGGAGGGACGTATCATCGCCATCATCGACTGGGAAAGCGCCAGCCACGGTCTTTTTATCTACGACATCGCGGTGGTGCTGCACGCATGGTGTTTTCGCGACCACTTTGATGCCGAACTGATGCAGGCCTTGCTTGCGGGCTACGAGGAGATCCGTGAACTGAGCGCTGCCGAGCGCCACGCCCTGCCGCAGGTCGCCAGAATGGCAGCGCTGCGCTTTACCATCACTCGCATCACCGATTTTTACCTGCGCCGAACGCAACACACGCCAGCCACCTACAAAGATTACCGTCGCTTCTTAGCGCGTATGGGCCAGGTGGACGAAATCCAAAGCCTGCTGACTAAGGGTTAGACCGCCCTCACTTCACTCTGATCCTGGTTTACGTCCGGTCCTCACGTCTCGACGTATCTTTAATACGCCTTCGTCGCTGTGGTCCGGGCGCACTCAGGTTCAACGCAAATTGAGAGCGATCTAGAGTATTCTCAGCGAGAAATACGCTAACGCACGCGAAGAATATCCGCACCTAAGGCCGACAACTTCGCCTCGATATGCTCATAACCGCGGTCGAGGTGATAGACGCGCAGCACTTCGGTCTCGCCCCGAGCGACTAAGCCAGCGATAATCAGGGAGGCACTGGCGCGCAGGTCGGTGGCCATCACCTGTGCTCCCTGCAAGCGTGCGACGCCTTGAACACGTGCGGTGTGCCCTTGCACGCTGATGGATGCGCCCATGCGATTGAGTTCGGCCACATGCATGAAGCGATTCTCGAAAACGGTTTCGGTGAGATAGCTGGTGCCCTCACTCAGGGAGGTCAGCACCATAAACTGGGCTTGCATATCGGTAGGAAAATCCGGGTACGGCGCCGTCGTCACGTCGGTCGCTCGAAAAGGATAGGAGCCCGCAACACAAACACCGTCGCCATCACGCTCGATGACTACACCCGCCTGGCGCAGCTTGAGCACCACCGATTGCATGTGCTCCATACGCACACCGCGTAAACAAGCATCCCCCTGAGTCGCTGCCACCGCCACCATAAAGGTCCCCGCCTCAATGCGATCGGCCACGATGGAGTGAGCCGCCGGATGCAGACTGCGAACGCCTTCGACAACGATGGTGGGCGTGCCGGCACCCTGAATACGCGCTCCCATTTTGGTGAGCAGCTGCGCCAGCTCTTGCACCTCCGGCTCGCAGGCAGCGTTGTGCAGTACAGTGCGCCCCTCCGCCAGCACGGCAGCACTGAGCAGATTCTCGGTACCGGTCACCGTGATGACATCAAAGTTAACTTCGGCTCCGCGCAGCCGTCCGCCCGGCGCAATGACCTCAACATAGCCATGATCCAAGCGCACCTCGGCGCCCATGGACTCAAATCCTTTGAGATGCTGATCGATAGGCCTTGCGCCAATGGCACATCCGCCTGGCAATGAAACCCGCGCCCGTCCTAAGCGCGCAACCAAAGGCCCCAATACCAGCACCGAGGCGCGCATGCGTTTAACCAACTCATAGGGAGCATCGCCGCTGCGAATATCACGGGTATGAATACGCACATTGGGGAGATCCAGTGAGACCTCGAGCCCCAAGTGGCGCAGCAGAGCAGCTAAGGTGTGAATATCTTGCAGGTTAGGCACTTGACCAAACTGGTGCGTGCCATCGGCAAGGAGCGACGCGCATAAAATAGGCAACGCGGCATTCTTCGAACCGCTAATGGCGACCTCACCACGCAGCGGGTGTTCGCCTCGTATCTTAATTCTGTCCACAATGTCCTCAGTGCGAGAGGTATCTAACGGTAAGTAAAGCGAAGTTCATAGTCACAAATCAGGAATACGTCACCTTCATCGATGCGTTTGATATCGGTGCGCTGTCCCTGGTAGTCAACGCCATTGGTGCTGCCCAAATCACGGATGTAATAGGCACCTTGGTGGTAAATC
>CAYWAT010000010.1:0-37308 GCA_964456305.1 uncultured Polyangiales bacterium | reverse complement strand
CTCCATCGGGCAGCGCACGCCTTTGGGAATGTACACAAAGGAGCCGTCGCTAAAGACCGCTGCATTAAGGGCCGCGTAAAAGTTGTCGCTATAGGGCACTACGGTGCCGAGGTACTGCTTGACCAGATCGGGATGATCTTTGACGGCTTCAGAAAAAGAACAGAAGATCACCCCTTTTTCGGCAAGCTTGGCGCGAAAGGTGGTAGCCACCGAAACGCTGTCAAACACAGCATCGACGGCAACCCCAGCCAGCATCTCTTGCTCGCGCAGCGGAATGCCCAGCTTTTCGTAAGTTCGCAGTAGCTCGGGATCGACTTCGTCCAGACTTTTAGGCGCTTCTTTTTGTTTGGGCGCGGCGAAATAGCTGATGGCCTGGTAATCGATGGGGGGATAGTCCACCTTGGCCCATTGAGGCTCTCGCATGCGTTGCCAGTGGTGGAAGGCACGCAGGCGCCAGTCCAACAACCACTTGGGCTCGTTCTTTTTGGCAGAGATGAACTTGACCGTGTTCTCATCGAGTCCGGGGGGCAAAAATTCTTGCTCGATATCCGTAACGAAGCCCGCTTCGTAATCTCGCTGCAAAAATCGTTGGATGTCGGGTTGCGTAGCTGCGCTCATTTAGATCAGTTCCTTTAAGAGGCTTTGGAGGTTCGTTTGAGAGAGATCAGGTTGTGTTGGGTATCGCGGGCCATATCCGCCAGAGTGACCGCTTCGAGGGCGCGATGAATCGAACGGTTGATGTATTGCCAGTTGGCTTGGGCGTTGCATTGTCCGTCGAGAGTGCAGTTGCTGTCGCCTTCGAGGCTGCATTCGGTGATAGCGATAGGACCCTCGAGGGCCGTCACAAGTTGTGCGACGGAGATGCTGTGCGCAGGGCGCGTCAGTTGATAACCCCCCTGAGCCCCGCGCTGGGACATGACGATGCCCCCCTTGGCCAAGGTTTTGAGTACCTTGCTCGTGGTGGGTAGGCTGATGCCAGTAGCCTCGGCGATGTCGTTAGCACTGGCATAATGCGTATGTGTTGCCATGTGGGTGGCGACAATCACGCCGTAATCGGTAAGTTTTGCGATGCGCAACATGGATGCTTAATAGAGTACCAAAAAAGTACTGATTGGGTAGTCGAGTTCTTTGCCTTGTCAAGCTTGTTCGCATTGCCTGCTTGATAAGCGCGCGCCATGGTAGCCCTGCATGCCAGGCCAACCTTCCCGTCGGGTGCTCGTGATTGGCAATCTCGACGGCGTTCATATCGGTCACCAAGCCTTGCTTCGACAGGCGGTTACGCTTGCGCAGGCCTATCGCGCGCGAGGTATGGCCTGTGAAAGCATGGCGATGTTTTTCGACCCTCATCCCGCCCAGGTCTTAGCTCCCAAGCGTGCTGCAGATATGGCGCCCTTGACGACGATCGCGCGCCGCAGCGAGTTGCTTCAGGCGCATGGCATCGAGCGGGTTTTTGTGCAGCCCTTCGATAAATCCTTTTCCCGGCTTAGTCCCGAAGCCTTCGTACGCGATGTGTTGATTCAACGGTTGCATGCCTGTGCGGTCGTTGTGGGCGAGGACTTTCGCTTTGCGCACCAGCGTCAGGGGAACACGGCATTGTTACGCAGGCTTGGTGATGAGTACGTGTGTGAGGTGCACACTCTGCCTGCGGTGGAGCAAGATGGCGCCAAGGTTTCTTCGTCGACGCTGCGTGCCTTACTGAAAGAAGGTCAGGTTGAGCAGCTTCTTCCCCTCCTAGGGCGTTATTTTAGCGTCGAAGGCAAGGTTGTTCAGGGGGCTCAACGGGGCGCAGCCTTGGGTTTCCCGACAGCGAACCTGAGCGATATGCAGACGCTGATGCCCGCCGACGGTGTTTACGCAGTAGTGGTGCAGAGCGATGCCCTCGGCCAGCATCGCTTGGGCGTTGCTAATCTTGGTCCTCGACCCACGGTGGATGCGCAGCGGGCTTTCGAGGTTCACCTGCTGGATACTGAGGCTGACCTTTACAATCACAGCGTGCGCGTATGGTTTATCGCTCGCCTCCGAGGTCAGCAGCGTTTTGATTCCCTCGACCAACTCAAGATGCAAATCGCCAACGACTGTGAGCATGCTAGAGACAAGCTCACCCCTTTTGAAGCGATTCACGTCCTATGCCTCTAATCGACCATGTGTCTCGCCCGGTGCGCGGGCTTTTGCGTAAGTTGCAGCCCTTGCAGGTATTGCGTCCTTTTATTCCCGAAGCTCTCATGAATAACTCTCTTTTGTCGTCGCATTCAACGATTCTGCCGCCTCATCCCGATTCCCAGCCTGCTGCAACACAGCGCGATCAAGCTGCTGAAGATGTCAACGACGGTGTTGCTCAAACTGTAGGTATGGCTCAACGCACTGGGGCAAAAGATCCCCTCATGACTCGCACCATGGCCGAGTTGGTCGAAAGTCAGGGCGATTGGTCACAAGCGGTTCGCATCTACGAAGGCTTGCTCGATCAACAACCTGGAGATGAGGTTCTGCAAGCGAGGTTAGCGCAGGCCAAAGCTGAACGCGATAAGATGGCCGCCGCCGCTGATGGTGAAGAGTCTGACGATGTCTCGACAGTTCCAGAAATCGGTATGGAGCAATCGCGTCAAGGGGAGCTATGCCTGCGATGGTCCCTATCGCAACGTCATCTTAATCAGGCGCGTCGCTTACATGGCATTGAAGGGCGGCCGGTGCTGCGGATGTATCATGTGGGCATTGACGCGCAGCGTTTGCGCAAGGAGACGCAGCATATCGATATCGAGGCCTTGCTGGGTGAAACGCGTGTGACTTACACGCCGGGAACACACATCACGGCGGCGGTGGGCTTGCTGCATCCGGGTGGCTTTGTGTCTATCGCGCACACTCAGCCGCGACACTTCTAGAGCACGGAGCTTGTTATGGCACGTGAAGCCAATCGCTACGTTTACGACTGTTTTCCAACTGGTCGCCATTATCCCGGGATTAGTCATCTCATCGCCGCGCGTGAAAAGGCACACCCTGAGGGGGCGTGGAGAGAGATAGATGTTGCTTCTCCCTGGGGGGATCTATCTCTTGCGATCATCGATTTTGAAACCACGGGGCTTGAGGCCTCGCGTGACCGAGTACTTGAAATTGGCGTGGTCTTATTCGATCGCGGTCAGTTGAGCCAACGCTACAATACGTTGATCAATCCAGGCATTCCCGTGCCCGAAGAAGCCAAAAAGGTGCATGGCATTACAGATGAGGATCTGGCCGATGCACCGGTTTTTGCCGAGATCGCGCCCAAGCTAAGCGAGCTGCTGCAGCAGCGAATCCCTGTGGCGTATAACGCTGGTTTTGACCGAGGCTTTCTGCATGCTGAGGTGAAGCGTTTGGAGGGCGCCCACGCGTCTTTGGCGACATGTCCGGCCTGTGATGCCCAGGTGCAATGGATCGATCCCCTAGTGTGGGTGCGCCATCTGCAGAAATATGAGCGTGGCAAAAAACTCACCGATGTGTGCGCGCGTTTGGGGATCACCTTGGACAATGCGCACCGCGCAGCCAGTGATGCCGAAGCTACGGGGCATGTGCTTTATGCGTTAGCGCCGCAGATGCCCAAGGCCTATGGTGAGCTGATTCGTCTGCAGCGCCAATACGCCAAGCAGCAAGAGGTTGAGATGCAGCGTTGGCGTAGCCAGCGTAAGGGGTAGAAGTAAGCCGTGCAAAAGCGCGATCTGCTTATCTTTCTTGCCTTTACCTGTGTGGCGAGCTTCAGCGTGCTGGGCATTTTTGCTTGGCTGGGTGGCAGTGTTGAGCATGCTGCGGCCAAGCCGGTGTACATCCTCTACGTCTTTCCACCGGGCATCGTTGCCTTAGCTTTGCTGGGAGCATGGCGGCAACAGCCGGTGACTCAGTCGTTGGGATTGCGATGGCGTTTGAGTGGCTGGTATTTGATTGCATGGTTGATGCCTTTGCTCTGGCTGGCCATGACGATGGCTGCGGTCGAATGGCTGAGTGATGTTGAGCTCGCCTGGGAGACCGAAGGATTTATCGCACTGCAAAAGCCTGGCATGCAGGCAGAGGAGTACCAGCGCTGGGCGGAGCAGGTTCGCGCAGCCTCAGTGCATCCCATTTGGCGTTTGCTGATACAGGCAATGATGGCTGGGGTGAGCGTTTCGGCTTTCCTGGCTCTCGCCGAAGAGCTGGGTTGGCGAGGGTTTGTGCATCATTGGATGGCTCGTTACGGTCCTCGACAGCCAGGTTGGCGCGACACGCTAACTGGCTTGGCTTGGGGTGTGTGGCAGCTGCCACTCACGGCGCTGGGATTTTTGTACCAGGGTTTTCCCCGCTTGCAGGCCCTGCTTCTGACCTTGCTCTTTGCGGTGCTGATCTCCTGGTGGCTTGATGCATTGCGCCGAGCTTCGCAGTCGATTTTTTGCGTGGCTATTTCTCGCGGAACGCTGATGGCCTTGAGTGCTTTGCCCGCCATGTTGGTCCGCCCCGAAGATATGACCCGCGTGGGCTTTTATAGTTTGTGGGGTGGGGCGATTTTGCTGATGGGTCTCATGCTTTGGCGGGGGACTGGCTTAAGTCTGGGCGCCTCTAAGCCGGACTTGCATGTGAGTGCGACGCATCGCTCTTAGGGTCTGCGTTGCAGTTATCAAGGGCAATCCAGTTTACATGACGCCATAAGCGAGAGCAGCATTGGCAACTTTAACAAAGCCTGCGATGTTTGCGCCGTCGACATAATCGATGCCTTGAGCGTTACGGCCATGATCGGCGCAATCGCTGTGAATACTTTGCATGATTTCTTGTAAACGTTGATCGACTTCATCACGTGACCAGGACATACGCTGCGCATTTTGTGCCTGTTCTAGACCCGATACGGCGACACCACCGGCATTGGCGGCTTTGCCAGGCGCAAATAACGTACCCGCCTGCTTGAAGACCTCGATGGCGTCGTTTGCGGTGGGCATATTGGCCCCCTCCGCGACGGCCATTACACCTTGTTTGACGAGATTTGTGGCATCGTCTTTGTCGATTTCGTTTTGTGTGGCGCAGGGAAAGGCGAGGTCGGCCTTGATACCCCATGGCTTTTTGCCCTCATGATAGGTGGCTTTGGGAAAACGCTCGGCATAGCGATGGATGCGTTCGCGCTTGACCTCTTTGAGTTCACGCAAGTAGCTTAGCTTTTCGGTGGTGAATCCTTCAGGATCGTGAATAAAGCCATCGGAGTCGGAGGCGGTGATGACCTTGGCGCCGCACTGAAGTAGTTTTTCAATGCAATAGATAGCGACGTTGCCCGAGCCAGAGACCAACACGATTTTGTCCTTAAGCCCTTCGCCGCGAGCTGCGAGCATATGACTCATGAAGTAGACCACGCCGTAGCCGGTGGCTTCGGTGCGGATTTTACTGCCGCCAAAGGATAAGCCCTTGCCGGTGATGGTGCCGGTAAACTGACCCGCGAGACGTTTTTGTTGGCCAAAGAGGTAGCCGATTTCACGCGCTCCAACGCCGATATCGCCAGCGGGAACATCGGTATTCGCACCGATATGACGTTGCAGTTCGGTCATCAGCGCATGGCAAAAACGCATCACATCGCGATCGCTACGGCCGCGAGGGTTAAAGTTAGCGCCCCCCTTACCACCGCCTAAGGGCAAGCCGGTAAGGCTGTTTTTGAAGACCTGCTCGAAGCCAAGAAATTTGAGCACGCTTTGGTTCACGCTGGGGTGAAAGCGCATACCCCCTTTGTAGGGACCGATGGCGTTGTTGAATTGCACACGCCAGGCGCGATTGACGTGCACCTTGTGTTGGTCGTCTTCCCAGACAACACGAAAGCTGACGATGCGGTCGGGTTCGATGAGGCGCTCGAGCAAGCTGTCGCGGCCGTAGTCGGGATTCTGCAGCACGAAAGGAACCAGCGATTCCATGACCTCTTGCACGGCTTGGATAAACTCGGGCTCGTTGGGGTTGCGCGCTACAGCGTGATTCATGAGGTCGTCAAAGTTTGTCTTTGCCTGACCATTAAGCCGACTCGTCATAAGTAGAAGATCCTTTCGAGGACTGAAGGTGGTCTGAGTTGAATCGATGCGCAACTCATGCAGGTCTGGCAGCGCTCTGTGTTTGCGGTCTGTGCTGTGCCTGTTGGGCTGCCTTGGTTGCGAAGGTTGCAGGCTGCATGATGGCATCGATCAAGAACTCAGCCTGGGGAAGCGCAGGTCCTGTTTGAATGCTGTGATTCCGTTGCGAGTTGCTGCGGCGCCTTTTGGTAGCAGCCTGGGTTAGTCGCCAAAGCTTACGTGCGCGTGAGGTATAGGCGCGGGTATCGATGCTGTTATAGCCTTGCTTGCGAATGACTTCGCCGATGTCGGCGTAACTTTGAGAGGCGGTATAGATGGCGGCCTGGCAATCCTGATGCAGGTCGCGAATACCCGGCTGGGCTTTGGTGTAAAAGTGCTGAGCCGCATCGAGGAGACGCTTGATGAGTTCTTGCCAACGGATATCCCAGTGAGGATTGTCCAGCCACGCATCGGGGTTGATGCGTGCCTCTTCAAGCCATTGGATGGGCATATAAAGTCGACCCTGTCGCGCGTCCTCGCCAATGTCGCGAGCGATGTTGGTAAGCTGCATGGCCACACCGAGATCACAGGCGCGTGCCAGCGTTGCTCGCTCGCGGTGTCCCATGAGTAGGGTCATGGCGGCTCCCACCGTGGAGGCAACACGCACGCAATAAGCAAGCAAATCGTCTAAGGTGGCATAACGCCGTAGCTCACAATCCCAGGCAAACCCTTCGAGCATCGCATCGAAGAGCGCTTGCGGGATATCGTAATGCTGTACGAGCGCGTGCATTGCTTCATCGGCAGCGTTGGGTGATGCGCTGTAGAGGGCGTCGACACGCTGACGAAGCGTTGTGATCGCGCCGCTGGGATGGGTTGCTGTATCGATTGCATCGTCTGCATCGCGAAAGAACTGGTAGAGCACTGCGGCGGGCACACGCACACGTTTGGGCAGTAGTTGAGAGGCTAGGTAAAAGGTTTTGGAGCCTTCTTTGATGGCATCCATGACCTCTCGTTTGTAAGGCGCGTAATCAAATCGCTGTGCGCGCAGATGATCTGCATCCGGAACGACGGTGTCTAAAATGCGCGCCGAAGAGAGCACCCCTGGCAACCCTGCGCCGGGATGTGTGCCCGCTCCCACAAAATAAAGACCCTGTACATCTTCGCTTTGGTTGTGCGGGCGCATATACGCGCTCTGCGTGAGGATGGGCTCGACGCCAAAGGCAGAGCCGCGGAAGGAGAGGTAGTCGTCGAGGAATCCTTGGGGTGTGAGGGTGCGTGAGGCGACGATATGGGATTCCAGTCCAGGCAAGACAGTGCCGCTCAAGTAACGCTCAATGGCTTGACGGTAGGGCTCGGTCTGAGTGGCCCAGTCGGTATCGCTTTGCAAATGCGGTACTGGCGAGAGCACATAAAAGGCATCGCAGCCTTCAGGAGCAAGGGAGGGATCCGTGTGCGTAGGACGATGCAGATAAAGGCTAAAATCGTTCGCTAAAACTTTGCGATCGAAAATATCCTTGAGCAGTCCTTTGTAGCGGGGCCCCAGAAGAATGCTGTGGTGTGGTACGTCGGGGTACTTTCGATCGGTGCCAAAGTACCACACAAAAAGGCTCATCGATGAGCGCACCCCCTCGATGCGGCGGTCACTCCAATGAGGGCGATGCTCTTTAGCGATGAGGTGCTTATAGGTCCACATCGAGTCGGCATTGGAGATCACAATGTCGGCAGGGATATGTTCGCCGTTGCTGAGACGAACACCGGTTGTTCGGCGGTTGTTGACGGTAATTTCGCTGACCTCTGCATTGCAGCGCAGTTGACCGCCTTGGCTACGAATCAAGTCGGCAAGTCCCTGCACTAAGGCGCCGGTGCCGCCCATGGGAAAATGCACGCCCCACTTGCGCTCAAGAAAAGCGATGAGGGTATAAATCGAGGTGGTGCTGTAGGGGTTGCCGCCTACAAGCAGGGGGTGAAAGCTGAGCACTTGGCGCAGTTTGGGATGCTTGATGTACTGTGAGACCAAGCCATAGACCGTGCGGTAGCTGGCCAAACGCATCATGGCGGGGACGATGCGTGCCATGTCCCAAGGGTGATCAAAGGGGGTGTGGGCTAAGCTTTCGAAGCCAACTTGGAAGATCGTCTCGCTTTGACGGATGAAGGCCTCGTAGCCAGCGACATCTTGAGGTGATATGCGCGCGACTTCCTTGCGCATCTCGGCGGCAGAGCCTGTGTAATTGAAAACATCGCCGTCATCGAAACGAATGCGATAAAAAGGCGTGACCTCACGCAGGTCTACATGGTCAGCCATGTTTTGGCCGCACAGGGACCATAGTTCTTCGAATAGAAAAGGCGCGGTGATGACGGTGGGGCCAGCATCGAAGGTAAAACCCTGCTCCCGATGCACTCGGGCGCGACCGCCCAATTGCTCCAGCCGTTCGAGTACGGTGACACGGTAGCCGCGTACCAACAGGCGTACCGCGGCGGCGAGTCCGCCAAAGCCTGAACCGATGACCAGGGCATGGGGAGCGTTTGGTGTTATGGGATGAGGCTGTGTACGGGTGTTAAGAGTCGCTTTGGTGCTCGGAAACCATAGGCTCATGACTAGACCACCCTCGCTTTTATCTGAACTTGGCTTACGTCCTGTCCTCGTCTCTCAAGGTATTTATGCATACATTTTCGTTCCTGCGGTCCGGGCGCGCTCAACCTCAAATCAAATCGAGGATGGTCTATGCTACGTCCTTGGTGTTGCTTTTCGCCAGCTCGCGGGCGGCCACTTCGTACACGCGATCGAGGTTGGTGAGGGTGCGTAGTTCTTCTTCGTTGATCGATATCTTTAAGCTGCGCTCGACCTCGGCGACGATCTCCACTGCCATCATGCTGTCGATGCCCAGTTCTTCGAATGACGCTGCGTCGGGGATGCTATCGATTTCGCTAACATCGGCGATGATATCGCGTAGCTGTTCTTTGAGGGCCAGGGTTTCTGTCATATGCACGCTCCTTGTGAGATGAAAAGAGAGTAGAGATACGCGATTATGCAGCGCGCTGTGATTCGATGATGGCGAGCAGGTCGTCCACGGTTTGTACGTTGCTTAGCAATTCATCGGGGAGTTTGATGCTGAACTCGCGTTCGAGTGAGCCAATGATTTCGAGAATACCCAGCGAATCAATGCCCAGTTCGGCAATGGTGTCGTTGCCTTGCACATGGCTAAAATCACGCTCGGCGATGTCGGTGGCAAGGTCGCGAAATCGTTCGATAAGGGTAGGTTGATGTGTCATTGATGAATCCGTCAACGCGTAGACGACTAGGCGTGTTCTTTGAGTGAGCCAGACTCGAAGAGCGCACGTACACGTCTGCGTTGCGTTTTACCGCTGGAGGTTTTGGGTAGTGCGCCAACCGGCACCACTGCCACATGAAAGGGAGAGAGTCCGTGTTCTTGCGCGACTCGTTGCGCAATCTCTCGACGTAATCTCTCGGCGTCGCGAGAGTTGGCCTCAGCGCTGACCACGAGCTGCTCTTCTCCCTTGGTTAAGGTGCCAAAGGCGGCAACATTGCCGCGCCGTACGCCCTCGATATCGCCGATCGTCCATTCGATATCCTGAGGGTAGTAATTGGCTCCACGCACGATGATGAGATCTTTCATGCGACCGCACACGAAGAGCTCATCATCGACCACATAACCGAGGTCGCCGGTATGAAGCCAGCCATCGCGCAGCGTGTTCCGGGTGATGTCAGGGGACTGAAAATAACCCTGCATAACACTGGGACCGCGGACGGTGATTTCACCAACACAACGCTCGGGGAGCACTTTTCCTTGGGCATCGCGAATGCATAGCGTGTGCCCTGAAAATGCTCGACCACAGCCTACCACTTCAAGACAGGATGCCGAGTTCGCATGATCGGTGTCCTGTGTTGTTGAGGGTGATGAGCTGTTGTTTAACGGCAATGCCTGTCCATCGCGCATTGCCTGCGGGTCAACGCGGTCGACCCGAAAAGGATGTCCAACCTTGGGAAAGGTGGTGGCCAAGGTGCTCTCCGCCATGCCGTAACAGGGTAGAAAAGCCTCCTGACGAAAGCCTGCGGTTGCGAAACGCTGCGCAAAATCACGCAGGGTTTGGGCGCGAATAGGCTCGGCGCCACAGCCCGCGACGCGCAAGCAACTAAGATCGAGAGCTTCGAGATCGCGGTCACGTGTGCGTTTTGTGACGAGCTGATACGCGAAGTTGGGCGCGTAGGTAATAGTGGCGCGACGTTCACTGATAATCTCCAACCAGCGCCGAGGCATCCGAGCAAAGCTCTCGGTGGGAAAAATAATCACCGGAATATCGCAGATCAGGGTGCCTAGGATGAAGCCAATAAGGCCCATGTCATGATAGAGGGGAAGCCAACTCACGCCCAAATCGTCGTCTTGCCGGTTGAGACCTTCTGGACCTAAGAAGGCGGTTGCATTCGCGACCACATTGCGATGGCTGATCATCACCCCTTTGGGCTCTGCCGTGCTGCCCGAGGTGAACTGCAAAAAGCAAAGATCAGCGGGCGTGATATTGACCTGCTTTAGCTCGGCCTGTTCATCGACGGCAAAGAGGGTCTCTACGGGAGCAATGAACTCGAGAGCGGGACATGCATCGCAGAGACGATCAAGCTGAGTCAGGCGCATCGCTGTCTCCGAGCTTACAATTGCTTTTGCACCGCTTGCTTTCACGATATGCTGCGCGGCTTGCAAATAGCTGTCTTCGGGCTTGAGCGCAGGGCGTGGAAACAGAGGCACCGGGACAATCCCAGCCACAACTGCACCCAGGAAACTGAGGACGAACTCGTGACCTTCAGGGATGACAAGGGCCACTCTATCGCCTTTTTGCAAACCTTTTGCCTGTAACAGCGCCGCACGGCGGCGGGCTTCGGCCTCCATCTGCTCATACGCGAAGAAGCGTTCTTCGTGGGCTGTGTCGATAAACCGAAAACCCCGCGACGAACCGCGGGGAAGTCGTGACAGCGCAGAGACGAGCGTAATGTCACTGAGATGCTGCATGGGAGAGGTAGGATATGCTCCAACTGGAATAGAGTTCGGCTGATCTGGGATTGGGCGCGAGAGAAGTCAAGTTATTGCCGCAGGCTAAATCCGGCCATCTGGCCGGACTTCAGTGCTTGCCTAGGGCTCTCTACCTTATTAACAGCCTCAGCCTTTCCCGTTATGATTTCAGCCCACGCATGGGAATGATGACGAAGATGGAACGTGTCTATATTACCGGCCTTGGAGTCGTTAGCTCGCTTGGTTTAGGCCACGCGTCTTTCTGGCGTGCTTTATGTGAGGGTCACTCCGGGGCGCGTGAGCTGAGTCTCTTTGATACCTCAACGATGGATCGTCACATCGCGTGTGAGGTCCCCAACTTCAATCCTGCCGACTTTCTAACCCGGGCCGAGTGTACGCATACTGGTCGCTGTTCTGCCTTTGCCTTGGCTGCAGCGCGCATGGCTGTCGAGCATGCCGAACTCAAACCCGAGCATCTTCGCGGTGAGCGTTGTTCGGTGATCTTAGGGACGACGATGGGCGATGCCGATATTCTTGGCGAGCTGGAGTCGTCTTGGTTTCATGAAGGTGAGGGGGCGATCGATGCGCGCAAAATCCTGCGCTACGGTTCAACCCTGCTGCCCATTCATGTCGCTCGCGCGCTGGGTGCGCAGGGGATGGTGCAAACCCTGCCTGCTGCCTGTGCGGCAGGTAACTACGCCATTGGTTTTGCCGCCGATCAGATCCGTCAGGGGCAAGCCGATATCGTGGTTACAGGGGCCAGTGAGATTATCGAGCGCTTGCAGTTTGCTGGCTTTGTGCGTCTGGGTGCCATGGCGCCGCAGCGCTGCCAGCCTTTTGATCGCCACCGCAAAGGCCTGCTTCTCGGTGAGGGGGCTGGGCTGTTGATTTTAGAGTCGGAGTCTCATCTTCTCCGACGTCAGGGCGTTCCTCTTGCCGAGGTGGGGGGCTACGGTCTTGCCTGTGATGCGCATCACATTACCCGTCCGCATCCCGAGGGAGTGGGTAGCGAAAAAGCGATGCGCGAGGCGATTGCTGCTAGCGGTGTACAACCTGAGGACATCGATTTCATCAATGCCCATGGGACTGGAACACAGGCGAATGATCCCGTTGAGGCCAAGGTGATCCGCAAGGTTTTTGGCGAGCGATCCCTGCCGGTGACAAGTATTAAAAGCATGCTGGGGCATTGCATGGGCGCAGCAAGTGCACTTGAGGCGGTTTCCTGTGTGCTCAGCTTAGACGACGATCGCCTGCCGCCCACCATGCATCTTGACGACTTGGACCCTGAATGCCCTTTGGATATTGTTGCGAACGAGAGCAAGGACCATCGCGTCGATATCGTGCTCAATAATTCCCTTGCCTTTGGCGGTTACGATGCGGTGACCTGCCTCGCAAAACCCGATCGCCTGCCACCCGTTGTCTATGCTTGAACCGTTGGTGATTACAGGTGCGGGGATTGTGAGTCCCTTTGGGGTGGGCTTGTCATCGTGGCGTGAGGCGCTGCGTCAGCCTCAGTCATCGACCGCCGCGGTGCTGGAGCAGACCAAGCATGGCAAGGCAGCCCTGTTGCATGATTTCGATCCACGCGAGTACCTAGGCCCACGTGGACTACGCAATCTCGATCGCCTCACCACCTTTTTGATTATCGCTGCTCAAGAAGCGCAATCTGAGGCTCAGCTTCCAGGTGATATCGACCCCGAGCGCATTGGCCTTTGCCTTGCTACGGCATACGGTTCTCTAGACTCGATTACCGAGCTCAACCGCATCGCCGAGCTCGAAGACCCTCGTTATGTGAGCCCCTCGCGTTTCCCCAATACGGTGATCAATTCCGCCGCGGGCTATGTCAGTATTTGGGAAGACTTACGTGGCCCCAATACCACCTTGGTGAATGGCAACTGCGGAGCCATCGATGCGCTGGTGCTAGCTCGCAATCATATGCGTCACCGACGTAGCGATATCTTTTTGGTCGGCGGCGGCGAAGTGGTGAGCGAGTCCATGCAGCTTGCAGTTGAAAAGCTGGGCTTGTTGTCTGGATCGTCGGCAGCACGCTTTTTTCTGGGCGAAGGTGCCGTGCTTGTGTGCGTGGAAAGTCTTGAGCATGCGCAAAAGCGCGGTGTGGCACCCCTGGCGTCGCTGCGTGGTCTTGCCTCTACCTTTGAGGCGCCGGCCCAGGCGCATAGCCTGGTTAATGTTTCTCCCGATGCGGTATCGCGCGCAGCGCGTGCGTGCCTAACCCAAGCTGGGCTTGATCCGCAGGCGATCGATCTTGTGTGCATGAGCGGTAACGGCATTGAGCGCATCGATCAGCCCGAGGCCGAAGGGCTTGCGCAGGTTTTTGGCGAGGGGCGCGAATGCCATCCCTTAATGCTTAGGCCCAAGCGTTTGCATGGTGAAACCTTCGGTGCATCTGGAGCCTTGTCCATGGCCTGCGTGCTCGAATGGTTTGCAGGACTCCCCATTAACGACCTCGGTCAGCAAGATGCTTTGCAGGCTTTGCCATCAAGACCGCGTTTCGCGCTTATCAGCAGTGTTGGTTTTTATGGCAATGTCAGCATGACCCTTCTTGAAAACCTGCAGCCTCATGCGTAAAGCAAGGCACCATGAATTGGGCGCAACATAAAGCACATAAGGAACTGGCGCGCGTACGCGAGGCACAGGCCAACCAGGTCTATCCCTATTTTCACGCCTTCGAGAAGGGAGGGCTCGAAAGCAGCATCGCGGGCAAGCAGGTCGTCAACTTTAGCTCCAACGATTACCTGGGTTTGACCATGCATCCCAAGGTCAAGGAGGCAGCCAAGAAGGCGGTGGAGACCTTTGCCTGTGGCTTGAGCTCATCGCGGGTTCAGGCGACGACCACGGCGCATATCGAACTCGAAGAGCGCTTGGCGCAGTGGCTTGGCTACGAAAGCTGTTTGCTTTTTACAACGGGCTATCAGGCCATGGTGGGGACCATCATGAGCTTGGCCGATAAGGACACCACTCTCATCCTCGATAATCTCAGCCATGCCTGTATTCTGGACGGCACCTTTCTCGCTGCGGGTACGCCTACGCGCCAGGCTGAGGTGCGCTTTTTTAATCACAACAGCGCCCGTTCGCTCGAACGCTGTCTCAAGACCAAAGAGCGCGAGCATGCCTTGGTGCTGATCGAAGGTATCTATTCCCTTGATGGTGATGAGGCAACGATTCGCGAGTTGGTGGAGGTGTGTGAGCGTTACAATGCGGTGCTGATTTGCGACGATGCGCATGGGACCGGTACCTTGGGAGCCACGGGGCGCGGCATTTGCGAAAAATATGGCCTGAGCGCCGAACAGGTTCCCATTGTCATCAGTACCTTTTCTAAGAGCCTAGGCGGGATCGGCGGGGTGCTAGCGGCCAGCCAGGATATCGTCGATCATGTTAAGCACAGCGCGCGCTCATTTATGTTTAGCGCGAGCTTGCCGGTGCCTATTGTCGCCGCTGCGTCGACTATTCTGGACATGCTGGAGCGTGAGGGCGAGGGACTCGTGCAGGAATTGCATGAGAACGCGAACTACATGCGAGCTCAGTTGCAGGAGCGCGGTTTTGATACGGGGAAGAGCAACAGCCACATCATGCCAGTGATGTGCGGCAACGAGCGCAGTGCCCTGTTTATGCATGTGGCTTTGCTGGAAAACGGCATCATGATGGTGCCCATCACGTACCCGGGCGTTAAGCGTGGTGAAGAACGCTTGCGCCTCAACATTACGCGGGGGCATCGTCGCGAGTTGATGGACAAAGCCCTCGATTTGCTCACGCAGTATGGTCGCTCTTTCTTTGTGCTTCCTTCATGAGTGCCGACGCGAATGCCGGGCCTCCTTTTGCGTATGCCTTGTTGCTTGCCCTCGTCGCATCGCTTGGTGGCTTTTTATTTGGCTTCGATAGCGGGGTCATCAACGGTACCGTCAAAGCGCTTCAGCTAGCCTTTCATTCGGACTCGTTGGGGACTGGTTTTTCCGTGGCCTCCATGTTGCTTGGCTGTGCGGTGGGGGCGTTGATTGCGGGTACTCTTGCCGATCAGTGGGGGCGTAAGCCGGTGATGCTGGTCACCGCGTTGCTTTTTATGTTGAGTGCCTGGGGGTCGGGCATCGCGGATAGCAGCCTTGAGTTTATCGTTTACCGCGTGTTGGGGGGTGTTGCGGTGGGGGCTGCCAGTTTGATTTCGCCCACCTATATCGCTGAAATCGCCCCGCCTGCGATACGCGGGCGTCTGGGTTCCTTGCAGCAGTTAGCCATTGTGATCGGCCTGGTGACGGCTTTTATCAGCAACTATCTGATTGCAGGTGGTGCGGGTGGCGCTCAGGGCCTTGTTCAGTTGAGTGCTATTGATGCGCAAGCCTGGCGTTGGATGTTTTGGGTGGAGTTGTTGCCGGCCTTGCTCTTCTTTATGGGGGTGATGAGCATTCCCGACTCTCCTCGTTACTGGGTGGCACGCGGTAAGAGGGAGCAGGGCAAAGGCGTCCTAAGCAAACTAGGCGCTGTCGATCTCGGCGCCATGCTCAAGGCTATCGAGCAGAGCCTAAGCGATCATCAGGGTTCGCGTTGGCAGGCACTGCGATTGCCGGGGCGCTATCAGCTGCATCCATGGGTGTGGATAGGCATAACCCTGGCCATGCTTCAACAGCTCGTGGGTATCAATGTCATCTTTTATTACGGTGCCGAGCTTTGGCGTGCGGCGGGTTTTTCCGAGCACGATGCGTTGTGGACCAATGTGGTCTCCGGTTCGGTCAACACCGTGTCGACTCTGATTGCCATGGCATTTATCGATAGTTTAGGGCGGCGTAAGTTATTGCTGATCGGCTCCGTGGGCATGTTCTTCAGTTTGAGCGGTGTGGCGTTGGGTTTTTATCTCAGGGCCAACGTGTGGGGGATTCGTGCGGCTCTGGGCTTTGCGAATCTTTATGTAGTCTTTTTCGCCGCCACCTGGGGTCCCGTGCTTTGGGTTCTTTTGAGTGAGCTCTTTCCCAATCACATCCGCGGTGCGGCGATGGCAATCGCACTTGGCTTTCACTGGCTTGCCAACTTTGCGGTAACGATGACCTTTCCCTGGTTGCTCAAGTCCTTAGGTTTGACTGTGGCCTATGGCATTTACGCAAGCTTTGCTCTGCTTTCTTTTGTGTTTGTGCGCCGCTTTGTGCGTGAGACACGGGGTATTGAGCTTGAGGCGCTAAGCAACGTCATGAGTTATGAAAGAGTTAATAAGTGACTTTGGGTGTGAGTAGCTTATGAGCACCGAGCGTTGCTATCCGCATTGGTTAGGCTTCAGAAGCTTCTACGAATGCCAGGCGATGCTACCCACTCCGTAGGCGCTCCCGTGGGAGGGCTTATGAATGCCAGGCGTTGCTGGAGTTCTTATGGGTACCACGCGCTCGCAGTTGCTGAAGTTCTTATGGCTGCCAGGAGCTGCTACCCGCGATGCGGGCGCTCGCTTCTGGAATTTTATGATGGCCAGGCGTTGTTACTTGCTTCGCAGGCATTCGCTTCGCTCGCACACAACGCACGGAGTCCAGAGCTTCGCAGTAATCTTTGTGGCTATTGGCTTCGCAGGCGTTCGCTTCGCTCACACGTAGCGCATGGAATCTACTGCTTCGCAGTTGCTGAAGTTCTTATGGGTGCCAGGCGTTGTTACTTGCTTCGCAAGCGCTCGCTTCGCTCGCACACAACGCACAGAGTCTGGTGCGTTACAGTAACCTTTGTGGTTATTGGCGTTGTTACTTGCTGAAGATTCCATGGTCACCACGCGCTACTACCTGCTTCGCAGTTGCTGAAGTTCTTATGGGTGCCGGGAGCTGCTACCCGCGATGCGGGCGCTCGTTCCACTCGCACGCAGCTCACAGAGTCTGGAGCTTTGCAGTAGTCTTTGTGGTTATTGGCGCTTTTTGCGGCTTTCGCGCAGGCGTGCTTTTTTGCCCCGTAGTGCACGCAAATAGAACAAGCGGGCCTGACGCACATGTCCGTGGGCGATAACTTTAAGTTTTTCGATGCGTGGCGAATGCACGGGGAAGATACGCTCTACGCCAACCCCGTAAGAGACCTTGCGCACGCAGAAGGTTGCCCCAAGGCCACCTTTACATTTGCGGATCACCACGCCTTTGAAGACCTGGACACGCTCTTTTTCGCCCTCGCGAATGCGGTAGTGAACCTCGACGGTATCGCCTACTCGAAAGGGGGGCTGCTCACGTCGCTGCTGCGCTTCAAAGTTTTGGAGTAAGGGGATGGCAGTCATGGTCGATCCTTCGTTGGCGGCTGAGGCTAGCATGCTGTTTTTAGGCGTCAATCTGCTCTTCGACCGAAAATGATAGCGATCTTGATGACATCACGCTGACCGTGGACTTTTTCCATCAAGGCTTTATGGCTCAGGGTGAGCAGATGGGTACCGGGCATGATTGGGCTTATCGCGACAACTGTTGGGGTGTTGATGCTTTCAACAGGCTGTTCGGGCGTGGACCCTTCCTTTGATGCGCTTGCCTTGGCGGACTTACCCTGCCAGCAGCGTCTCAACGGCGGTGACCTGTGGGAAAGCGCACCCTGGTTCGACTCCGTAGGGAGTACCGATAACTGTCCTTGGTTCGATTACGATGGACGGTTGACTCTTGATGTGGCGCATGATTTGGGACGCGTCCCTGCTTCCATCCAGCTTTACGTATCGTTTAGCAGCAGTGGTGAGTCCGCGGCCTTAGTCGCCGGCGATCTCTTACGTATTGTCGACGTCAGCGACAGCGTCGTCGTCATCAAAAATGACAGCAATCAAGACTTCTTCGGTCGCCTCGTACTGCATTAATTTCTCTAACCTCCAGCTCGCTTTCATTTCACTTTGAGCTTGAGCGCGCCCAGATCGCAGGACCGATGATGTACTTTTAGTGGTACCTCGAGTTCTGGCTCCGCCGCACTCTGCTGCCCTGCTTCTGCAGGTGCTCGCTTCGCTCGCACGTATCGTGAGGACTGGACGAAGCCAAGATTCAGAGTGAAATGAAAGCGAGCTGGAGCTCGTGACATTTGCCTAAGAGTGCCTAAGCTACACGGCCATGGCTACGGGTGATTACGACAATACGGAAGGCGATGTGGTTGTTGAGCATCGCACTGCCCAAAAGGTGCAGCAGCCCCGTCTTTATCGGGTGATTCTCCATAACGATGACTACACCACGCGGGACTTTGTGGTGGATATTCTGCAATCCGTGTTCCGCAAAGACGAACAGGAAGCGGTTCAGATCATGCTGCTGGTGCACACGCGTGGCCAGGGGGTTGCTGGGGTTTACACCCGCGAAATCGCGGAGACCAAGATCCACATCGTGACCCTACTTGCACGCGAGGAAGAATTTCCCTTACGTCTGACGATGGAACCTGAAACTCCAGATCCAGATAAAGATGAGGCTGCGTCGTGATTAGTAAAGATTTGCAGTTCGCCCTCAAGAGGGCCTTCGAAGAAGCTGCGCGCCAACATCACGAATATGTCACCCTTGAGCATATTTTGCTGGCATTGCTCGATGAGCCTCAGTCGCTTGCTGTACTGCGTCAGTGCGGGGCGAACGTGCCTCATATGCGAAAGATTTTGCAGTTGTTTGTCGAACGCCATGTGGAGCGCGTCGCTACCGATGACGAGTTGCCCGAGCCTCAACAAACCCTAGCCGTGGAGCGGGTTTTACAACGCGCGGCCATGCATGCTATTTCCTCCGATAACAGTTCCATCGGCGGCGGTAGCGTGTTGGTGCAACTGATGGACGAGCAGGATTCCTTTGCTGCCTATGCGATTCGTCAGGAGGGCATCGAGTCCTTCGATCTCAAGCAAAGCCTATCGCACGATGTGCTTGCAGAGGAAGAAGACGTCGCCGACGATCAGGAGGCAACCAATGATTCTGAGACGGATGAGCATCGTTCACAAGAGCGCGATCCTTTAGCACTCTATGCCCTTGACCTGATCCAGCAGGCGAAGGAGGGGCAGATCGATCCCTTGGTAGGGCGCGAACACGAGTTACAGCGTTGTATCGAGATTTTGTGTCGCCGCCGAAAAAATAACCCCGTGCTGGTGGGCGAGCCCGGTGTGGGTAAGACAGCCATTGCTGAAGGGTTGGCCTTGCGTATTCATCAAGGTGAGGTTCCCGAGCTGCTCGAGAATGTCAGCGTCTTTGCCTTGGATATGGGCTCGCTGATCGCAGGCACCAAATTTCGTGGCCAATTTGAAGAACGCCTTAAAGGCGTAGTGCGCCGTATTGAAGAACTCAAGCCGGCGATTTTGTTTATCGATGAGATTCACACGCTGGTAGGCGCGGGCGCGACTGGATCGGGCACGATGGATGCGTCCAATATCCTTAAGCCTGCTCTCGCTGCAGGAAAGATTCGTTGCATGGGGGCGACAACGTATCGCGAGTACAAAGCATCCTTTGAGTCGGACCGTGCTCTCGAACGCCGTTTTCAGAAAGTTGAGGTTAACGAGCCCAGCGAAGACGAAGCCATTGCGATTTTGCATGGCCTTAAGCCGCACTACGAGGCTTATCATCGCGTTGCCTATCACGATGCTGCGATCGAAGCAGCGGTGCGTTTGTCGGCAAAGCATGTGGTTGAGCGCTATCTTCCCGACAAGGCCATCGATGTGATCGATGAGGCGGGCGCGCTCAATCGCATTGCCCAAGCGCCGGAGGGTCATGGCGTGGATGAGGCGATGATCGAAAAGGTGGTCAGTCGCATGGTCAAGGTGCCCGTCGAAAAGGTCGCCGGGTCTCAACGAGAGACTCTGGCAACCTTGGCCGACCGACTCAAGTCTGTGGTTTTCGGTCAAGACACGGCCATCGAGGCTCTTAGCTCCGCCATCGTGGTGTCACGTGCCGGTCTGCGTCCGGATCGCAAGCCGGTGGGCGCTTTCTTGTTTAGCGGTCCCACAGGCGTGGGCAAAACCGAGCTTGCTCGTCAACTCGCTGAGGTCTTGTCCATCAAACTCATTCGCTTTGATATGAGCGAGTACGCCGAACGGCATTCGGTATCGCGATTGATTGGTGCGCCGCCAGGATATGTGGGCTACGACCAGGGCGGTTTGCTCACCGATGCAGTGCGGAAACATCCGCATGCGGTGTTGGTGTTGGATGAGATCGAAAAAGCACATCCCGACTTGAGCAACATTCTGCTGCAGGTGATGGATCACGCCAAGCTTACCGATAACAACGGCCGCGAAGCCGATTTTCGCAACATCATCCTCATCATGACCACGAATGCGGGTGCCTTCGAAACAAGCGACAAAGTGGTGGGCTTTGCCCAGAGCGCGCAAGGGCGACGAGGTCTCATCGAAGGTCGCGTTAAAGCCGCGATCGAACGTGCCTTTACCCCCGAGTTTCGCAATCGTCTCGATGCCTGGATTGCCTTTCAACCCTTGAGCGATGAGGTTGTGGCGCGAGTTGTCGACAAAGAGCTCGAGCTCTTGCGCACTCAGCTGGAGCCCAAAAACATAACGCTGCATATCACCGAAGAAGCGACGCGATGGCTTGTGAAGCATGGCTACAAAGCTGCGTTGGGTGCCCGTCCTGTAGCCCGTCTGGTGGAAGAGAAAATCAAAAAGGTTGTAGCGCGCGAAATCGTCTTGGGCGCTTTGAGCGACGGCGGTGGGGTGCGGGTGCAATGTCGCAACAATACCTTGCAAACCCTCTGCAACGCTCCTGCAGCTGAAGTTGTGGACTGCTGACCAGAGTTCATGCTGATTGAAAGCGATACACTGCGCTTTCCACCTGCGGAGAGTGCTAGTGAAGAGGGACTGGTGGCAGTCGGAGGCGATGCCTCGGCCCAACGTTTGCTATTGGCCTACAGTCAGGGGATTTTCCCTTGGCCGCACCGTGATGACTTACCCTTGCTTTGGTTTTCGCCCGATCCGCGTTTTGTGCTTCTGCCTCAAGAGGTTCATCTGGGCCGCTCCTTGCGTAAAGCGATGCGGCGGAGCGCTTATGAAATTCGCATCGACTCGGCCTTTACCCAGGTGATTCAAGCCTGCGCCGAGATACCGCGCTCCGATCAAGACGGCACCTGGATAACCCCTGAACTTCAGTCGGGTTATGTGGCGCTGCACCACGCAGGCTATGCGCATAGCGTCGAAGCATGGCAGGGTGATGCCCTTGTGGGTGGTTTATATGGGGTGTCGTTGGGGGCGGCTTTTTTTGGTGAATCGATGTTTGCCCAGCGGAGCGATGCCTCAAAAGTCGCCTTTCTTACCCTGGTTGCGCATTGCCTCGAGTGGGGCTTTCACTTTATCGACTGTCAGGTTCCCACCGAGCATCTTGCTCGCTTTGGTGCGCACGAGTGGCCACGGCAGCGTTTTCTCACCCAACTTGCTCAAGCTCTAGAAAAACCCACCCGTCAAGGTCTGTGGCAAAGCTCCATGCAGCCTGCAGATGCCCTAACTCGCCTCGATGCGCTTGCTGATTAGCGATCTACGGATGGCTATCTTTTGATGGATATCAGCCTTGGCTACGTTCTTGCTGCTTGAGCGCTTCCACTTGGTTCAAGCACATCAACATATCGCTGTAATCGTCGTTGAACTTAGTCACTTTTCCTGATGTAGTTGCGAATCAGTCGCCCTGGCATGTTATGACGAGCATAAGTTGGTATGTGTCGGCCTGAGATGTGCCAAAGTTCCTGCGTCAAACGCCATATGGCATAGACGCGTTCAGTGGCAGTGCGCGTGTCCTCTTGATCGCTGTCGAGCTGGTCATGCACCGATGATTTGCGAATTTGCCATTGCTTAGGGTCATGGCGACGAGCCTTTGCACGCTCCTCAAAGCTGGACATAGCTAAGTTTAGCACAGGTATAGGCGCCATATCCTGCATGCTCTTGATGACGAACCGTACGTTTTAATGATGAAGCACGACGAATCTTACCCAGCTTACTTGAGCATGCTCAAGGCGGCGGCACGTTCATCATCACCCGACGAGGCAAGGCATGCGCGGCCATTGTGCCCTTGGAGGTTCTTGAACCTCAGCAGGTTAGCTCCTTGCTTGCGCTTGAGGGTAGCGGCAAAGGCATCTGGGGAGCTGACAGCACGCGCACATTGAGGAAACTCAGGGACGAGTGGGATCGATAAGCCCATATGCCCATGGTTTCACGCGCCGCTATTCCCCGCGGTGCTACGCTTTTGATCGACACTGCCTTGCTGATTTACATCCTGGAGGGGCATTCTTTAGCAGAACGATTTCGTTCGTTATTTGCCCAGATTGATGCGGGGCGTTACCGAGCCAGGTCACCCTTGATTTGCGTTGAGCCTGAGCGCGCCCGAACCACAGCGACGAAGGCGTATTAAAGATACGCCGACCTCCGGCTCCGCCGCACTCTGCTACCCTGCTTTCGCAGGCGCTCGCTTCGCGCTCGCACGCATCGTGAGGACCGGACGCAAGCCAGGATCAGAGTAAAGCAGGGAGTGGCCTTTGGTGACCCCCATCACGCTTAGCGAGTTGCTGGTCGCGCCCGTTCAAGAGGGTCATCATGATCTTGCCCAGCGTTACCTCAGTACACTTAGCAGCGGCACAGGTTTTTCGATGGCTGAGCTTAGCGGTCGCGTGTGCTTGCATGCTGCTGTCTTACACAGTCGCTATGCGTTTAAGCGACCCGATGCCTTGCAATGCGCAGCATCGCAGATCCACGGCTGCTTTGCATTGGTGACGCATGACCAAGCCTTTCTGCGCGTTGATGAACTGAACGTCTTCATGGGAGACTGAGGTCTGCTCGGGCTTTTTCTTGGGTCGTTAAAAGCCAAAGGCCCCGGTGAAGGGGCCTGAGGTTCAAAGCTCGCTTAGATTAGCGAATTATCTGGTGCAAGTGATAGTGTTAGCTGCGCCTGCGGTTGGCCCACTCAAGCGGATCACGCCACATTGACTGGTCGTCCTAAAGGAGTTCGGTACAGGTCGCATTCCGGGATAGCAAACCGCATTGGCAGGTGGTGTTACACACATCTCTTTAGATCCGGCTCCGCAGTTATTGCTGCATACCACCCGGTTCCATGCAGGATCAGGTAGGTTGGGGTTCTGAGAGCTAGCGAGACATCCCATGCTGCCAAGGTTGTACATGCCTAGGCTTGGCTCACAAGTGCGTTCCACAGGGCGGAACCCTCCACCAAAGCGAGACTCACAGAAGTTTGCACTACCCATCGAACGCCAGAGATTGAGCGCATCTTGGTTCTGTACGTTAGGCACGGTGATAGTATGGGTCACACACTGGGATACTGGTGGGCAAGTTCCACCGCAGCCGCTCCACGCACTCCACTGGAAGTTGTAGACATTACCCTGCAACTGACAGCTAGCAGTACGGCTCTGGTTACCTGTGTTGGGTGTTGCACATCCTGGGATGGTACAAGACTGGTTCTGTGGGGGAATGGTTTGCCCTGGGCTGCAGTTGCCAGCCTGACGACAAATACCGCTGACGCAGATGTTCCCGACGCAGTCACCTGCTCCGCCACAGCGTTGTCCGGTCTGGCATCTGCCACAAGAGCCGCCGCAGTCGACATCGGTTTCGTTGCCGTTCTTGATGCCGTCACTGCACGAGGCCTGACAGCTGCCATTGACACAAGTGAGACCACGGCTTCGGCAGTTATCACCACAGCCTGCGCAGTTGGCGTTAGTACCTAGCTGAGTTTCACACCCTGCTTGACTGTTACAGTCAGCAAGGGGTGGATTACATTGGCCACTGAACTGACATTGACCGTTGACACAGTTGGGCGTCGAGCCAGGGAACTGGTCGGCGCACTTGATGTCGCAGCCGCCGCAGTGATTGACGTCATTGACCGAGGTTTCACAGCCGTTGCTGCGGTTGCCGTCGCAATCGCTCCAGCCGTCTTCACAACGCTCATAGTCACAGGTGCCGTTCTCGCATTTGATGCCAACGACATTCTGTAACTGTGACGCACAGTCGTTATCACAGCCACCGCAGTGGTTGATGTCCGTGTTGGGGTCGATGCACTGTAACGCGCCGGGGCAGTGCAGCTGATCACCGCAGTCCACACAGGTCCCTTCGCCATCGCAGAAGTCACCGGGGTCGCAATCCGCGCCGCGAGGCTTTGCGCTATCGATGACACACACACCGCGCTGGTCGCGATAACAGCCGTTGACGCCATTGAGACACTGGTTGCTGGGCTCGCAGGCTTCACCACCATCGGCGCAGCTCACGCACTGCCCCTTGCCATCGCAGTACCCGTTGTTGCTGCAAGGGTAACCCTCCGCACGCGGCACATCGGTGGCATCACAGGAGGTTGCATCCGCAGCACAAGCGAGTGCGCCTACCATGCATTCGTCGTCGCCTTGCGGCACACAGTCACCGCCCGCTGCATTGGCACAAGGTACACATTCGCCGATGGCATTACACACACCGCCGGTGCAGGCTGTGCCTGAAGGTGCCACGGTGTAGCCGGTTTGGCCGCCAGGCAAGCTGACCTCTTCCACGCACTCAAGCGGTGGACACTCTGCGGTTGGGTTCGCAGGATCGCAGCCCACGCAGGTCCCCTGTTCGTTACAGGTGCCTGGGGTGGTCGCGCCAGGTCGAACGCATTCGCCTTCGGTGCGCGGTGTGCTACCAGGCACACACACAGGCTTGCCGCTCGCATCACAGGCCAAGGTGCCGACGCCACAACCGCCACCCATAGGTGTGGGGCAGACGGTGTTCGAGGCCGCAAGTACCTCGCAGGTCACGCACTGGCTGTCTTCGTCTGGGCTAGGGGCAAAACACGCGCCGTTGTCGCCATTGACACGGCACAGCGTGCCGTTGGGCAGATTCGCACCTTCCTCACAGCTTGCATCACCTTCGGTGCATACAATGCTTCCCGCTTTGCAGGGGTTTTCAGGAACACAGGCCTTGCCTTCATCGGCCTCGCAGCCGAGACAGTTGCTTTGACCGTCGCAGACCTTCTTATCGCCACACACGGTGTTGGCGGGCTTGGGTCCTGCCGAGGCGCACTTTGCAATGTTGGCTTCGCGATCGGTGCATATCAAAATACCCAGTGCACAGACATTACCGTGTCCAAAGCACTCGGTACCTTCAAGCTCGCAAGTAATGCAGTTGGCGCTGGAATCGCACTGACCGCCGTTGCCGCATTCGGTGCCCGCGGGTAGGGCCTTGCCGCCTTCACAGCGTTTGGTTGCGCTGTTGCAGCTGAAGTCTTCACGACAAAAGCCTTGATTGGGGCCAAGGCTACCGCAGTCCTCGTCGCTGCTACAGATGATTCGACAGGCGTTATCGCAGTTCTCACTGCCATCGCACTCCTCGCCGATGTCCACGCGACCGTTGCCACAGCTACATAAGCCGGTGGTGGCGCAGGTGAGTGGACGGGCAAACTCGCTACTGCCGGTGGTGCCGCATTGGTCGCCAGGGGCAAAGTTATCGGGGCAGCGCTCACCGCCTTCGACGCGTATGTCGTCACTGGCACCGTCGGGAATGCAGTAGAGTGCTTCCAGAACACCCAATGCCTGACCATCGGCGGTTTTGGGGCATTTCTCGCAGCCAGCTTGCACCAGCATCAGCGTCATCGCCGCCATGATTAGCGCCCAGCGCCCTATCGCGCGGGGACAACATCGAAATAAGTTTAAATATACATCCATTGAAAAACTCCTCGGGACTCAATTAGGTTCTACTCTCCCGCTATTCTGAGCAATAGTCGCACCACCCCACATGTGTGACGCTGTGCTCTTGAAGTCTAAAACACTGAAATGATAATCTTATCTATCTTTGCTTAGGCATACTTTTGCGGTACGCAAACGTGCAGCGGGGTGATACTCGCGCATACACAAAGGTGCAACCTTATGCCTTGTTTGACTGGATTTTGTCCCCAGCATTGAGGCCTAAGGACCTCAGACAAGTGCGTAAAACGTAGTCTTATTTCGCGAGTACAACAAAGAAGGTATTGTCTTTGCGCTGAACCCTTAGCAGCGCTTTACTCTTTTTGAGGGCTTGCGTTAGTTCGCGTGCGCTTTTGACGCTGCGTCGATTCGCCTCAAGGATGATGTCGCGACGCTTGAGGCCAATGCGATCAGCAGGTGAACCCGAGGTGATTCCCGCGACGACGAGGCCTGTTTTACTCTTGATGTTGAGTCGTTTAGCTAGATTAGCCGTGAGCTGTTCGACGCGCAGACCATAGTCCTTAGCAAGCATGCCCTCTGCCGAGCTGCTCGGAGTGCTGTTTGAGGATGAAGTTTCGCCCTCGTTCTCTGAGCTTGGCCGCAGGGCGGTTTTCAGGGTGACCTGCTTGGCTTTGCCGTTGCGAATGATGTCTAGTTTGAGGCGTTTCCCCACGGGCTGGGCGAGCACGATACGAAGCAAATCACGACCGACCTTGATGGATTTGCCTTCGACAGTGCGGATCACATCGCCCGGCTGAATGCCTGCAGCGTGTGCTGGTCCTCCTTTAATAACGGTTGCAACGAGTGCGCCTCTAGTGTTTTTGAGGCCAAACTGCTCGGCGAGTTCGGCGCTTAGATCTTGGAATGAGACACCAATCCATGCGCGTTTGACCTGACCGGTGCTGATGACTTGCTCGGCAACCGACTTGGCGAGATTAATGGGCACGGAGAAGCCAATGCCGGTGCCTCGGCCGACGATCATGGTGTTGATACCGATGACCTCGCCCTTGAGATTAACCAAGGGTCCGCCTGAGTTGCCGGGGTTGATGCTGGCATCGGTTTGCAGGTAGTCTTCGATTTCATTGGCGCCGATACCGCCGCGGCCGATGGCACTTACTACCCCCGCAGTGACGGTATAGTCGAGCCCAAAGGGGGAGCCGATAGCGAGTACCCATTCGCCCACGTTGACCTGATTGGAATCCGCCAACGAGGCGATGGGGAGCTTGGTGGCGTCGATTTTGATAATCGCCAGGTCGGTGGCTGCATCGGCGCCTACCACCTTGCCTTTAAACTTGCGACCATCGCGCAGCTGTACCTCGATGCGACTGGCTTCGGCGACGACGTGATTGTTGGTGAGGATGTAGCCGTTGCTGCGAATGATAACGCCCGAGCCATTGCCTCGCTGTACCCGCCAATGGTCACTTTGTTTCTTTTGGCCAAAGAAAAACTGAAAAGGCGACATGGGCATTTTGCGTCGCTGCTCGATGCCAATGCTGACAACGGTGTTGGAGACAGCGCTGGCTACCGTAGAAAAGGCGTCGCCCAGCTTTTGTGCGCCGATAACCGCACGATTGCTGTGCAAGCTGCTGTGTTGCGCCTGAGTTTGGGACGCGCATCCAGAAGCGCTGAGGACAACCGTGAAGACGAGTACGCTGAGGTGGTAGGGAAGGCGGTGGGGGTGCATCATCGACAACTCTCCTTGCAAGCTTTGAGTCTTTTAGCCCAACAACAAAGGAGTACAAATATTCCTTTTGCCTACATTTGTGTGGTGGACATCCATCCGAAACTTAACCCGTGTTGCGCAAGCCGGCGGCGATGCCCTGGATAGCGACGCGGGCGACTCGTTCCCAATCATGTGCATTGATCTCGTCGTCGGCACTACGTGCTGAGCCCAAGGCATGCACTTGAATATAGGACATGGGATCGACGTAGGGATTGCGTAGACGAATGGAGCGCTGCACCACCGGATCATCATCCAGCAAGTGATCTAGCTCGGTAACACGCAGCACCCAGGTGCAGGTGCGTTCAAACTCCTGCTGGATGGCGCTGAAGATATCTTCGCGAACCTGATTCTCCTTGCACAAGAGGGCATAGCGGGCGGCGATGTGCAGATCGGTTTTAGCCAGAGTCATTTGCACATTGTCGAGCAGATCGCGAAAGAAGGGATTGCCTTGATATAGCTCACGCAGGTTTTGTAGACCCTGACTATCTTGGCCCAATGCCTCAAGCGCACTGCCCACGCCATACCAGCCGGTGATCACGTGGCGTGACTGACTCCAGGCAAAGACCCAAGGGATGGCGCGCAGGTCTTTGAGTCCGAGGGTGCCTTGTTTGCGACGACTCGGGCGACTAGCGATATGCAGTTTAGCAATCGCCTGCAGGGGTGTGGCTTCTTGAAAGTAGGTGATCAGATGCGGATGCTCGACCAGCTGGCGGTAGGCTTTGAGTCCGTGCGTTGCCAGTTGTTCATAGAGGGCCTGGTTTTCGTGCACACTGACCCGTTCAGGATGCCGGGCATGATAACGCGTGGCCAAGGCTGCGCAGAGGGTTTGTTCGAGATAGCGTGCAGCAAGCTCGGGGTTCGCAAAATGAAAGGAACGCACCTCACCTTGTTCGGTGATTTTCATGTCACCGCTAAATACCTCGGGAGGCAGAGCGCGAATGGCGCGGTAGGTAGGGCCGCCGCCGCGACTGACTGAACCGCCGCGGCCATGAAAGACACGTAGTTTGATGCCCTCTCGTTGGCATACCTGTGTTGCCGCCCGCTGCGCATCGATCACACCCAAGCGACTGGTGAGAATCCCCGCCTCTTTCATTGAATCGGAGTAACCCACCAAAAGCTCTTGAATTTCGCCACGCTTGCTTAAGTGAGTGCGATAGTCGCTGTGCTTAAGAAGCTTGGAGGTGATGTGACTCGCCGAAATCAAGGCTTCGCGGGTTTCAAACAGAGGCACAATATCGAGATGGGTATCGATGTGGTGCAGCTTGGCAAGCTTGAGCACTTCGAGTACGTCGACATGACTTTCGGTCATCGAAATGATGTAGGTATGCACCGCTTGCTCACCAAAGCGAGCTTGCATGCGATGCAAGGAATCGAAGGCATCGAGTAAGCGTCGCGCCTCAGCGGATAGATTTACGGTGTGTTCAGGCAGACGCAGCGTGGCGAGATGCTGCAGGCGTGTGTCGTCGTCGCAGTCCAGGTAGTCGGGACACGCGAGTAACTCGGCGATGACCTGACGATGCACGCGGCTGTCCTCGCGCACATCAAGGGATGCCAGGTGAAACCCAAAGGTGCGCACCCTTAACATAAGGTCGAGCAGGGCATCATTGGCTAAGGCCTCGGCCTTGCTGTTGATTAAGGCCTGCCGAATGACTTGTAGGTCAGCGAGAAAATCACTGGGTTTTGCATAGGCTCCCGCGGATAGGCTACGCGTGCGGGCAATGCGCTCGCGCATAAGGCTGAGCATGCGACGCAGGGGCTCGTGGGGATTGCGTCGTTCAGCCTCCATCACGACCTCGGGAACTGCGGCGCCAGCGCGACGCAATGCGTCTTCGAGTGCGGGTGAGCTGCTTAGCCGCTCGTCGGTAACCGCCAAGGGATCGGCCAGCTGATCGAGATCGGAGGTATAGCGGTCGAGAATGATCCAACGGTGCAGTTCGAGCGTGCGCTCGGTGACCGCTTCGTTAACGAAAGGATTGCCGTCGCGGTCGCCTCCCATCCAGGAGCCAAAGCCAATGATGGCGGGCAGCGCGAGGGGATCGGCGTTGCCAAAATGCTGCGCCATTGCGTCGGCAAGGCGGCGTTGCACCCGCGGTGCTACATCGAGGAGCACATTACGCAGGTACCATAAACCCGCCTTGACCTCGTCGATAACTTCGGGGCGGCTGTGACGTTCGGAGGCATGTTGCCAGAGAGCTTCGATGGTGGCGCGCAATCGACGGTCGGCGGTGCTGCGGTCGATGGGGGTGACAACGCGCTTGCTGCGTATCTCAAGGGCCTGGCGTGCTTTGGCCAGTAAGCGCTCGGTGGTGCGGCGACGGGCTTCGGTGGGGTGTGCGGTAAACACGAAACGCAGCTGCAAATCGGCGATGATCTGGGCGGCTTCCTGTTGACTGAGGCCATGCGCGGTGAGCTCCTGCAACACGGCGTCGAAGGACTCGGACACCGGCGTGCCCTTTTGGTCGGCTAAACGCTGGGTCAGGACCCGCGTGCGCTGAATGTCTTCAGCGATGTTAACCAGCTGGAAATAAAGAGTGAAGGCGCGATTGACCGCCAGTGCAGTGGCTGGATCGAGGGTGTTCATTTGATCGATAAGCCGCTTGCGTGCTGCATCAGCCTGCTCGATGTTCTCGGCATCGCGTGCGGTTTTCGCCGCGCGGCGCATAGTTTCCACCGCATCAAAAAGAGTGTTGCCGCCTTGAATACGCAGCACATCACCGAGGGTGTCGCCAATATAACGAATGTCTTCAGAGAGTTCGCGAGTATTCATGATGTCCTTAGGGGCTGGGTTCGATCGGGGGTGTCAGATTATGGCTTTGCGGAGAGAGACCTGCTACGAGGCGGCTATGCGGCTGTCTCAGGCTTTAATTCCCACCTTGAAGGAAGCTCCTCGTGAGGCCTCTATCCCGTCTCATATTTTTCTTTTGCGGGCGGGATACATTCGCATGGTGGGAGCGGGATTGTACCAACTGCTGCCTTTGGCGATGCGTAGCCTGCACAAAATCACTCACGTGGTGCGTCGTGAAATGGATCGCGTAGGTGCGCAAGAGATACTCATGCCCGCATTGCTGCCCAAGGATTTTTTTGCCGAGTCGGGTCGCTGGGACACCTTTGGTGAAGCTTTATTGCGGCTTAAGGATCGCAAGGGTTCGGATTACTACCTCGGGCCCACCCATGAAGAGGTGATCACCGACCTCGCTCGACGTGAACTGCGCAGTTACAAGCAGCTGCCCCTCTGCCTTTACCAAGTGCAGATGAAGTATCGCGACGAGCCGCGACCGCGGGGTGGGTTGCTGCGCACGCGCGAGTTCTTGATGAAAGATGCCTACTCCTTTGACCTGAGCGAGGAGGCCGCGACCGAGCATTACATGCGTATGCGGGCGGCGTATCAGTGCATCTTTAGCGCCCTTGATTTACGCTACTGCATCGTAGGTGCGGATGCAGGTGCCATGGGTGGATCGCGCAGTGCCGAGTTTCAGATTGTGGCCCAACACGGTGAGGACCGTATCGTCAGCTGCACGCACTGTGAGTATGCCGACAATCTCGAGGTGGCCGGTCAGGGTGCAGACAGTGCGCCTTGTCCCCGTTGTGGCGCTGAGGTGCAGAGCTTTCGCGGCATTGAGGGGGGGCATATTTTTATTTTGGGTACTCACTATAGTCAGGCGATGGGCGCACGCGTTGTCGATGAGGCAGGAGTGAGCAAGCCGGTGGTGATGGGTTGTTATGGCATCGGTATCTCGCGCCTTCTGGCAGCAGCGGCCGAGCAGCACCACGACGATCAGGGGTTATGTTGGCCCCTTAGCCTGGCGCCTTATGCAGTGACGGTGTGTGCCTTGGGCAAAGAAGCCGCGGTGCGTGAAAAAGCCCAGGAGCTTTACGATGCCTTGCAAGCGGCCGGTGTTGAGGTGCTCTTTGATGATCGCGACGAGCGTCCAGGTGTGAAGCTCAAGGATGCTGACCTTATCGGCATTCCTCTGCGTCTCGCGGTGGGCGCGCGCAGTCTACAAAACAATGCGGTCGAGTGGAAATGGCGTCACGACGCGCAAGTCCATCAGGTTCCGCTACAGGATTGCGTCATGAAGGTTAAGGAGGTGGTACATGGCTGAGCCGCAGGCATCACGTCCTCCGACTAGCAGCGCCACCCACGCGCTACGAGTTCGGCGTTGGCTGATTATCATCACTTTTTTTGTCGTGCTGGGACTAGGTATCTGGACCGTGATGATTCCGGAGATTCGCGATAACGATCCCTCCACGACGATGCAGACCAAACCCTCCTAAGGGTTGTTGCGTTGCCTGGAAGACGCAAAGGCTTATGCTCTTGAGTGTGCTTGGCGATGATGCCGAGCGCCTTGAGGCAAGGTGCGGCGACGATGCAACGAGGCTTAGCGCGATACAGGGATCATGGGTTGTTGGTGTTGGCACTGGCGCTGCTTTTGTCACTGAGCGTGCATTGGCCTGTCTACGAAGTACTGGGGGAGATTTACGCGCACTACGCGCAGGGTAACGCGAAGACGACCACGTCAGCCTCCGAGGATTCCGGTGCGACCATTGAGTTCAGCGTTGAGTCTCCTGAACGGGTGGATGCACTAAAGCCTTCTGTATCCAAACCTCAAGCAGCTCCTAAAACGCCTCCCAAGCTTGTGACCAAGGCGCCTAAGAAAAAAACTCCTCCGAAGAAAGAGACCCTCAAAGCCACGCCAAAACCTAAGCCTGAGCCTAAGCGCACGCGGCAAGCGGTTGAGCAGAAAAGTCGCAATCCAGAGGTCGAAGCGTCTCCCGATGCCAACTACATTGCCGCTGAAAATCAGCGCGTTGAGCAAGAAACAGCGGCGCGACTGCGTACGGACCGAGACCCTTCCGAGCAGCCTCAGCCTGCGCTTTCACCCAAGGCCCTGGCCAAAAGCAAGGATACGAAGCCTGCTGATGAAAACGCTGATGCATTAGCAGAGCAACGCTCTGTATCGGAGACTGAAGCAGAAGCTGGGGACTCTGCCGATGATCCGACGACACCGAGTGATCAAGCAAAGACACCCTCTGCGGCGGATTCTAGACAAGCCAAAAACTCGCCGCGGGCCCAAGGCTCGCCCAGCAATCAAGCCAAGTCTGCTACGGAAGCAGAAGCCTCGGCAGAGAGGAATGCAGACGATAGTGTGCTTCTGAATGATGGCGCGGGTTCGTTGCGCATCTCGCGCTCGGCTCTTGCGGCACATCGCGCAGCGCATGCAGGTCAGGGCCATGGGGGCGATGCCTTAGGCGGGTTGGGTATTGGGTCGTGGTCGCAGTTTGAGCGTGCCGTCGGCAAAGACAGTCTACGTCAAGAACGGCAGGCGTATCTTGCTCGCCGTCGTGGCGGGATTCGAGGCAAGGGCAGCCATGCCAAGCGCTGGCAGGCTTTTCGTGCGGCCCTTGAGAACTACTTGCCGCAAGTCAAACCAGGCAATCAGACCGCTCTCAATGCAGCGGCCTCGCCTTTTGCGACCTTTTTGGCAGCGATGCATCGCAAGATTCATCGCCATTTTGCCGAGCGCTTTATTCCCAATCTGCCAAGCGGGGGTAACGATCCGCTGGCCGATCCTACCCTGCACACCGAGCTTGAGATTGTGATCGACCGAAATGGGCGAGTGCATAAAATAGGCGTGATTCGCACCAGCGGTCAGATGGTTTTTGATCATGGCGCCTACGCTGCGGTGATGCAGTCACAGCCTTTTCCGAAGCCACCGCAGGCGATTTTGAGCGGCGATGGTCGGGCTTACCTGCACTGGGGTTTTTACCGCAATCAACGCCAATGCGGCACCTTCAATGCGAGCCCTTATATCTTGCCCAATCCGGGGGGTACGAAGAGCAAAGACATCGGCGAGACGCGCGATGCGCTGGGGTCTTGACCGTGCCAGTTAGTGCGACTGAGCTCAAAGCCCACGCGCGGGAGCTTGGCTTTGTGCGTGCGGGCATTGCGCAGGCAACCCATCTCGAACGCGAAGCGCTGCATTTGCGCCAATGGTTGGCTCGCGATTTTCACGGCGACATGCACTACATGGCTAATCATGCTGAGGAGCGCTGTGATCCACGCATGGAGGGCATATTGCCAGAGGCCCGTAGCATGATCGTGCTGGCTGCGGCCTATGCCTCAGCGCGCAGCCAAACGCATGGTCCACGACCTTTGCAGGTGGCGCGTTATGCCCAAGGGCGTGATTACCATAAGGTGCTGAAGCGACGAGCGTGGCAGCTCGCTCATCTGCTGCAGCAAGAGGGCTTTCATGCGCGAGTCGCCGTAGATACCATGCCTGTGTTTGAGCGTGCCTGGGCTCAGCGTGCAGGCGTTGGCTTCGTAGGCAAGAATTGCTGTTTGATCGTGCCTGGCCTGGGTTCTTATGTGTTCTTGGCTGTAATCGTAAGTGATGCTCCCCTCACTGCCGATACGCCGATGGCATCGCGCTGCGGTCGTTGTCGTGCCTGCTTAGATATGTGTCCCACCGATGCCTTTGCCGATGCGTATCAGCTGGATGCTCGGCGTTGCATTGCTTATCTCACTATCGAAAAGCGAGGTGCTATCGCGCCCGAGTTGCGCTCGGGTATAGGTTCCTGGGCTTTTGGTTGTGATATTTGCCAAGAGGTTTGCCCCTTTAATCACACCGCTCATCAAGCTGATTGTCTGGAGGCTTTTGCTCCCGATCCACGTTGGACTGATGCGGATGCCGCCGATGCACTGGGCATGGGTGAGGAAGCCTTTGCGCAATATGCTCAAGGGTCGCCGATTAAGCGCGCCCGGCGCGAAGGCTTTGCGCGCAACGTAGCCATTGGCCTTGGTAATACGGGTGACAAGCGTTACCTACCTCTGCTGCATCAGAGCGCATGTAATGATGACTCCGCCGTGGTACGCGAAAGTGCCGCCTGGGCCTGTGCTCAGCTCAGTGCAACGCCGCCCACGCGCTAAACCACTGCATAGAGACAGTTAGACCACCCTTGATAACTCCGTGATCTAATCGGTCTAGGCACTGCTATAGGGGGTGGCTTTAATGGCAGCCTTGCCCTCTTTGATATAGACACGGAAGCGCACCTTTGAGGTACCGTATTGGCTTTTGATCTGCTCTACATTCTTTTTGAGCAGCATCCTGAATTTCTCGTAATTCAAAGTGTCCACGGGTTCTTGGCATCGCTCTTTGGTGGCGACGAAGTTTTTGAAGACTTCGCGAAAGTGCTGCTCCTCTTGAGAGGGCTGCGCCTGGGTTTGGCGAATGGCTGCTAAGAGATTTTCGGATTCTGCCGATACGATGGTGACGCCTTCCTGCTCGTCCATCAGGTCATCATTAGCCTCCTGAAAGAAGGGGAAATGCGAGTCGGCAATGGTGGCTTCGGCCGCAAGTTCTTCTGTGCCAAGGGGGCTTGCGGGTTTTGCCGCGGTGGGGAAGCGGGCCTGCGGTTTTTGCGGCATGGGCGGCCGCGCTTTGAGCTTGGGGGCTGGCGGTGCGCCACGTGTAACGCTGGCCATAGGCGCTGGTGGGGGTGAGTTGCCCTGGATGGGTGGAATCGCTGCGGAGGGAGCTTGGATAGAGGGAACGACAGCATGTGCTGGAGCAGGCGGAGCGGCTTGTGGCACAGGGGGCTGCGGAATAGAAGGGGCCCGAGCTGTTATCGGTGGCGTTGCGGGCGGAGGTGCCTGAGGCGGTAGTGCAGGGGCCGCCTTAGGCGGAGGTGCATCGGGAACGCCTTCGGGGATGGCGTTCATAAAGCCAAAGTAGTTGCCCTGGCTGGATGCCTCATCGCTTTCCTCGAGTAAGGCGTCGATGTTTGCATTTTGTTGTACAGGGGCGAAATCGGCTTGGTGCGCGGTAGCGACGTCTAAGGTTTCATTGACGGATTCCGCTAACTGGCGTGTGAGTCCTGAGAATTTGACGCTGTCGAGGCGAGTCTCGTGGCGCTTGGTAATGCGTTGCAAGCCGCGCCTGAATAGGGCCATGGGCTTGTCGAACTCGAGATAAACGAAGACCAGTCCGAGAATGCAAAGCAGTAGAGCGACGGTGCAGGTGATGAGCAATGGCACCAATGCCTCTTGCGTATCGCTGCGGGTGGCTTGATCGAAAACGTCTAGCGGGGAGCTCAACTGAGTGCGCCCTCTGGCAATGACATAGCCGATGTGACTGAACTGAGCCGAGCCGCGCAACATGGCGTAAACGGCATGGGCTTGGTCATTGAGTTCGCGCACGGCACTGTAACCGCGCTCTCGCATCGACTGTCCATCGATCACAGTACGTAACGGATTTGCAAGCTGTTCCTCTTGCATCTTGGAATCTGGCGCGATGTGCGAGGCCATAATCTGGTTGGCCGAGAAAAAAGCCACACTGCTGCCGGGCAAGCGCTCGCTGAGCTTGTTGGCAAACTCGGCATCGAGTCGCATGCCATGCACAAGTGCACCCACATAGCTGCCGCGATAAATCACCGGCCGCGCTGCGACGCGCAGCAAGCTGCCGTTGTAAATCCAAATGTCGTCGATGAGAAAGCCCGATAATACCTGTTTGACCATGGGCAGGGTACGCAAGCTCGACCCCGTGGGTGCTTTGCTCTCGCCTATGTGTGCAACGATGTCGCCATCGCGGTCGAGGGCGATGAGGAGGTCGGCTTTGAGCTCGCCAAACTGCGTTTCGTTGACGTGGCTGAGTTCTTTTTCGGTGTTCTCGTGTAAGTTGGCGCTAATCGCATCGCCGCTTTCTTTGTTGCTGGCTGCGCGTAGATAGCGGCCGATGCGGTCGTTGAGGGTCGCTGGGATAAGAGCGTCCACCCGTGCCCGTGCATCCAGCTTGAGCCACAGCTCCATCTCGAAGCGATCCCGGCGGAGTTGTTCGCCCAACGCTTTGTCGAAATGGCGGTTGAGGGTGGTTTGGGCGAGGACCACCGCGCAGGCGGCGACTGCGGCGCAGGCGGCGAGAACGATGTACCAAAGACGGGATAAGAGCATTGCTTAGGTCCCTTGTTTGGGTTTGGGGGCAGAGGAAGGAGGCGGCGTGGGCAAGACAATGGGGTCAACCTTGGTGGTGTCCTTTTCCTCAACGCGTATTTTTTGCTTGAGGAGTTCGTGCTCGCGGAAAAAGACCCGCAATACATAGGTGCCTGCGGGGACATCGCGAAAAGAAAAACTGCCCCGCCGGTTAACGCTGCTGCATTGGGTGACGTCATCGCGGATGTGCAAATGACCGGTGATGTGATGGTAGAGCTGATCTTTGAGCAGCCAATGTCCGGCTTTGTCTACCTTGAAAGACCGCGTGCGACCGGGTTCGGTAGGTTCGGGCTTTAGGCTGTCTAGATTCTCTCCGTACACGTGATGGGTGAGGCTATCGCGATTTTCTAGCTCGATGGCGGCATTGGCGGGTCCCACAAAGGTAGCGGGGAAAAAGGTCGCGCCATGCAGACGCAAGGTACAGCTCATGTGGGCTGCTGCAGAGCCGGGCCGACCGGTGAGCACTACGGCCAGCCGAGTATGTGGTGCCGGCTTCAAAGGGCGCACGGGGATCAGGCCGTTGGGTTGAGGCAGGAGATAAGCCCCTTTGAAGGCTTTGCTGGTATCGCGGACCAGCGCCAGCTTGTCTATCTCTTCCAGTTTCCCTTCAACATCGCCAGCCAGGGCAAAGGAGGGCGGCAGGGTGACCAGAAGAGCGAAACTCAACCATTGAATAGGGCGAAAGAGGGGAGGAAAAGGGGCGTCGCGCATGATGAGATGGGGAGGTCAGCGTGGCAGGGGGCAAAGGTGAGCACACACCTTCAAGGTGTAAGTCTACCTAGCTCCTGCGCAGATTTGAAGTATTTCCTGTGCCCACTTTAATGAGATACGGTCGGGTACAGCCCCAAACCCATGCGGTAGAGATTGCCAGGCTTGTTGATCTCAGGTAGCTGCCTGGTGATGGGGAATTCCCCAGGGACGCTTAGCTCAGCTGGATAGAGCGTTGGCCTCCGGAGCCAAAGGTCACAGGTTCGAATC
>CAYWAT010000009.1:34484-37449 GCA_964456305.1 uncultured Polyangiales bacterium | reverse complement strand
ACCTGGTCGCATTTTGGATATGCTCAAGCGCAGCATCTTGAATCCAACGAAGCTGCGTGTGCTTGTGCTCGATGAGGCCGATCTTATCTTAAGCATGGGCTTCATCGAGGAGGTTGAGAACATTCTCGAGTGCCTGCCTAAACAACGTCAGACCTTGATGGTCTCGGCAACCGTGGGACGGCAGTTGCAATCGATTGCAAAACGCCACATGCGCGATCCCGAATTCCTCAGCTTCTCCAAGGAAGGGGTGGCGGCCAACACCCTTCGTCATATGGTCTACGCCTGCGCACAGAAGTCACCTATGCAAGGCCTGGCTTCTGTTATCCACTACGAAAACCCGGGCAGTGCCATCATTTTTTGCAACCGCAAAACAGAAGTTCAAGGCGTTGAACGAGAACTCAACCGCGCTGGACTCAACGCCACGAGCATTCACGGCGACCTGTCCCAACGTGAGCGTGAACAAGCCTTGGCACAAACTCACTCAGGGCATGTGCGCTTCCTGGTCGCCACGGATATCGCAGCTCGTGGCATCGATATTTCGCACCTCAGTCATGTCATCAACGTGGGACTTCCCAGCTCAGCCGAGCAATACATTCACCGCGTGGGTCGCACTGGACGAGGACTGAAGCAAGGCACCGCAATCACGCTCATCTCTCCGCATGATATTGGCGACCTTTATTATATCAAACTCGAATACGACATTGAGTTTATCGAACGTGGTTTGCCTAGCGATAAAGAAATCCGCCAACATCAACATAGCAATCGCCTTGATGAACTTTCTCAACGCTATCGTCATCAGGCCGACAGTGACAGCAAAGCCCTCGCAAAGCGCCTTATCACACACCTGCATGCAGAAACCATTATTGCCGGGATGATCCGCTCCCTGGAGCAATCGACGTTGCCGGCCTCCATCCAAACCCAAGACCCAAAACATAACATGCAGAGTGCAGAGGTTACGCAAGAGACACAACCACAGCGCAATCACGAGTCGGCACCACGCATTCAACACCCCTCAAAAGCCCTGCAAAACGATAACAATGAGGCACAACACGCGACGCTGCGCCTAGAAGTGGGACGCAAAGATGGTCTTAGACTTAATGAGCTCAGCCGTCTTTTGCGCACCGAGACAGGATTATCGCGGCGGGAGCTCAAGCGCATTGCGTTACGCTCAACTTACTCTTTGGTCTCAGTGCCTGAAGAACGGCTCGACGAAGTACGTCAAAAGTTAGCCACTACTCAGATTGACGGCAAGGCGCTGCTCAGTCCTGCTTCCTAAACACACCATCGCGCAACTCCACACGATATTGCATCGCTTGCACCGTCGTGGCGCGATGACTGGTAACGATGACTAACTTGCCCAGCGCAATGGCTTGGTGACGAATACTCTGCAGTATCTGCTCTTCATTCTCGCTGTCGATAGAGGCAGTGGGCTCATCCAAAAGCAAAATAGGCGCATCGGCATAAAAAGCTCGGGCCAAACTCAAGCGCTGCTGTTGCCCTACCGATAAATTAGTCCCATCGGTCTGCACCTGAGTCTGGTACCCCTGCGGCAGAGACATTACAAAATCATGAATGCACGCTTGGCGACAAGCGGTGATCACCGAGGAGAGGTCCGATGGCGCACTGCGATTAAAAACAACATTATCCGCAATCGTTCCAACGCGCAGCATTGGGGTTTGCGGCATCCATGCCAGTTGACGGCGCCACTCAGCGGAAACTCCCGAAGGTGGGTGTCTTAACTCACCCAGATGTATACTGCCGGCACTTGGCTTAAGAAGCCCTAAGAGCAACAGCAGCAAGGTGGTTTTCCCTTCACCGCTGGGGCCCACGAGTACCCACGATTCACCGCCACGCAAGGTAATGTTGAGGTTATGAAGCAGCGCTTGTTGGCCGTAGGCAAAGCTAACATTCTGCAAATGCAATACAATATTCTGGCTCTCGCGTGCCTTTGGATTACCTTGCTGAGTTTGAGTTGCGAGCAGAACATCAGGATGCTCGTATTCTTGCTCAACAGGTAACTTGATCAGAGCATTGATGCGATCAAGAGCAGCCCATGCCGCCATGGTGGTTTGCAAGGTGCCGCCGATAGACTGCAAGGGGCGTGCAAGAAAGCCAAGCGCTGCAATAAACGAGGCCAAAGTCTCAAAGCTTATCCTCGCGTAATGAAAACGATACAGACCAACACCCAGCACAGCAACCAAACTGATTGCCAAGACGACATCGGTTAACATGCCAAGCTTCACCCCTACTTGCGCGCGCTGGATATGCACCTTTTGCAGACGCTCAAAGGCACGACCAAAGCCTTGCTCAAAGCAGTCCTGTGCATTGTAGGCCCGGATCAATGGAATGATGCGCAAGGCATTTGCAAAACGGCCGGACACCTGACTTTGCAAAGCAAAGCCGCGCAACATAAAGCGTCGCAACCGACGGGCATGCCAAGCCATGCTGAGCGCTAAAAAAGGAAAGACCGCAAAAACAAGCAGCGCCAACATCACATCCAGTCGAAGGAGCAGCGCACCCAAAAATAAGGCTAGCAAGACAATATGCAGCAGGTTGCTCAGTCCTTGGTGAACGAAAAGCCGAACTGCAAATACATCTTGCCCCAGCCACTGTCCGACCTCGCCGCGATAATGCGTCTGCAAAGTCTGCATAGGTATGCGAAACAAATGCCGCTGAATACGCTCTTGCAGCGCGCGCATCACGGTGCTCTCAAAACGAGCTACTCTCAAGACCTGCCATCGCCGCAACACATTGTAGGCAATCAATGCCAGTATGCCCAAAGCAGGGAGGCCAAGGCGCGTCCAACCCATCGACCCCAGAGACGAATGGCGATGAGAATCCTGTAACCAGTTCATTGCCATGCGCGCCAGGGGTCCCGCAGCCCAAGCCATCACCGGTAACGTGAGCGCGCGCAGCACTAAGCTGAGACCTAATAGCCAAACAATCCCCTTACGATGTGGCCACA
>CAYWAT010000009.1:17282-34458 GCA_964456305.1 uncultured Polyangiales bacterium | reverse complement strand
AACAGTGACAACGGTCACGGCACTATCTCAAGGCAGAGCGCATCAATCAACGCGGCATCATCGCGTCGAGACAACCAGGTTTTTTCCAGATAAGACCGGCGATTACGCGTTGATCGACGCATGATTTCATACATAGTTGAGCCCGATCGTTTGTGCACCAACCACCATGACCCAGTCTTTTTCTTCCCACTTTGATGCTGCTGATACATGTGCTGTGCAAGCCATTCGTGCGTTGAGCATGGATGCTGTGCAAGCCGCCAATTCGGGCCACCCAGGCACACCGATGGCTCTTGCCGAACTTGGCTGGGTCCTGTTTGCACATCTGCGTCGTCACGATCCTCAGCACCCCCAATGGATCAACCGCGACCGCTTTGTGTTGTCCTGCGGACATGCATCGATGCTGCAATACGCACTGCTGCACCTGAGTGGCTACGACCTTTCTCTCGACGACATCAGGCAATTTCGCCAGTGGCAAAGTCGCACGCCAGGTCATCCAGAGTACGGACATACGCCAGGGGTTGAGATCACCACCGGACCTCTGGGCCAAGGCATTGCCAGTGCGGTGGGGATGGCTATAGCGGAACGCCAACTGGCGCTGCGTTTTAATACCTCAGACCACATGCTGATTGATCATCACACCTACGTGATCGCATCCGATGGCGACTTGATGGAGGGAGTTAGTGCAGAAGCATCCTCTCTCGCTGGTCATCTTAAGCTGCGTAAACTCATCGCTTTCTGGGATGACAACCGCATCACCATCGATGGCAACACCGACCTGAGTTTTGCCGAGAATGTCATGGCACGATATCGCGCCTACGGATGGAGCACCCTCGAGGTCGACGATGCGCGTGACATGGAGGCGCTTTACGCCGCAGCACAACAGGCACAAAGCCACGAGAAGCCCACATTAATACGCGTACGCAGTATTATCGGCTACCCCGCTCCTACCAAGCAAAACAGCTCATCAGCCCATGGCGCGCCATTGGGCGCAGACGAAATTAAGGCGACGCGCGATGCTATGCAGTGGCCACATGCCCCCTTCGTTCTTCCCTCCGAGCTCGCCGAGGTCACATCCCGTTGTCGCAAGCGAGGCGAAGAACAGTGGCGTGAATGGAATGAGCGACAAAAAGCCTATCAGGCAAATCATCCCAAGGGTTTTGAGGCATTTCGACGCGCCTTTGACTTAGAAAACACATTAGCGCAGCTCGATTGGCCTACTTGCTTGCCTCAGTTTAAGGCCGACCAGAAAGGCCTAGCCACGCGGGCTGCAAGTGGTCAGGTCCTACAAGCACTAGCGGCTCAGATCCCTGAAATGGTGGGTGGCTCGGCTGATTTAGCAGGCTCAAACCAAAGCTACCTTACAGGCTTTGCTGACTTCCATACGAGCAACGATAGCTCGGCTTCAGAATCGACCAGCGATGCGCCACGCAATATTCACTGGGGCGTTCGTGAGCACGCAATGGGAGCCGCATTAAACGGCATGGCTCTACATGGCGGAATGGTGCCTTTCGGAGCAACCTTTCTTGTCTTCAGTGACTATATGCGCCCCGCCATGCGTTTGGCGGCGCTTATGAACCTGCCCGTGCGTTATATCTTTACCCACGATTCGATTGGCCTTGGCGAAGATGGCCCCACGCATCAACCCATCGAACACCTGGCAAGCCTACGCTGTATTCCCAATATGATGGTCATGCGCCCCAGTGATGCTAACGAAGTCAGCGTTTGCTGGCGCCTTGCGCTGCAAGAGTCTGGCCCCGTGGCAATGATACTCACGCGTCAAAGCCTGCCCACCCTTGATCGCAGTCGATTCACCCCTGCTGAACAGGCCTGTCACGGTGCTTACAGTCTCATCGAATCCAAAGACCGTCCCCTGCAAGTCGTTATCATGGCCACCGGGAGTGAAGTCAGCCTCGCGTTGCAAGCCTTCGACACCCTCGATGGCATGGGGATTGGCACGCGTGTGCTAAGCATGCCTTCCTGGGAGCTGTTTGCTCAGCAAGATCAAGAATATCGTGACACCTTGTTACCACCGACCTGTTCAGCGCGAATTGCTGTCGAAGCCGGCTGCAGCATGGGTTGGGAACGCTGGCTAGGCGAACGAGGGCGGCACATCGGCCTCGACCACTTTGGTGCCTCAGCGCCTTATGAGCAACTATACCAACACTTTGGCATCACCGTCGACGCCATCGTTTCAGCAGCGCAGGAGCTTATCGCAAAGAGTTAAGACGACCTGCGTGCGGTCTTTTCGCTGAGTTGCTATTCGCAGGCAGAAATCATACTCTAAGATCTATGCTTCGTGATGGCTTGTTGCATCGCATCACACCGATTCATGACGAACCAGTCTCAAGCTGGCTACCCCCCAGCTATGAAAACGCACTGCAAGAACAACATCGTCATTTCTGCATAAGGCGTTTTGCTGGGCCCGATATCCACAGCAGCCAATTGGAGAGCTTGCGTATCGCGCACCTCACCGATCTGCACGTGGGTCGCATCACACCCATGCATATTCAATACGAAGCTGTGCGCATCACCAATGCCACGAACCCCGATGCGGTGGTGATCACGGGGGACTTTGTCTGCCACAGCCAGCTCTACCTCGATGCTTTACACGATGTTATTCGCCGCTTTCGCGCCCCAGTGATCTGCGTTTTAGGCAATCACGATCATTGGTCGGGGGGCAAGGAGGTTGCCTGGGCGCTACGCAAAGCAGGCGCCGAAGTGCTCAGCAATGCCAACACAGTCATCACTTTAGGTCACCAGCGTCTACAACTCGTGGGCCTAGATGACAGCTACACCGGCCAAGCTAATATACACCAAGCCGTCAAAGGTCTAAATCCCCGTTACGCAACCTTGGGGCTTTCGCACATTGCCGAAGAAGCCGATGGTTTATGGCGCTACGGTGTACCTTTGGTGTTGTCTGGCCATACTCATGCCGGTCAAATCACCGTCGCCAGATTGCATGAAATTGCAATCGGCAGACTCGCAGGCCATCGCTACATCCACGGCCTTTATGGTCAGCGCGACCTCAACCAAGGCGCCGTATATGTGAGTGCAGGAATCGGCTCCGCGGTGCTACCCATTCGCATTGGCCAACGCGCCAAACGCGAAATCACTTTGTTTGAGCTTGGGCACCGACCTGGCAGCTTCGTAGAACCAATTGCAGAACAGCTCGCTTACCCTGCGGGTCGTGCCCCCTCAATGCGCACTCAATATCGACGCGCGATGACAGTTCTACGCAAAGAGCTACGACGCCAGAAACGCAAACGCTAAAGCCCTCAAGGCCTCTCAAAACCTTCCATTATGGCATCGAGCAATACCTCTCCCAAACGCTCATAACCTCGCCGGGTAAAGTGAATATGATCGGGCGCGCCATAAGGCGGCTTCGCTTCCACCCACTGCAGCATCGACAGGGGCCCCCCTTGGAACGCAAGCACATCAAAAAAAGCGCAGCCCATTTCCACGGCAACGCGACGTTGAGTGTTGTTCACCCGTTGCGTTCGGGGTCGGTCTTCATAACGCGTTGTGCGCTTCTGGCGTATACGCACAGGCCTATCCGAGGGACCGATCAGCAAGCACGACGCATTGGGCAGAATGGCGCGAATGCGTTGCAACACTTGTCGCAAACGACCTTCGTAGGTTTCCAAAGGAATATCATCACCACTCTCATTCGTACCGTAAGCAAGCGCAATAAGGTTGGGCTGACGACGCACTAACTGATCGCGATAAAGGGCATCGTTCCACAGCAAATGATAGCGCGCGCGTGCGCCATTGATGCCCACCGTATCGACTACCACGCCGGGCTCATCACGCTCAACTGCCGCACCAAAGAGACGAACCGGAGCATCTCCCACAACGCGCAGCTCGATGCGATGAAAGGCATCGCTTAAACGATGTATCCAATACCCCGGCGCTTTGGCATTGGCGCGCGTATTTAGACGCGTCATGGGCCGTTGATCGATGCGTATATCAAGCGAACCGCCGTCGGGCTGCTGTAAGTAAAAGAGCTCGAACTGACTAAAACGACGCCCTTGAACGCCCTTCTTGACCGCCTGGATTTCAGCGTAGGCCTTAGGGTCGCTTGCACTTACCGCCATGCCAGCAAAACCATAATCGTCGACCTCGGTGGAGTTGGCTCGCACCCGATGGCCTTGCCAGAGCTTTTTGCTGCTCTTCATAACAATGCCCAGGTGGCGATAACTTGGCCATGGGTGGGCAGGCATAATAAAGCCATGCCCGGCGTCTCCAAATCGAGACTGCAAACGCTTACGAATGTAACCGGTGAAGAAATCACTGGCGACATGAGAGGCACCGTAAAATAGAAGCCTTGCTTTGCCTTTTTTGTCGGCCGCGACCTTAAGTGCTCGATGCAAGGCATCCATCGAATGGCCATCTTTATCTTGCAGGGCAATATCGAACCCCAACACTCCCTCTTGAGGAGGGTGCCTTAAGCGCACCTCCTTTGTCGATGCTGCTGGCTGCGCATCGCTACCAGTGGGATGATTAACAGAAGGCTCCTGTGTTTCGCTATCGTTTTGCGCGTCCGCTACGGCATCGCCCGCTGCCTGAGGCGATGAGGAGGTAGGAGGCAGAGCCGTCGCCTGCTGATGAATGCACGTGCCCACCAACATTGGCAATAAGAGAGCACCCGCGACGACCAGAGGGGAACTTGCTTGTGTGCGCCATGTCATGCGCAGAGCTTGGATGAAGGTAGAAAGAGAATCAAACATCGATATGAAAGTACGGATTCACGATTGTGATCAAGTCACGATGTGCTACCACTGAGCTCCTCAAAATGCCTACCATAAGGGGGTAGACCTTGGATACACAGGGACGACATCTATTAGTAGAATATCATGGTTGTGATGGTGCCGTACTCAATGACTTAGAATGCATCAAACAGGTCATGTTGGACGCGGCCAAAGCAGCCAAAGCGCATGTGGTTGCCTCGGTGTTTCATCCCTTTACTCCCCAAGGAGTCAGCGGTGTTGTAGTCATCGAAGAATCACACCTGTCTATTCACACCTGGCCTGAGAAAGGCTATGCCGCGGTTGACTTTTACACCTGCGGCGACTGTTTGCCCGAGGATGCCGATGCCGCCCTGCGTACCGCGCTCAACCCCCAGCGCATTGAAAGCATGATGATTACACGGGGTCTTAACGACCACGATCAAAGCGCCTCCATGCGTGTCGAGAAGCATCCCATCGAAAAGCGTACGCGGCGACAGCGACATCGAGATTCGCAACATGCGTCTCTCAGCACGGATGCATGGCCACAATCCACAAGCGCCTGATCAAATCAAGAAACTTTAGGAACTGAGGGCAAGCAACAACCTGGCGTGCACTGCTTGGGATTGTTCCCTGCTTCTCCCAACGCTTGAAACTCACGCACACCTAAACGTTCCTCAATTAACTCGCGTATCATGCGGATAAAACGTGGATGCGTGCCTGCAGTGGGAACGCGCAGCCAATCAAGGGCAAGAGACTGTGCGGTGGCTTTAGCCTCGTGGTCCAAGTCCCAGACCACTTCCATATGATCAGCAATAAAACCGATAGGAAGCACGACGACCTGCTCGACTCCCTCTGCTTTTAGCGCGCGCAGCAAATCATTGATATCGGGCTCAAGCCATGGTTGCCGAGGAGAACCGCTACGGCTTTGATAGGCAAGATGCCATAATCGTGATGACTGAATGCCTGCCATCACCCATCGACAAGCATCTTGCAGCTGAGATACATAGGCACAGCCCTGCGCCATGGTAAGAGGAATACTATGCGCGGTAAAAACAATGCGAGTGGATTGCTTCGTAGACAGCGTCGATAAAGCCTCATTAAGGCGATACTGCATTGTTTCGATGAAACCGGGGTGGTTATAAAAAAGCCTGAGCTTATCCACCTGCAAGTCGGGCGCTGCCTCTTCACAGGCCTGAGCCATCTGCTCACGATACTGCCGACAACCCGAGTAGCTACCATAGGCTGAAGTCACAAAGGCCAAGGCGCGCTTAACCCCATCAGCCTGCATCTGCACCGCGCTTTCGACCAAGAAGGGTTTGGCATGGCGATTGCCCCAATAAATGGGCAGGTTGATACCATTGGACTGCAGCTCAGCTTGCAAGGCCGCGATCATCTGACGATTGATAGCGTTGATTGGACTTGCTCCGCCCAGCTGATAATAGTGTTTGGCAACGCTTTTTAGGCGTTCATCAGGAACACCACGGCCCGCCACCACATGCCGTAAAAAGGGCATTACCTCTTCGGCGCATTCGGGACCTCCAAAAGAAACCCACCACAACGCATCGTAAACTGCCTGGTCTTTAGCCATTAAGGCACACGCTTTGCAGTGTAATCCACTGTGCGTCAATGCAAGTGAATAACAACAAGGCGCGACATGTGCTATTTGGTGCACAAGAGGAGAAATAACGATGCCTAAGCAACTCAACACCTTTCCTTCTGCCTCTTCGGTGAGGTCATCTGTCTGGGGCCGACAGTCCTCGATGCATGGCTATTCCCATTCTCTCAAGCGCGCGTTGCTTAGTGTGAGTGTTCTTATCTTCGCCAGTATGTTTATGGGCGCCTCCTGTGGTAGCGATGACTCCAATGTCACCGTTGAATACCAATCCGGCGGCTTTGGCTTTGGCGATTGCAGCTATACCACGGCGGCACTCGTGGTCCGCAGCGACACTGAGCGCAATTGCTCCAACCTACCTCTCAACCCACAGCTATCGGCAGCTTTTGATATTCAAACCGGACTGCCCCCGCAAGGCGAAGTTACCTTCGATGATATCCCTCATGGCAGATACTGCCTAGATATCACCTGCCACAGCAATAACGGTCAGCCCGTGCGCAAGTACATCGATGATATCCGCGTCGATGGCGACGAGCGCTTCTCTGTGGCGATGAGTGTGCAGCCCGCAGCAATCAACAACCAGTGTACCTATGTAGCTTCCGAAGAAGTGCAGCTGATTGATCTACCCAGCTTCACCTCCTTTATCGCCGAAGCAGTTCTCAACAACTGCAACCTGAGTTTCTTAGGTAATTTTTTGGGAAGCCCAGAAAATACAGAGCTCGTCTGCGGCGCGCTCAAATCGATGGCGCAAGCCTCGCGTGAGTTCGATATCGACCTCGAGCTCGAATGCTCGCAAGGACAGCTGGGCTCTACCGTAAGCCCATCCTATAATTGCTTCATGAACGTTGCCTCAATTAATGGCGTACCTCTGCGCACCAATTTACGATTGATCACCGGCTCCCTCACCTGCACCTCAAATGCTAATGATGCGACTCAATGCACACCCATCTCATCGCTTGAATTTCAGTTAGATGAGTTCTTTAAAGCTGCAATGAATCAAAACCTTTTTGGCAACACGCGCAGTATGAGCCAGGCAAACCGCGACCGCATTGTTCAGGCCGTAGATTTCTTGCTTGGCGATGGTGAGATGCCTATTAATCCCTCCTCGATTAGTACTCTGGCTGTTGACCAAGAGGGACGAGCCACAACCCTAAGCCTGAATTGCTTTAACCAAGCCGATACGGACTGCGGCTTCTTCGAAGACCGAATGATCGCAACCTGCGAAATCGGAAACTAATAGCCACCCTACGTGTTAGACCAAGCTATCGCCCGCTTCAGCGAGTTAGTTTGGGGCCCATGGCTGGTGATAGCACTGGTTGGTGGCGGCTTTGCCTTAGGCATCCTCAGTCGCTTCCAACCACTGCGACATTGCTATAGAGCATGGGCATTAATCGCGAGCTCTAAGCAGACAAGTACACGCACAGGCACTCATTTGTCTGCATGGCAGACGCTTAGCAGCGCACTCTCAGGCACCCTAGGCATGGGCAATATCGCGGGTGTCGCAGCGGCCATCAGCATTGGCGGCGCGGGCGCAGTATTTTGGATGTGGATCAGTGCACTCGCAGGTATGAATACGAAGTTCTTCACTGGGACTCTGTCGGTTTTATATTCACGTCGTAACAGGCAAAATCAACGCTACGGCGGCATGATGTACGTCCTGCAAGACGGACTTGGTCGTCCAGGAAAATGGCTTGCATGCATATTTGCTTTAGCGGGCGCAATTGGTTTTTTGCCAGCACTAGCGACCAATCAATTGGTGCAATTCCTTGTCGAAACCAGCGCAAACTATACACCAATAGACCTACCAAGATTTTCGCTGCGTTTATGCATCGGATTAGGCATTGCAGTTGTTACCGCAATTGTCATTTACGGCGGCATTCAACGCATCAGTCGCATCGCCTCCCTGCTTACACCCTGGATGGTCATACTCTATCTTTTTGCTGTTTTTACTAGCCTCTACGCGTTCCGCAGCGAGCTATTGCATGCCCTAACCTCTATTTTCACTGAAGCCTTTTCTACACAGGCTTTGTTGGGTGGAGCACAGGGCGCAATCTTTATCGGTGTGCGCCGAGCAGCACTGTCGAATGAGGCTGGCATTGGCACCGACACCCTTGTTCATGCCTTGGCACAACCGAAGCACGCCGCGATGCAAGGACTCGTTTCGATGCTGGGCCCGGTTATCGATACCCTTTGTGTTTGTACATGCACAGCCTTGGTTATCCTGGTCAGCAAAGCGAACCATCAAGTCGACTATCAAGGCGTGATGCTCACCGCGCACGCCTTTAGCCTAGCAATGCCTACCATGGGATTAAGCATGGTTGGACTATGCGCGATTTTTTTTAGCCTCAGCACGATTTTCACATTCGCCTATTACGGTAGTCAGTGCGCGCGCTTCTTATTCGGCTCAAAGAGTCAAGCGCTCTATACCATTATTTATCTCATCACCATCGTTCTGGTATCTGTCGTACCTATGCTTAGCATCATCAATCTAATCGATGCCGCATATGGATGCATGGCAGTGCCAACCCTCATCGGTATCTTTCTACTCAAGTCACGGGTGTTTAAGTCTTGGAATGAATACCGAACTACGATCCAAGCAACATAGCGCCTAAGAAGACATCTGCTGAATGCGCTGCGCCTGCTTCAGCGCTTTAATGGTGGTGTCGATATTCTGGATGCGACCGGGTCTGCATTTACGACGACGGCGACGTTTTCTTTTGCTTGAGCGATCTTGGGGAGCACATTCGCGACGAATCGAAGTCACAATCCTCTTGTACTCAGGACGAGAAGAAACGATGGAAATAAACTTTTGATAAAAAGACTTAGCCTTCGTTAGGTCATCGATAGAGCCAGACATATAATCTTGGTGCAAGATACCAAGATTAAAATAGGATTCAGGTCGCTTAGGGTTGAGCTTCATGGCTTTTTCATAAAGCTCTTTGGCTTTTTCTGGTTTGTCTAAACCACGGTAGGCTGCTCCTAAAGCAACAGTCGCTTCATAGCTTCGCGGTTTGAGTTGCAACGCTTTGGTATAGGCATCACGGGCATCGGCATAGCCTCGAAAAGACGATGTAACGTAGCCAAAATTCATGCGCGCTTCGAAAAACTTGGGGTCGAGCTTGATGGCACGCTCAAAGAAACGAAGGGCTTTAATGATTTCGCCCTTCTCCATCTGAACAAGGCCCCAGGTATTATAAATAGGCGCGTAATTGCGATCGATGAGTTGAGCTTGGCGACAAACCACCTCAGCCAAATCAAGTCGCTCACGACTCTCATTACCACGCTTGGCTTCCTGCAAATACATAAGCGCCATCTGGTTAAAGGCAGGCAAGTATTCTGATTGGATTGCCAGAGCACGACGAAGATTATCGATTACAGATTTTTCACCGCCATTGGATGAACGCCACAAAACAATCGATAAATTAAGATAGGCTTCGGTGCATTGCGGATCGTCTTTAATGGCTTTTTCGAAAGTAACTTTAGCAGAATCAAGACGATTTTGCTTCAACGCTTGCAGCCCTATAGCAGAGCGCGCGGGACATAGTTTAGGATTGATCGACAAAGCTTTTTGGTAATGTTCCTCAGCTTCTTTTTTACGTCCACAGCGCGATGCGACAACACCCATCATGTAACGTGCTTCGGCGAATTTATTGCCCTGTGCGTCTGACGCATCCTCAAAGCCATCAAAAGCATCGTCACAGGCATCACCATTCCACCCCTTCTTCTCAGCTTGGTCGAAAATACCTTGTGCTTCTTTCCACTTCTGGTGAGCAGCCACGTTAATTGCATCGCCAGAAGCAGTAACGATAGCTTTGCCGGACTCGGTTTTTGCAGCAGTGGTTCCCTCACCAGAGGGATCACCTGCACAAGAGCAGAGGAGGTAAAGAGAGGAAACGACTAAACAACAATGCCTGAACACCACAGTCAATTTCATTGAACCTATGAACATGAAGATATCTCTCACTTCTTACCTCCGGCACTAGGCTGACTAAGGCTTTGGATCTCATCAAAGTTCAGCGATGCTCCGCGCGGTTCACCAAAGGTAACTTGAAGATGATTTGCCCTGCCACGCAGCTCAGCAGCAAGAGGATATTGACGCGGATTTAGACGATTAAGCTCACCTTCGCACTGGCGCGACCACTTATTAAACCAACGAACACGTGTGGCGGTAATCAGACAATATTCGAACTTTTCAATGGCTTGTTTTTGAAAAGGTTCCGACTTCTGATCAAGAGCACCGACATAGATATCATACAATTCAGGATCTTCTTCGATCTCCTTAGGAATCGGGGCATCCCTAAACTCATCCACGAAGCTGCGATACATCTCCCCCACACGTGCAGCAGCTGCGATTTGCCACTGGGGAATGTCGAGTCCGGCAATAGTATTGTATTGTTTTTCGGCGGCTTTAAGTGCGTTGCCCTTTTTTACAACCCACGGCGCAAAAGCTTTATTAGCCCACTCTGTGACTTTGGCGGCACTACGCACTTTGCTCGAATAACGAGGAAAACGAATCGCCTTAAAGTCAGCGTAGGCATACTCGGCTAAATGAAATAGCGCTTCAGAAACTGCATCACCGGCTTCATAGAAAGCAGTCCTATCCTCTACACTGCCTGAGCCCTTACGCTTGATGGCCTCTAAAACACCACCCTTCCACATTTTCACGACTATATCGTAATAACCACGGGCACGTTTGCGATCATCGCGCTCCCAAAACGCATTACCAGAATCGACGTAGGCACGCATGATATGACTAGGCAAGGCGGTGCGTTTATAACGCTTGGTGAAATCGCCATAATGAGATACTAGGCGGTTCCAATCTTGCCGTCGTTTATAGATGGTTCCCACAGAAAAAATGACGCGTGCCGTCTTATCAGGCATTGAACGCTTGTAGTTGCGTTCAAACAAACGCGCATCTTCAATGGCCTTATCGGTTTGACTTAATCCTAAACGAAAAAAGACCGCATTCATAAGCGCCTCATGGGCAACAGGACACGTCCCAGATTTGACATCGTCGTCGCTGCACTTCTTGCCATCTTCGCCTGGAAAACGACTGGCAAATTCTTCGTAGTACTTTGCCGCCTGCTCGTAAAACGCGAGGGCGTGGAAGTTAGCACCGATGAGGTAAATGGCTTTCTTGGCTAAACGACTGTTGGGGAACTTGCGAATAAGCTCAGTTCGCACTTGAATCGCTCTACCCAGTAGTCGTGCTGCTTCAAAATTGATAGCTGAGTTATAAAGCACTTCATCGAGCTGACCGCACTCTTGGTAGCGCCGATAGATGCGCACATAGGTAGACGCAGCCCGTTTAAAATTCTTTTCTTTCTCGTAAACCTCAGCTTCTTTTCTCAACACATCGCAGCGAAGCTGATCAACAACTTCACATAAATCTTGGTTTTTATCGTACTGAGAATCGCTGCAATAAGTCTTGGTCAAAGGTTCAAGGGAATCTCCCATAGTTCGAATACATGCAGACCGAGGCGAATCTCCCATAGTGGCTAAAGCATTCAGCGAATCAAGATACAAGTTGGCGGCATAAACAGCCAAGTCACTCTTACTATGATTCCAAGCGATATCGCGGAACAAATAAGCAGCTTCCTCGAAATGATTTGCTTCGTAAAAAATGCGAGCCCTGCGGTACTTAATAGTGGGCAAATCATCGCTATTTTTCACAAAACACGTGTAGCGATGAAAAGCATTAATCATACCCGCTTCAACCTCAGTAAAGGAGCGCGGCTTAAGGAGCTCAGTTTGACCTTTGTTTTTCTTCTTTGACTTGCGAACCACCTTCTCGCGCTTAGTATATTCGGTTTGGTAAAGGTTGTTGTAACAAAGTACGGCCGCATAGGCTGCATCGGATGCGAATGCCCCTTTGGGATTCATTTCCACAACCTTGTCAAAGGCTGGCCCACACTCATGCCAATCTTCCATCTTCCATAACAGCTCAGCATGGTAATAAGCCACCTTATATTTCGTTGGCCAATCTCGACGGTCTAACTGCGGAAAAGACATTTTTTCGAGATCGGGAAACTTTCTCAAAATAAGCTTGTATATACTGGCAGCCAAACGCATTGTATTTTTGTCTTTGGTACCCGGCTGCGTATTTGTGCCCACCGTCTCACGATGCCAAGTCGTCGCAAGCCACACGAGAACTGATGCTGTTTCTTGCTTACATTGTTGCTTAAGTTGAGCAGAAGCTTCACTACGAGAGACATAGCTCTCGTAGGTTGTGACCATGTTTTTGACCTCCTCGACTTGATTCTTTTTAGGCTGAGAAGAAATCACCGCATTGGTCACCTGACTTTGCCAATAACAAACCCTGTCGCTCGATCTGTTGTCATTGATTAATTTACGATAGACATACAGCGCCTTAGCCCATTGCCCATCATCGTAATAAATCTCAGCCAGACTCTCAAACATCTTAAGAGCTTGCGCCTCGTCTTTGGCATGACGCAAAAAGAAGCTATATGCCGCATCGGGACGAGCATCACTGCGACTGTAAGGCATCACAAGCTCACGTCGCGCTTGTTTTTGTAGATTGGCAACATCGTGCGCATTGGGATATTTTTCCGCAAAGGCAATCACGTTAACAAAACGCGACAATGACTCTTTGAAATCATCATTGTTGTAATGCGCCCAAGCAGATTTATAGAGCGCAAAACCATAAAGCGCATTTTTCTCTGGAGGATACTCCAGCACCTTACTGTAAAGCTTGAGCGCATTAGGCATCTCGCCTTCGTTAAAGTAGTATTCCGCAAAGGATAAGTAAGCATTTGGTACGAACCTACTCGCGGGGAATTGGCTAATTAACGCTAGGTAAACTTCACGTGCCTTATCAAACTCACCGCTTTCTTCTAAGCTGAATGCCAACGAGAAAAGAACCTCATCTTTGCGTTCATAGTTGGGATGATCTTTGATGAGTTTGGCATAGGAACTTATCGTCTGCTTGCGAACCTGCTCCAGCTGACTTTCTGTTTGTCGCTGTTTGCGCACAAGCTGCTCGTATTTCGAACGCTGCTTGCGTCTTCGTGCATTATACAGAGGCTCATCGTAAGAACGCACACGTCCCTTGAGGACAACCTGCATTTCGAAATAGGTCTCTGCTAGACGCAGCAAAATATCTGGACGTTGGGAATTCGAGCGAGGGGTATTTCGTACCAGGCGGTTAAGAACTTGAACCTCTCGCTGTAAAAGCGACCAAGCTCTCAGCTGAACGCGCTTCTTGTTTCGACGTGTCGCCATGTCGATCGTGATCGAAGGTCCACTCGCGCCTTTTTTCTTCGACGCTTTCTTTTTGCGCTTAACCGATCGAAAACGCGACTCAGGCTTTGACGATTTCTTTGCTGTCTTCTGGACCAAAACACCGCTACAGCTTTGAAATTTCTTAACTACCTTGGGTGCAACACACTGAGGCGCGATACTAACTTGAGAGGGTTGTGTTTCCCCAGCAGTATCTGCGAAGGCCTGAGATAGCGGAGCTAATAAGACAATCAGCAAAGCGATGAACATCACTGCTGACAAACAGATTGATTGATGACGCATATGTTTACCGTTCATTAACGACTGCACTGATTCGTGACTTGCTGACGATAAAAGCCAAGTTCATCACGCCAATATTCGCCGTTAAAAGGCCACATTTGATGCTCCGAATCGACGACAACATCGCCTCCCTTCGAGCGCGCAGCTGCAGTCTGCTGCGCTTGAAGCTCCTGAGACAACTGGCCACGCTCATAGGTGGTAATTTCCAAGTCGATCGTGTCGACTTGGTTCATCAAATCTTGCAACTCCTGCATCAATCGGTCGTAGCGAGCGCGGGCTAAATCACCCGTCCCATCGACGCCAAAGGCTTTAGCGATAGCAATCTCTTGAGCAACACGTGCTCCCAATGAAGACCCCTGAAAGTCATCAGACTGTTTCTGCAGGAGTTTTTCTTCCTCATCTAAGATGTTAACGTATTCGACGTGATAAAGTACTTCACGATCATCAAGAGCACTTGCAACGATACCCCGAATCGCAGGATTCAGGGCATCTTCACCAGCGCGCACCTTCATGAGAAAATCAAAAAAGGCATTGTTATCTTGATACTTACCAAGCTCCTTCACCAATTGAACCTGCACTGGATCGTAGCGTTTACGAAACTTCGCAACAGTCGCTTTGGCATTGTTGACTTGGCAGTTAACGAAAAATACCACTGCTTTAAGGACCAGCGCCTCTGGATAGTATGAACGGGTAAAGAATGGGGAATAAATAGTGTGCACATTGCCAAGCGCACGCGCATACTCATCCGCTTTGAAAAATGCCCATGACGCTTCAAACAAAGCATCGAGCCAGTACTCACTTCCCTGCTCGACCATGTTCCATGCCTCTACGGCGTTACCGAGCAAGCGCCCCTGCTCCGAGGGACTAGACCCTTTACGTGCCGCAGAGCTATGCGCGGTGTAGTAGAGACGTGCCAGAGACAACCACGCAAGGTTAAGCATGCGATCCTTCTCAAGGATGTTCTCAGCTTCGTCCTCATCGATAGCACGCACAATCTCACGAAAGGCTGCAATCGCAGGTTGTGCCCGACGCATATTCACATGGGAAATACCTTCGTAAAACTTAGCTTTTGCGTAATAAGGCGAGGTTATTTTTACCTTTTGAAATAGGGAAGCAGCATCTTTGAAGCGCTTCTGGTCATATCGCCCCTTGCCCATCAGAAATACAAGGCGATCATACTCTGCTTCGGTTTTTTTTGTGTTCACCGGATTAAGCTGTGGCAGCTCAAACACACCCACTTTTTCACTGATGCCGGCAGGATCGGGAAGTTTTTCGGCGAGCTTTGCAAGCCACAAAGGCACTTCAGAAAAGTGCGCATGACTTGCCCCTTGTTGTAATATTTCGTCAAAAACCACAAGGGAAGTTTGATAAAACTCCATCTCGTACAAGCTCATACCAAGATAAAATTGAGCTTTTTGTGTATCCGCTGGCAATGCCTTGCCAGATTCGATCAGCTGCACAAGTTGAACAGCGCTATCCGCATAGCGTTTACTCTGGTACGCCGACAGCGCAGCGGCTAATGAGCCCTGCGGAGCAGCAGGAGCTTGCTTTGGGCTGCTCTTTTTTTCCTTGCTCACCCGTTGTCCTGGAGGGGGACGCAGCTCTTGGGCAGCAAGCTGACTAAACGGAAAGAGAGTGCAGCCTACGGCAACGCATAAAACCGTGAGGCAAGGCGAAATATGATGCATCTTCACATGGCTAGACTAAAAAAATCGGGATTGCCATGTCAAGAAGTGCGTCGCCTCCTTAAGCTAAATTCTTTTACTGCGCGCCACAGTTATGTACTATCAAGGTTGTGGTAGTGGAGCTGATCATAAGCATGCGAATTCATCACTTAGCAATCAACGCAATTTTATTAAGCTGCATCCTGGGTATCATCGGCTGTACGGAAAGTGGTGTTGGCGATCCCTTTAACCCCGAAGGCGAAGGCGTACCCGAGTCCTCAGCAGGCGTGCCTGGGTTCAACACCAGTGAAGTATACTTACCTCTCACGCCTCAATGCCGCTCCTTACGAGGAGTGTGTGATCTGCGCGGGTATACTGATGATAATAACGTGCTGACGCCAGACGAGTTTGATACCACCAACCGCTGTTACTGCACCTGTCGCTGTAGCGCGCCAGTGAATGGCAGAACATGCAGTTGTCCCAGCGGCTTTTCATGTGAGGACAACCTAATCGAGCTGGGCGGTGATGGCATTCGAGGCGGATACTGCATTCGGAATGAATACCAGGACGATCTCTAGCCGTTAATCTCTCTCTCCTAAAGCCTTGGCAACTGCGCGGCAAACGCTAGGTCAGGCTGCAGAAGCTCACGTGGCCCGGCATCTGCAAAGCCAGGGCGCTATTATCTTAGGACAAAACCTAAAGCTGGGACGTTATGAGATCGACATCCTAGCTAAACACCATCATACCCTTATTGTTTGTGAAGTTCGGGCAAGGAGCTCCGGAACCCTGGTGCACCCTGCCTACACCATCGACAAGCGCAAGCTTGACCATCTTTGCCGTGCATTTCACCGGTGGGAGCAAGACAATAAAGACGTTGTGTACAGCGAAGTGCGCTTTGATGCAGCTGCCGTCATCGTTAACCCCACTACTTTTGTCGACTCCCAAAGAATGCAAATTCACTATTACGAAAACATTCTAGGATTCGCTTAGGTCTTGTTTTGAGGATTGCTTATGAAAATGTTGGCAACATGGCTGCTTAGTCATACGGCCACGCTGCAGTACGGAACGCTAATGCTAGCGCGCATTGTCCCCATCCTGCTCTTTGCACCCTGGTTGCATCAACAGAGGCATATGGCCCTGCGGCTGGGACTTGCCTTAGCGCTCGCCATGGTATTGATGCAACTTCACCCGGCTACAACTTGGCAAGAGTTGAGGTTCATGCCCTTTGCGCTGGCACTGCTTGGCGAGCTACTCATGGGCAGTGCCTTTGCTCTGCTGGTCTACCTACCTATCGCGACGATGGCATGGGCAGGTCAGATGATTCATCGCTGGCGATCCACTCAAAGCAGTGTGCTCAGTGGCATCACCAGCAGCGACGAAAGCTCTCCGCTTAGCGAGCTCTATGCCTGGACCGCCCTCTTTCTTTTCATCGGCAGCGGTGCGCATCGACTCGCCTTGCAGGCCCTAGGTCAAAGCCTGGTGAGTAATCCCTTAGGCATCGTTGACACAGACGCGCTACCCTCGCTTACATCACTGCTGCACTTCACGGCCCAAGCCCTTGCTTTTGCCTTCGCCTTAGCAGCCCCGGCAGCAGTAGGACTGTGGTTACTAGAGCTTTTGATGGCTATGCTAGG
>CAYWAT010000009.1:15365-17272 GCA_964456305.1 uncultured Polyangiales bacterium | reverse complement strand
TCGCGCGCTGCCTCAGATGCCTATTTTTTTTATCACAGCACCCCTGCGTACTGGGCTGCTACTCTTAATTGCAACGGCCTCGTTGATAAACCTACCCGGGTTGAGCCGATCGCTTTTTAATGAAGCGATCCAATATGCGCGGCAATGGCTGCAACCTTGACGGAAGCTTGCTACAGGTATTTCAAGCCCACCAACAAAAAATCGACTTAAGACTCCGACCTTTGCCATGCTTTGTTCTCTTTTTTAAACTCCTAACTCAATTTAAAATCAAAAAGGAATTTTGAATGTTTATAAAAATAAGCAATTACATTTTGTTTGGCGGCATTATACTCATGCTCACCACAGCAATGCAGTGCGGCACCCAGGGAAGCACGAATTCATCGAGTGCCACAGTGGCTTCAGGAGATGAGACCAGTCTCATCGAAGATGGGGTTGACATTAACGGAGCCGGACAACCAAGCCTGCAAAGCGGTCCCGATGGCGGTTATGCCAAAGGCTTTTACATCGGAATCGACAACCGCACCTTAACGGACGAGCCCGACTGGTTATGGGTGCTGCGCATGACAGCGGGCAAATCCGGTGAAACGCATCGCTTCTCGGGAACAATCACGGCGGATGTTACCGACGGCGAAAACAACGCGATCCAGGGATTCAAGATAGTCGGACAAGATGTCCCTGAAGAGGCAGCCAAGGTAGTCGACAACAAGAACATCGAGTTCGATTTCGAAGCAATGCCTGGAGGCATTGGCGGACAAGGCGCCTGGCAAATCAAGTGGATGAATCCTGCTTCAAACTGTTACCACTTTGATTTCAAAATCGATGGGGAGCCTGCAACAGCAGAACAGGTTTGGGTGGTACGCGACGAGAATAAACCCTCACAAGTGCCCTTCAAGAGATGTTACCAACCCTAATAAAGCTGATGTTGCTAGGGCGTATCCTCTCTATGCGCCCTAGGTCTCTATTTCAGCCTTAAGTCGATCTCGCATATCACTAAGATTCTTTTCTAAGTTCCCCTCATCAGAGGAACTTTTATGTTGTAGCAAAGCTAATTCAAGGCGGCTTATCATGTCGCGATTTCGTGCTCGCAAGGCGTCGATAACGCGCACAAAAGCATCAAACACATCTTGTAACTCATCGCCCCGACGTAGACGACCTGGCATGCGATACCTGCCTTTCTCTGTCTCATAAAACATTTTCTTCAGGCGATAGGCTGGTCCAACCATGCGATGCGTGATGATGATTCCAGTAATTCCAAGAACTAGAGCAAGAATCGCGATTCCCGATAAAATAGCCATAAGCACCTTGCGGTCCTGGGCGGAAGACCACGATTCAAGCTTGTTGACCATATCCGCTTGAAAGTCAGGATGTGCAGCCAACTGAGCACTTAGCGCCTCTGTTTGGCCATGAGAATAATCATACGCAATTGCGCCTAATACAGCTGCGACAGAAATCGCAGTGAAGACAAAAACACTGGTATATTTTAATTGAAAGCGGCGATCTAAAAGATAATTGCGTAGTCGACGCCGCGGTGTTGGTCGTGGAACAACCGTAGGATTATCAGAATGGTTCATAACCTTCTCAAGGTTTAGTTTAGATGATGATAATGCCATGTAAGGTTGAAAGGCACAAAAAGACGCCTGATCTCAGCGACGTGCTTGATATCGACTGAGATCATTGCGTGCCATTGCATCTGGAACTTCCTTGAGAGCACTTAGGATAGCCCCTTCGATAGCTCGTTGCGTTGCGCGTCGTCCCAATGCATTGGACACCGTCGCTGCACCACGGATCATGGCGCGGATATCTTTGCCTGGATAGGTCGTCAACACGACTGAGACTGCGGCTCTTACTCCGTCGGGGCGATAGTCCAGATGGGTCACGGAGCTGTGCAAATAATAACCGATCAATGC
>CAYWAT010000009.1:0-15345 GCA_964456305.1 uncultured Polyangiales bacterium | reverse complement strand
CTTTGCATGGCTTTCTTTTTGTGGGGCAATCACAATGCCTTCCGTCCGCTGCAACTGCCGGGTGAGTACATCATGCGCGAGATTAAGCATACCGGCGTCGACGTGCTGATCAACACTCACCGGTTTTGCAATGCCCACATAATAATGATCTGAGGCATCCCATGTCGACTTTGGCTTACCTTTATTGCTGGCAATCGCACGCACCTTTTTTTCAAGATGGCGAATGCTGCGTAAGGACTGCCGCCGCACGGTCTGATCGGAGTCGCGACGCAAAGAATGCAAAGCAGCCAAGGCCAGCGTTGGTTCGGAAACCTTTTGCAATGAAACCGCAGCAGCAGCTCGAACCGCAGGATGACGATCCTTTAAAGCTGTAATCAATGCTTGAGCAACCTGTGGATCATCAGCAAAATTACCAAGAGATATGGCTACCTGTGCACGTACTCTAAAGGTAGAAGAGTCTTTGAGTAGACGCGTTAAATAATCTGTGCGCGCATCTGCGCGTACAGCAGGACAAGTGTGCAAGGCTACGTATCCCACGACCATCGCCATGAAAATCCCAGCGCATAACAATCGAGCTAAAGGATGTGCTGACATGAAAATCTCCAATTCATTAAGAGTACCGAAGGAGACCGTTTACATCAACACTATATTTTTTCTGTTTCACGCAAAAAAGACACTCTTATTTTTCACCCTAGGCTTGTCCACGCTTCATCTAATGAGCTGTGCAGCAACACACACACCTGCAAACCTAAAGCTTGAACTCGATGCCGGTAACCCTGACGAAGACGACCTTAAGCTCAAAGGGTATCTAAAGCATCCTGCCTCCGAGAAAGCAGCCGCCACTAAAGTTATTGGCTTATACCTCGACGGCCAACACCTAAAGTCTGTTCTTACTCAACAAGACGGGCGATTTTCTGTTGTCCTGCCTAAAGCGAGTCTAGAAAGGCATGCCGTCTCTAGGATCAAAGCTTCCTACTTCGATCCCCGCACCCACTCCACTGTGACGGCAAGCATCAGAGATTTACCAACGGTTACCTCGCAAGGCCCCTTCAAGCCAGCATGGCTGTGGCTAGGAAGCGCAATAGCGATGCTGTTGGGATTGGCCGCATACGTATACCGCCGTCATTCCCGCACTCTACCCCCTCCTGGTCTTAGCCCCCTCCCTTTAAGTCTAAAGTCGCTTGGCTTAAAGCCAAAACAACATCATGCGAGAGTGTTTTTTTATCATGGCCCCACAACAACCACAGACATCAATGCCACACGGTTGAACTGTCGACTTGATGAGACCGACATCGTTATCGATCTTGATACCCAAAGGCCCTGGGTAGAGCTGCCTCTCGATCACATGTCAGCTCAGTTTCGAATTCAGGAGCCAGGATTCCTGCGCACAACCCATACTCTCCACGCTAACACCGAAAACCACATCTCGCTCTGGCCCACACGCCATGCCTTAGCCAAGTTAGTGAGTGATATTATGCAGATCGACCTTAGCCATACAGATGTGAAGGTATCGAGCAACAGCATATTGAGGACGCGGATCAACAAGTACATCGAAGGCAATCCAACGTTGGAGAAAAGCATTACGGAGCTCCATCAAATCCTTAACCACTATGCTTATGGGCCACATCAAGACACAGATTTGACAAATGCTATCGACAGCCTCATTGACGAGGCCGAAGAAGGACTCGCAAGGACATGGAAGACCAATTAGTTTATGTGGCGGCAGGAGCAGCACTCCTTGTCCTCCCCCTTACCGTTCTTTGGATATACCGGCGACAACGACGTCTACCTCAAGATACCACGCAGGATGCGAGTGAACGCTTCCCTGACGCTGTGACGTCACAGCTAAAGCAAACCAAACTCCAAACAAATGATGGTACAGATAAGGAAACCAGGCTTCTTCAACAACGCCTAACACCCACGAGAAAAGGGTTTACAGCCAGACTGGCGGCTATCCTGCATAAGTCGCCGACACCGGACCAAGCAACCTTCGATGCCATCGAGGAACTGCTGCTTTCAGCCGATGTGGGTTCGCAAACCGTACATCGATTGGTAGAGCGATCGCGAGAACAGCTGAAAGCCATCACACATCCCAGCACGCACCAATGGTGGACCGCGATACGCGATGAGGCGAAAGTGATTCTCAAGGAGAACTACAATCACCCATCAACTTTTGGGGACAAAAAAACCATCGTTCTGATGGTCGGGGTCAACGGCGTTGGCAAAACAACAACCATCGGCAAGCTTGCAAGCCATCTCAAAGCGCAGGAAAAAAAAATACTCCTGGCAGCAGGAGACACGTACCGCGCAGCTGCAGCGCAACAACTTGAGGTGTGGGGCAAACGGGTTAACTGCCAAGTGATCAAGGGCAGTGAAGGGGCCGATCCTAGCTCCGTTGCTTTCGAAGCGATCAAGCAGGCTAAAATTGATTCTGTCGACGTGACCTTGGTTGACTCAGCAGGGCGACTGCATACGCGAACCCCTTTGATGGATGAGCTAAAAAAAATCTACCGCACAATTCAAAAGGCAAATGACGGTCAACCTGCCGATGAAGTCTTTTTAGTCGTTGATGCGACCACCGGACAAAACGCGCTGCAACAAGCGAAAATCTTTCAAGAAGCAGTACCCGTCAGCGGCGTGATCCTGACCAAACTTGATGGCTCTGCCAAAGGTGGGGTAATTCTAAATATTGCAGAACAATATAAGCTTCCGATAAGATACATTGGTGTTGGAGAGACTATCGATGACTTGCGAATCTTTAACCCCGATGCGTACATCGATGCTCTCTTTGACGAAAACTATTCGGACGATCCCGAGCACCGCATCACATGAGTAAAACCTTTGGTCATCCTTCTAAGGAACGCATGAGCATGCATCACCTGCGCAAAGCGCACGCCTATCTAATCACTCTCGCCAGTCTTACGCTTTGGTTTGTCACTCCCATGTTACTGCCAAGCCAAGCATTGGCACAGGACATGTCCTTTGACGTCGAAGAGACCGACGAAAGTAATGTCGAAACCTCTGACGAAGAACAGCCATCTGACACTGAGGAAGGAGGCTCAGGCGAAGGCAGCGACGATGTGATTAGCTCGCTTGCCGAATCTTCCGATGAGGAAGATACTAGTGCGCTAGAGCCCAAAGCAGAAAACATTAAAGAAAGCTCCGAAGAAATCTACGCCATCCAGCGTATTCACGTCCTGCGGCGCAATCGTTTTGATATTTCGCCCACCGCAGGATTTACCATCAACGATCCTTACATCAGTCACCCCTCTGTAGGTATCCGCGGGCGATACTGGATCACTAACGAATTAGCCGTCGGACTGAGTTTTCTTTGGTACCAAGGATTGGAATCAGAGTCCGACTTTAACTTCTTCGTGCGACGTTCATTTCGTCTAGCAGTGCCGGTGACCGAGTATCAGTTCGGAGCCCATGCAAACGTTTCCTACGTGCCTTTTTACGGCAAGTTCACGATGTTTAATAAGTTCATCTTTCAATGGGATGCGTATTTCATTGGCGGCGTAGGAACGATGCGAACAAGACCCATCGCGGTCATCGATCCCGACGTGCGTGACTTCGACTATCAGTTCCGAGTTGCCTTTAACTTCGGCATCGGCTTCCGTGTTTTTGTCAATCGCTGGTTCGCAGTCTTTGCTGAGCTGCGTGATTACCTCTACCTCGAGAAATTCGAAAACTCCGAGGTTTCATTAGGTGATGCGCGTCTCGATAGCGGCACGTGGCTCGAGGATGGCTTTACGCCGACAAACAATGTGACCCTTCACCTCGGGGTGAGTTTCTTTATCCCCTTCGACTTCGAATATCGGTTGCCAAAGTGATGATGACGATGCCCGCCATGCAAACTCAAGGAACCTTAATGTCGAGACACCTACTGCGTCGTATTGTGTGGATCCTATGTGCAGCAAGTCTCATGCTGACCACTTCTACCCAAGAAGCGCATGCCCAAGAAGTTCAAGTAACGGGTCCGCTTGCAGGAGCGCCTGCAGTCAAAGGCCTTCGCTTGTATCGCGACGGACGATTCCAGCTTAAGCCCTTTATTGGCTTCACTCTCCAGGATAAGTTCACGCGTACCATCATGTTTGGTGCCGAAGCCCATTATCACTTTTTCGATTGGCTGGGTTTAGGTTTGTGGTTCGGTTACGGCGGTGTGCACATCAACACGGACCTCACCGACGAAATCAGAAACAAGGGTCAAACCACCAACGTGAATGCGCTAAGCCTGCCTAGTCGAGAAAACTTCGACAAGCAGATCAGCGAACTGCAATGGGCCCTGGCCGCACAGGTAACCTTTATTCCACTGCGCGGTAAACTTGCCCTCTTCCAAACGCTCTTTGTCGACACCGACTTCTATATCTTTGCAGGCGCAGCCATTGTTGGCGTTCAAGAGCGTGCAAACATCGACGAAAGCGCAACGGAAGCCACAGGCGAAAAGTTGTGTAGTGTTTTACCAACCTCAGACCTCTGCCTGGCCTCACAAACACGCCGCAAGACCGAGTATCAACCTGCTCCCACCTTTGGCATTGGCTTGACGGTATACTTTAACGACTTTGTCGGTCTCTCACTGGAATGGCGTGCACTGCCATTCAAATGGAATCCTTCCGGGACGGACGAGCGTGGCAATGGCGGTGATTTCCCAGATGGAGAAATCGACGGTGACGATGCCGAGTTTCAGTTCAATCACATGTTCAACCTAGGGGTTGTGTTCTACCTGCCTACCGAAGTAGGACTGGCAAACTAAAACCGCTCTCTCGCGCCATGTTTCGAGCCTCAGCACAGGCCAGACAGTATAGAATCCAATACGCCGATTGATTGGCTTCGCAAGCGCTCGTTCCACTCGCACGCAACGCATAGAATCTAGCGTATTACGCTAATCATAGCGGTAGATGGCACAACGCACAGAGTTTGATGCTTCGCAATAGTCGTTGTGCTTAGCAGCAGGATCAGAGTGACGTGAGAGTGGCCTGGAACCTTCAAAGCTTCCACTGACGATTACTAAAACCTTGCTCGATGGAGGTTCGTATTCGACTGCTCTCCTCATGCTTATGAGCGTTACGCAGCGTCTCTTGTACGTCCTGAGCATTGGGTTGTGAAAGCAATATGTTCACAGCGTGAAAACGCACGGTTTCATTGGGATCATCGAGAAAACGACGAACCGCACTTTCAATCCCTTGATGATCTCGATCTTGTAATGCGTTGAGAATTTGAATCTTGCGCTGTGGGTCGCGCTCATATCCCGTATCCATACGACTCAGCACGTCCAGGAGAGTGTGTGTCACACTATCAGTAGACATGAGTTTCTCGAGACATTTTAAGGGCCACGCAATAAAACGCGTACGCTCCAGAAAAGCAACAAGAGCACTTACGCTATGCTCTTTATCGACAGAGAGAATCGCCTGCACCGTCGCTTCTTTTTCCTCCTGATCGGTAATGCTTGGATCGATGGTAAAGGTAAAGCGTTGCAAGAGCGCTTCGATCGCTTGTTGATCACCAACCGTTGCTAAAAAATGAATGGATTGCAGACGATCAGGCGCATAGGTGCGTTTATTTGCGACTCGACTCGCATGTTTCTTAATCTTACTGCTCTTCGAAAAGCCAAACACGTATCACCTCAGTAATAATCTAAGATTCGTTTATTGATACAGGGACAAGCGCAACAAGGTTGCGTTCCTGTTTTACCCTCATGCGAACGTTCTCGAACTGATGTTGCTCTTTCGCCCGTTGTTCAAGACGCTTGACTTGACTGGTGAAAAAATCGAAAGAAAGCTGAGAGACATCCTCACCAATAAGCTTCTTCGCATCGGTATATTCTCGATAAATTCGCTTGAGGTAATCGTCTTCAGACTCTTGCTGCAGTTGAGCAATTAAAGCCGGGTCATCAACATCATTCGAAGCGTCCTGTGACTTGCCTTCTAACTTAGTCGAAGCGAAGGCAATTCCCTGCCAGTCTTCAGCCTCAGCGTTACCACCTTCAGAAACACCTGTAAGTAGATTGATCAGTTGATTAACGCGATAGGCTAAACCGCCAAAGGCACCATCGCGCAGATTGACACGTGCAGACTGATCGCCATTGAGCACGGCAAGAATCGTTTCCTCTATTCTTTCGATGGGTCTGATTAAAATGGTACCAACCATAAAGTTGTAAATCGCAACGATAATCAATGCGATGATCATAAAGATAAGAACGGCATAACCAGCCTGCATGACTTGCTGTGAAAGAGAGTGGTCATGCAAAATCGCAAAATCGATGCGATGGGAAGATTGCTGCGCATGCATCAATGCACCAACAATGCCACTGTAAGCATGGTTGTCTAAACTGATATCCCACACGGTATCGGCGGGATTGCGAGTCACCACACGCTGAACCTTAGGCCACACTGAAGTAGGCAATGAAGCGCCGTAGATTTTTTTATCGACTAAGAAGACAACTTCACCCTCAAGCAACTCTGCTTCTTGCTTAGCGATTTGATCGGAGAGATCAAAACCTACAATCACAGCGCCCATGACACCGCCATTGGTTATCCGCAGCGGAACCATGGCAACCTGGAATAGCTTTTTCTTGGCGGGATTGAACCAAACATCATGACGCGCATGCGCCTGCTCAAGAACCTTGGCTAAGTCCGGCAACATCGGCGTCATCTTCAACCCATGCATGCGATTGATATCTTTGTCGCGTGCGATAACCTTCCCGGCGTCATCGGTCACCACAACAATATCCGGAGCAATGTGGGCTTCGCGTAGGTTTTCGAGACGAGTCGAAATCTGATCTGCAGCCTGCTTGGCGCTTTGACGCCGACTCGAATCACTTACCGCACTAAAGATCCCACTAAATCTACTGTTCGCAGTGATGGACTCAACTTGCTTAACCAGCTCGATGCCCTGCAATCGCCAAGAACGCTCAAACAACGCCTTGCGATGCTGCAGGTAGTCATCGGTGCGCTCACCAAGCGCGGACTGAATCTGCTGCCGCACCACGAAAAAACACAGGGTGCCCAAAACGAGAATGGCAAGCACGTTTCCTAACATGAGTTTGAGTCGCATAACCCCTCAACCTTCCAAAACGGTATACACAAGGCTACTTGAGCCTAGTTGATTTTTCATGTGCACTAGAAAAAAATGAGCAAACATGGTCAAAACGCTTTGACCGATTTGCTTGTCGAAGCCGACTTTCTTTGTTTCTTGTCAGATTTGCTCTCGGCAATACCACTGCGCTCGACGAAATAAAGCACCAAGGTGGTGGCTCCTAATGCCAAGGCAGCGCCCAAAGCATAGTCCGAGTAACGCGACCAGCGGCGCCCTCGCTCGGGATCATCTTGACCTGAGGCATAGACACCAAGACCAATGCTGGTCGCCAATGTTGCGACAGCCATACTTCCACTCACCCAGGTCCAAATCGGCGCGCGTGATTCGACCACGTAACGATAATGCGTCTGTGGATCGTCACGCACATAGGCATGCGCATCAAGGGTGGACATGACGCGAACCTTGGCACGAAAGGGAATGCTGTCGGGCCTGAAGACCTCCAGACGGTGTTCTTCGGATTTGAGCGAAAGCGTTGTAGTTTCACCCTCGGAAGCCACGGCTTTGCCGTTGATACGCATCCGTTGCTTGGGATGCAGATGGTGCACCACCAAGTTGCCTTGGGTTTCTTTCTCACGCACGAACTTGCGCTCGGACTCAACGAGTTCGTTGAGGTGCTTGATATGCTGGGTCAACTGCCGCTTATCGGGCGGGTCGACGCGATCACGCAGGTAACGCTGATAATACTCGATCGCCTGCGCGTAATGGTCGCTCTCCTCGTGGCAACGCGCGATATTGTACCAAATATCGGCGCTGGGAACGATCTCGGCAGCGCGTTCGAAGGACACAATGGCGTCTTCAAAACGCCTTTCCTGAAATTTGTTCAAGCCATCGCGAAAATACGAGGCCGCGCGCTTGGTTTGCAATGCTTGCTCAGGCGCTTGGGCGGATGAGCTATCGCTGCTGTCCTTATCTTGTGCCCTTAGGCCCTGCGGCACTATGATGGTGATCGTGGTCGTTAATATCCATAACCACAATGCTTTTCGATGATGATCCAGGCCCTGACTCATTGCTACGGTAGGATCTCCCAGGTCGCGCCTTAAGATCAACGCTTTAGCAGCCCCTATGCACAAAAACTATGGCCATTCATAACGCGTTGATCATTGGCACTCAGCCCGACATGACAGCCGAAATCGAGGCTTACCTGGAGCAACGTCGTGCCGCTGCGGTGACTCTCCAACAACGCTCGATTGACCTTTCATCGCTGCCGCCACTGATGAAAGACCATCCATGCATCCTCTGGGCAATCGATACATGGCCATCACACAGCGATCTTCGGCAGCTCGGCACGCTTAACACACTCAACCCAGGGCATCTGATTATCGTTGTTCTGAGCCACGAAGAAAGCGTATTGGGAATCAAAGCTATCGCAGCAAATCTTGGCATTGTAATTCTGGACTCGATTCCAGCGGCACTCACATGTTTTCAGTTAATCACTGCCGGGGCAATCCAACCATGGCAGGCCCAAAGCACAGCGCTGCAATCAAGGCATCAACACGCATTGCATTCTCTTGGCACCAGCAACGCCAATCCTCCCGACACCAACAATGCTGGCATTCTCGACTATGACACGCCCTCGATGCTGTCGTGGCGGGCAAACCCGACGCAGTCACCGATATGCATTGGCGAGCCGCGCGATGTGGCTGCAGCCTTTCGATCGTTAGACCAAGCCTTGCAGCCCTTATCGGCCACCAAAGTGCAAGTTGAGGATGTCGATCCCGATGCTTTTGTTAACATTATCTTCGGTCCATCACGCGCCCTATCCGATCCATCGACCAAAGCAGCGCTCGCGATTTATGATCTACCGCTGCCCGCCGAGGAGTTATGTTCCAGCCCATCACGCGCTGCCGCGGAGGCCAATCGGCTGGGATTTCCGGTGCGTCTTGCAGTGGCGTCTCCCGATCTGCGCATTTGGGATGACCCTGACCTCTGTATCGATGAGGTCGATAATGCCGCGCGTGTTCGCGATGCCTATCGTCACATGATGGCCCAAGCCAAGCAACGCAAACCCGATGCGCGCCTTATGGGCGTGCTTATCAGTCGCGCCAAACGCATCCGTACCCAACTGCGAAGCAAGGTGATGCCCTGGTCAGCAACCCATGTCCTTGTTGAGCTTGGCTTTGCCGATCCGCATGGACTCGCCTGCGACGACCGCATCGCCATGCTTTTTCCCTGCCAGTACGAGCATTTCCAGAAGCAGCTGCATGACCTGCGAGGGCATGCACAGCTCACGGCCTATAATGATAAAATCTACGATACGCTCATGCGCTTTACCGCCATGATGCTGGATTGGCCCCACGCGTTGAGGTCTCTGCAGGTACAGCCATTAGCGTTGCTCTGCTCGGGCGAGGTCGAAGTCCGCGAGGCCTGCTTAGACATAAGCGATGAATTCGAACGCTCGCGCCGATCCCCAAGCGACTACGCAAAGGCTTACGGCTCCTAGGAATCCTGGGAGGTGTTTGAAGTTCCTATAGATGCCGGGTGTTGCTACCCATTTCATGGGCGCTCACTTTTGGAATTTCTATGACGGCCAGGCGTTGGGGTAGTTCCATTGTCACTACGCGCTACTGAGGTTCTCATGGGTGCTGGGTGCTGCTACCCACTCCGTGGCGCTCCCGTTGGTCGCACGCAGCATACAGAGTCGAGCGCTTTGCAGTCATCTTTGTGGTGACTGGCTTCGCAGGCGCTCTCGATGCTTTTCCTATACATACCAGGCGTTGCTACCCGCGATGTGGGCGTTCGTTTCTGAAATTTCTATGCATGCCAGGCGCTACTACCTGCTTCGCAGGCGCTCGCTCCGCTCACACGTAGCGCATGGAATCTAATGCCTTGCAGTTAACGTTGCGGTGGCTGGCGCAACGCACAGAGTCGAGCGCTTTGCAGTCATCTTTGTGGTGACTGGCTTCGCACAAGTTAAGTAAGCTCCGCACAGTTTAACTTTGCTTCGCACAACTTGGGATCAACTTCGCACAACGTAGGGAGAGCTTCGCACACCCCAGGATTGGTCTCGCACAGCTTGAACTGGAGTATGTCTGAACTGTAAAGATGCTTCAAAAATGGAAATCGAAGCATATGACCTTCCTGCGCATCGTTTGCCAGTCCATGTGGGGAACCTCAGGGTTCGGTGAAGAGGCTTCTTGGTTGCCTGTGCGTAGCTATTACGCGCTTGTGCCTGATTTGCTCCTGCTTGTGCGTGATTGCCTAGCTGGCGTAAGAGGCTTCCTTGCTGCCTGTGCGGAGCTTTCTGGCGGGTGTGCAGAGTACTTTCCAAGTTGTGCAAGGCTTAACGTTAACTGTGCGTAGCTTCCCGGCGGGTGTGCGAAACATGACAGTGCACTTTTATAGGTGTGTCAGCGGTATGCGCGAACTCTCACATCCTAGGGCTGCACACAGCGTCGCCATGTCGTGGGGCATGGGTGCTTGCAGGGATAAGGGCTTACCAGAATCTGGATGCTTAAATGCAAGGGCATAAGCATGCAACATGTGTCGCGCTGCACCCGCGCCATCGCCATAGGTTGCATCGCCCAGCAAGGGATGGCCAAGCGCTGCGCAATGAGCCCGAATCTGATGGCGAAATCCCCGATGCATGCGGATGAGTGCAAGGGTCGCATCCTGACCATGCACCACCTGGCGAATGATCGTCAATGCCCCACCTCGGCCATGCTCGCCCTCACTGGCAGCCTGCGCGCCAACCTCAACGCGCGTGGGATCGCTTGCACTCTGAACCAAGGGCATGCGAACCGCCTGTGGCTGCAGATGACCTGTGGTGATCGCGAGATAGTGCTTTTCGATTTGGCAGGCGCGAATCATCTCACGCAGTCGACAAAAACAGGACAGGCTGCGCGCTACAATCAGAAGCCCCGAGGTCTGGTTATCCAATCGATGCACAAGCCCTGATTCCTCGGCTTTCTCCGGCCAATCCGCCAACTCGGGATACCGAGCCACAAGCGCATTCGCCAAGGTCTCACGCTCTGTTGAGGCTATGGGATGCGTGGGAAGCCCTGCCGGCTTATTGACTACGCATAACGACGCGTCCTCATAGACGAGCTCAAGCGCCAAGTCGTGATTAGCCAGTGCAATGCCTCGCCAGGGCCAGGCATTGATCTGCACCTCTTGCCCGACACGCAGGCTTTGCCCTTTACGCGCCGGCTGCCCATCAACAAAGACGGCGCCCTCACCAAGATGCAGCTGCCATTGGCGCCGACTCCACTGCGGCCAACGCTGATGCAGCAGCGTGTCCAGACGCAGGCGACACTCCTTCGGACGCGGAAAAAAGCGCATCATAGACTTGCTTGCCTTTGGGGTTGTGACCACAGTGGCCACCATGCCACAAATCACAATCGTTCATGGAATCGCCCTATCCGCGTTGGGTATCCTCGGTTACTTCCTCACCGGGAAACAAAGCCCCACAGCGCTTATCCCCACGGCCTTTGGTATCCTCTTCGTGGGCTTGGGATTGCTCGCGAAGCGACCTGGCAAACGCAAGATGGCAATGCACCTCGCCGCGATCCTCGCACTCTTGGGTCTTTTGGGCACCATGCGAGGCATCATCAAGTTTGGCCAATGGGTTGGAGGCGTTCCATTAGAGCGTCCCGCAGCGGTGATCAGCCAAGGCATTATGGGCGCGCTCTGCGCCCTCTTTCTCAGTTTAGCGATCCAGTCTTTCATCAAAGCAAGGCGCGCTTCTTAATATGACCAGTCCAGCCAACGCTGCCACCAAGCCCTCAACTCACTGGCGTGACCTAGCCTCGCCCTTCTCACGCGACACGCCCATGCGTGAACGCGGACACACCCATATCGACGACCAAGTTGTGTCCATCATCGCCCGCATCGCCGCGGAAAAGGTCGACGGCGTTCACAGCATCGGCGAATCCAGCTTGCGCAACATGTTCCGGGGCCAACGCCATCGCGGTGTAGACTCCAATGTGGGGCTCAAAGAGGCCGCTGTAGACATCGAAATCATCACAGAGTTTGGGTACCCTATTCGCGATATCGCCCAGGATCTGCGCGAAGCCATCATCACCTCGGTGGAGAGCATGACAGGGCGTGATGTGGTCGAAGTAAACGTTTTTGTGATCGACGTGCATCTTTCCCAAATCGAAGGTCGGCCACGACGGCAACTTCAGTAACGGATACGAAAGCGAGGCATTCCTTGGCCCTGATTGCAACCCTACTCTGGTTACTCATTGCTGCTGCGGCAGGCCTCATCGCAGGTCTTGCCCTGGGATGGATTTCCTTTGCAGCCCTCACGGCATCGATTCCACATAGCGAGGCGCTCCTGCAGTTCACGCAACAGCATAGCGGCGCCAATCAATTCGTCCTGGTGATCTGCGCGAGTACGATTGCCCTCGTCAGTCTATGGATGGCCCTGCGCTCGCTTTTCGGCACAACCGCTAAAAATCCCGAGCGCCACCTTCTCTCAGTTGAAGATCACGGCGTCGTGATGGTCGAATCGCGCAGCATTAGCGCGATTGTCATGCATGCGGTGCGCCGTATCAGCGGGATACTCGAGGCGCGTGTCGCCCTGAGCCGTGGCGGCACCGATCCCCTGCGCATCCGTGTTGATGCTCAGGTCTACCCAGGCACCGATCTCACGCGCGTTGGTCAAGCCGTACGTGAAGCAGCCTATGACAGTGTTGATGAGCTTGTCGGTGTGCCGATCGAATCGGTTCGCGTCCACATGCATGTCGTCGATAGCAAAAAACTCGGAAGCCTGTTGTCATGAAGGCAGGCAATCGCGCTCCCTTTCGCCTGCCACCCAAAAGCGCCGAACAACGTGTGCTTGCGGGGGTATGCGGCGGCTTAGCCGAGTCATGGCGGATAGAGGTTAATCTTCTGCGTGTTGCATGCTTGCTCCTCTGCCTGGCCTGGGGACTTGGTATTCTGCTCTATCTGCTTTGCTTCTTACTGATGCCCTCTTCGGGTCACGGTAGCGATAGTTGGAGCACCCTTGCCCAAAGCAACCTGGGTCGCGCACAAGAAGCCTGGACGCAGGGGTATCGCAGTTGGCAGCAACGCTTGACGAGTGCAGGTCAAGGAACACCTCGCATGCATCGAATCGCCATGGTGTTGATCCTCAGTGGTGTGCTGATTCTATTGGCTTCCTTCGAACTTTTCAGCTGGGTCACGCCGCTGCGTGCCCTGGGGCTGAGCATTTGCATTGTCGGAGTAGCTATGGTTTTATCGCTTCGACGTTAATCATTTAAAAGGAGAGAGTGTATGACCACAGAGCAACGTAAAAACGGAAAACATTCTGATAAAGACAGCGTACGCATCGATAAAGAAAGCGGGCGACAGGGTCGAACGGCTGGAAGCATCTCACTAAGTCACGAAGTGGTTGCCAAAATTGCTGGCGTTGCTGCACGTGACGTCAAAGGGATTCACTCCATCGGTAAATCCAATCTCATCTCCTTTGGCAATGACCCAGCACGTGGCATCGATGCCGAAGTGGGCAGTCTTGAAGCAGCGATCGACCTCGATGTGGTCATCGAATACGGCTGCGATATTCGTGCGGTCTCCTCCGAGCTGCGCGAACGCATCGGTCGTGAAGTGAATCGCATGGCCGGTCGCGAAGTGGTCGAAGTGAACATCAACGTCATTGATATCAAGACGCCCGAGGCTGAAGTCGAAGAAACCCCTTCGGTACTTCCGGAAGAACCTCGCCCACGCGTGCGCTAAATCACAACGGCTTGGAGCGCTCTCAAGCTGAAATCGAAATAAGTTAGGGCACTGTTAGGTACCGAAGCACCCCATCGCGCTCAACATGAAGCGCTAGAGGCTCATTGATTAGGTTATCTAACACTGCCCTAAGCATGCTCATGGTAGGGGTTGCATAACCATTTACGGAGAGAATCAAATCGCGATTCTGCAGCTCGGCGCTTTCTTTACTTAGAGCCACCACCACACCATGCCGATGACGCTGCGAAATAGATAAGCGCGCCAAATCGGAGCTCAGGTTAAACACCACCACATCAAGACGCTTAATGTAATTGCGCCGCACATCTGTGGGCACAGGACTTGGCGATGGTCGGTCTCGCTCAATAACGTTCAAACGTAGCTCTAATCGCTCGCGCCCCCGCCGGATTTGCAGCGTGATCGTCTCTCCCTTGTGATGTCCGTATACATTGACCTCAAATTGCCGCGCATTTTCCATGCGCTTGCCATCTAAGCTCATAATTACGTCAGCAGGTTGCAATCCTGATTTTGCGGCTGGCCCTTGAGGATCCACATCGGCAACAACCACACCCCAGGATTGAGGTAGCTGCAACGCCTCGGCTAAAATAGGCGTGATCGTCTGAGTATGCACACCCAGCATGCCCCGTCGAACATAGCCCTCGTCGCGCAACTGCGTGTACACACGCTTGGCGATGTGACTGGGAATCGCAAATCCTAGCCCCTGGTGCTGAGTCGCATCGTGGGCCACCAAGGCATTGATTCCCACGACTTCGCCGCGAAGATTGATCAGCGGTCCACCGCTATTGCCAGGATTGATCGCTGCATCGGTTTGAATGTAAATCATCGATGAATCGGGACTGAGCTGCCGCGCGGTGGAACTGACCACGCCCATAGTCACGGAGCCCTCAAGCCCCAGAGGGTTGCCAAAGGCAAGCACCATCGAGCCACGCTTGAGCTCTTCGTTGTCACTCCATGGTAAGGGTTTGAGATCTGTTTGCGTTACCTTTAACAAAGCTAGATCGGTCTCAGTATCCACACCCACCTTTCGGGCCATGATCCTCTCAGAGGGAGCACCCAAAATAGACATCCGGGCGCTCTGCTGCATCCGCGACGCGGGCAACAGCACTTCAATATGCTGCGCATAATCGACGAGATGAGCTGTCGTGAGAATATAGCCCTCAGAGCCTACGATTACACCCGTCCCTACATGACGATGCCGTTGTATCAGCGCGTCGTTCTCAGACGATGCATTGTGGGGCCCATAAGAGGTTGCCGTAATCTGGACGATCGAATCGTAAACACGCTGGGTCAAGCCTGCGAGGGTCTCGCTTAACAGGGCGGCCTGACCGACGGAGTCCCGCGGCTGAGCCTGCGCACTGGCACACGCCGTTCCGCAAATCGCGATAAGAAGGCAACTGAGCTTGTCGAGATGCATCCGTCGGCTTAACTGGTTAGATCGCTCTCGCTTTACTCTGATCCTGGCTTTCGTCCGGCTGCCAATCACAATGACGCCTGCGAAGCATCAGACTCTGTGGGCTGCGTGTGAGCGAAGCGAACGCCTGCGAAGCAGGTAGCGGC
>CAYWAT010000008.1:0-38901 GCA_964456305.1 uncultured Polyangiales bacterium | reverse complement strand
TTCCCACGCCCCCTACCGGGTTCACCGCCGGGGTACAGAAATCGATCAAAAACAAAGCCGCTTTGACCATGAAGCCTGCAGCTCCGGCTCCTTCTGAGTCGCCCGATGTTGCTGATGCGACTCAAGTTGACTTAGCTACCGGTGAAGAAAAGACGGATGTTTCTTCCCCAGATATTCTTGCCAAAGCGCCTATCGCACCGGCGCCCAAAGTTCCCGCTCCCGTCCCCGCCAAAGGCGATTTGCAAAGCACGATGGCTGGAAAAGTGCGTCCCTGTCCTTCGTGCAATGCGCAAATCCCCATCTCATTTAAGTTTTGCAGCGAATGTGGTGCGACCATGGATGTCGCCGCTGCCAAGGTAAATCAGCCTGTGGTAGCAACACAGGCCTTTGAGCAAGTTAGCCAAGCATCGCTGGTAGTGATTTGTGCAGACGGCAGTGAGGGCGAGCGCATTCCTTTGGCCCAGGGCAATACGCTCATCGGTCGCAGCAGTGCTTATGCCACCCTCCAAGAAGATATGTTTTTGTCGCCTGCCCACGCCACCTTTACCCTGCGTGGTGAAGAGGTGAGCGTACGGGATGAGGGTAGTATCAATGGGGTCTTTTTGTGCATCACCCGGCATGTGCCCTATGCGCTGCACGATCGGAGTGTTTTTCGCATTGGCCAGCAGTTGATTCGCTACGAGGCTTTTCCTGAACACGATTCTGCTCAGAAGCCCCTGCCCATGGGCAGTCCCGATCCAGGACTTTGGGGACGTCTCTGTTTAGTGACAGGCAGTGATCGGGTAGGGAACTGTTACTGCATTCCATCTTCTGGGTTGCGTCTTGGTCGCGAGAGTGGCGATGTTCTTTTCCCCGAGGATGGTTACGTATCGGCCTCGCATTGCCATATTTACATCGAGAAAAGCAAACTCTTTCTCAGCGATACCGGAAGCTCTAATGGCACCTTTTTGCGCTTTCAAGAAGAGGGCAAGGTACCTGTAGGTAGCTTGATTTTGATGGGGCAGCAGCTCTTCCGCATCGAGCTCTCGTAAGTAACGTTTGGTTTCAGTGCATAGCCCGATGCTTGGCAGCCGGAAGCAAACCAGGATCAGAGTGAAGCGAGGGCGGTCTAGAGTTAGTCTTTTCTTCTTGGGACTAAGTTGTGCAGCGTGTCATGCCTGGGTCCCGCAAGACACCAGCAGTATTTCCGTTGGCCTGAGTAACAATGGTTTTTTGATCGCGGGTCAAGCGCTTGCATCACGCGGCGATGGTTTTGTGCGTGCGCGTCCGGGAGAAGGAACAGGTTATGGCACCTCCGAGCTGGTGCAGGCGCTGAGCCATGCAACGCGCTCTGTGGCGCAAACCTTTCCGGGCACCATGCCCTTACGCATTGGCGATTTGTCTGCTGCCCATGGTGGTCTGCATAGCCGTCATGGTAGTCATCGCAGTGGTCGCGATGTGGACGTATTGTTTTATGTGACCAGTCTCGCTGGTGAGCCTCGTTCTGGCCACGGCTGGCTAGCCTTTGATGAGACTGGAGTCGCTCATCCAGCTCAAGGCGCCCCGGGGCCCAAGGAAGACTATCGCTTTGATGATGCTCGCAATTGGCACTTTGTCCGCGACTTGTTGGCGAATCCCACCATCCATGTGCAGTGGATTTTTTGTGGCCAAGGCATCAAAGATCGGTTGATTGCTTATGCTGAGTCGCATGAATCCGACACGGACGTACGCATGCGGGCAAGGTGGGTATTGCACCAGCCCAGCTATGGCAATCCTCATCGGGATCATTTCCATATTCGCATTGCCTGTCCTCGCGAGGATTTGACACAGGGATGCCAAGACGGTGCGCCTTTATGGCCTTGGATTCGTCAGGCCCGCTTGCGTGAGCTTGAGCTTGCCCAACACCTAAGCGATGCAGTTGTGGCTGCGCGCTTACTTGATTAATCCAAGTCCTCGCCAACAAGGTATTTGTTTTGCCATGCCTTGTTACACTTTGTTGCAATTGAGGGAGGTCTTGGAAATATTTCTCTAACATTTGAACGCTACCTTAGAAATATGAACGAGGAGGTAGCTATGAAGAGCAGATTGAACTCAGGTGTTAGGTTTCTTACTGGAGCCGCGTTTGCTGCTGCATTGTTATGCGGCACAAGCAGCCACGCTTTTGCATGGGAGTATCAGAACGAACCTCTGCCCATGATTCTTTTTGAATCGGATGTATTTCGCACGCTTGATATTAGTGCACGCAAAAAAGATGCGTTTGAAGATATCAAACAGCAATGGATAGATATTGTTTATGAAATGAAAGATGAGAATCACAGTGTGCCTCGTCTTTTGCGACGTGAAGCACGTAAGCGAGTGCCCGACCTCGTTGCGATGGTCAATGAAAGACATATCGCTTGTAATAGTCTTCGCCCTGAACTGCGTCAGCTTATCAATAAAGCGCTCGATCTCTACGAGACACTTACCGTGGCTCAAAAGAAGACTGTAACCAGTCGAGTGCCTTTTAACATCACCTACTGGCATCCTAAAAAGGGTTCTAAGGCGGTTAATCTTCGCCCAGCTCCTCAAGTTGTTGTCCCACATCGACGTGGTGTTCGACGTGGACAAGCAGCAAGATACCAGCGCACATCCATCGCAGGATTTGTTGCCTCTGGAGTAGGATCAAAGTCGTTATGCCCAACAGTATATGACTACCCATCACCTCTTGTACTTATCAATGACCAAGCAATTCCTCACTTTGGTGTGCGTGCACATGTGGCTCGTAAGCTTGGCAAACTCAGCAAGAAACTAGCGAAGCTCGAAGCACGCTTGCTTAGAGACCAGCGCAAGGCTGAGAGACTCATCCGCAAAGAGCTGCGTAAGCCACTTCCCGATTTACGCGCCATGGTGAATGAAATGCTGGCAACCTACAATGACTTTGTTCGTGGCCGTCAAACCATCATCGATAGTGCGTTTGACCTCTACGATCGGTTCTCTTCGTCGCAGAAGAAGAAAGCCTTCACCCTTGTACAAGCGATGCAAAACGGCGAGAGGGGCTTGCAGGCGAGTATCACATCAATGGCGGCTAAGAAGTCTTCGTCTAGTTCATCACAAGCGAAAAAATCACCTGCGAAACCAACAGCAAGGCCAGCACCAACACCTGAAGAAATCGAAAAGGAAAAGCAGTTTCGCATGCAGAAAAAACCAAGCAAAAGCACCGCGTTCGATCTTGACTATGAATACAGAGAATCGCTTTCGAATCCTAGCTCTGAGTCGTTTTCGGATCCTAGGTCTGAGTCAGCGAGGCGTCATCATACACATACGCACAAACATAATGGGAAGGTAGTCAAGGATGGCTAGATTGCACTGGATAATAGATTGTGAAGTCAGAGATTAGATAGATATGACTTAGCTAAGCTTTGCTTGAATAAACGAGCGTGTTCCGACGGGGAAATCGGAACACGCTTTAGCTTTTTGTATTCGAACGATAATGCTGATCTTAGACTTCTGGATATGTATAGATAAGTCAGATGTACGTTGAGTGGTGACACATGTCCCTATGACGGGGTCTTTGGGTACATCCTAAACACTTGAATGATAAGGGTTACCATTTTGTTGTTTTTATATGTTTGTAAACTTATGCTTGTAAGCGATATTGATTTTGTAATCTTGTAAATATGCTGTTGTTTTGGAATTTTTTCTTAAACTAAAAAATCATAAGAGTGGCATATGATATGCAAATGATAACTCCTGACATTACACATAAGAAGGAGTTCTATGAAATCAATGTTATTGCTTGTATTTTGTTTTTTATTAGCTTTGTTTTGTTCGTGTGCACAGGATGATGATTTTTCTGAAAATGAAATTTCAAGCACTCTTCAGAAGAGTGATATTGCCCCTGGATCATGCTATGTTTCTGTTGAAAATTACACGGATTATAAATTGATAGAGGTTCTTATAGTAAGAGTTTCGAATAATACAGTGACTGATCATGGAAATGTTGAAAATGGTAGAATTGGCCACTATTTCGCTGAGAGAGGAAAGCATAATGTATATATGAAGTTTGCTATAAACGGAGCTCCATATATCCGATTTGTTGCTGGATTCACCTGTCGTAGAGGAGAAGATAAATTCTACAGTGTTAGCTAATCAATGACCTAAAAATACCAATGCACATATCCCAAGCTACGGTACTCCACACGCACGAGTGGGATGCCGTCAAGCACGGGGACTACGAGGGCGAAGGCAAGGGGGTCGACGCCCAGTAGCCAGTGTTCGTCGAGTTGCCAGCGCAGGCCGACTGGGCGCAGGTCGACGAAAAAGCCTACACTGCCTGCGTCGTCGAGGGTGGTGTCGAAGGTCAAAATCGAAGGTCCCACCGCTGCGCTGGTGCGTATAAAGCCATTGGCGTAGCTCCACGATGCGCCCAGGCCCAGATTGAAGGCGCCGGTGACCACTTTGGCTTCAAGCTCGGTCGCAACCCATAGGTTGTGCTCTGCGTGGATGAAGAACTCCCACGCTCGCCATTGCACGCCACCGCGAAAGGCGTAGCCAAAGGTGCCTGCGAGGATGGAGCGATCGGCAATATCGGAGAGCAGGGAGGCGTGGATTTCGGTGCCGATAAATCCTGTTAAAGCATCGCGCGCAGAACTGTTGTCGCTGTACTCAGGACTGTAGAGGGATTCTTCGCTAGGCGTTGCTTTCGCGTGACTAGCCGTCCCCACGAGCCAGAGCGCGCTTAGGATTATCATGCTGCGAAGCCGTGAGCGACCACAGATTTGACAGTTGAAAGCCTTCACTTTAGGGGTACCTCGCGCCGTCTAAAAACTGCGTACGGTTAACATACTTGCGTTACCCTCGCGATACAGAAGATCGCGGAGTAACAGGTTTTTATGAACGCACCTTCAAGCCACGTTGTCCCTGGCGGTGCCTTACGGCAATCGATGATCTTGCTGATTCTGACAGCAGGCATGGTGCTTTTGCATCGCGTGGCAGTGCCGCAGGCTACCGGCTTCGACCCGTCTGCCATGCTGGCCTGCGGCTTTGTGGTGCTTGCGAGCTACACCGTGGGCAAGTTGGTGGAGGCGCTCCGACTGCCGCATATCACGGGCTATTTGTTGGCAGGCGTGCTCTTTGGTCAGTCTTGTGCGGCCTTGCTTCCCGAGCTGTGGCGAATCGCGCCCTTCGATCGCGGTGTACTAAATGGCGAGGTCATCCGGCAACTGAGCTTGCTCGATGCCTTGGCGGTGGCTCTTATCGCCTTGAACGCCGGGGGCGAAATCAAGCTTGAGTCCTTGCGCCGCGGTCTCAAAGCCATTCTCGCCACCTTGGTGGGACAGGTGATCACGGTGCTGGTCTTTGTGACTGCTTTAGTGGTCGCCATGTCCGGTGTTTTCCCTGGACTTACGCTACCGGGGATTGCTGGATTACAGGGCTGGGGTGTGCTCTCGCTAGGATTGCTGGTGGGGTCGATTGCCTTTGCCACCTCGCCAGCCGCTACGCTGGCGGTGATTCACGATACCAAGGCACGCGGTCCTGTCAGTCGTCATGTCTTGTCCACCGTAGTCTTGAAAGACGTCGTGGTGGTGATTCTCTTTTCCCTGAGCGCCTCTTTGGTTGCACGCAGCCTAGGCATAGGCGGCAACAATACACATTTTTGGCGCGATATGGCTGTGCATATCGGTGGCTCTATCGCGGTGGGAGCAGGGCTTGGCGGGCTGATGATTCTCTACCTGCGTTATGTACGGCATGAGCTCATGCTCTTTTTGATCGGGGTCATTTACACCGCTGCCTACGCCGCTCAGCGCCTTCATTTGGAGCCCGTGCTGATGTTTATCACCGCCGGCGTCATGGTGGTGAATGTGTCGCGCCAGGGTGAGGTGCTCATCGCCTCGGTGCAAAAGTTATCCATGCCCGTCTTCGTAGTCTTCTTCACCTTGGCGGGTGCGTCTCTGCATTTGGATCATGTGATTCAGTTGGCGCCTTACGCCTTGGCCCTTGTTTTGGTGCGCGTGTTGGCGCTTTTCCTGGGCTCCTCTCTGGCTGCGAAGATGAGTGGCGGCGATGCGGCGATGCGACGTTACAGCTGGATGGGTTTTGTTTCCCAAGCTGGCGTTGCCTTATCCTTGGCAGCGCTGATTGGTCAACGCTTTGGGCAGGCAGGGCAAGCCCTGGAGACCTTGGTGGTGGCTACCATCGCGATCAATGAACTCGTGGGACCAGTGCTGTGGAAGTTTGGAATTACTCTCGCGCGGGAGCGACCTGGCGATCGACCTAAGGCTGAAGCCGGGGGAACCGCATCCCAGCCTCCGCATGCTTCTCCAGTGCGTAAATCACTGCCGGGGGATGAGACGCCGCCATCTACGGATGCTGAGGAAGCACCTGCCTGGGAGAATCCCAAGGAGCCCCGCGATCCCTGGGGACCTTTGCTGCGCACCGGCGCTCAGGAGCTCAATCGCAGCCTGGCTGAATTGCAGGGTGAGCTGGTTACCTTGGTGCAAGATGTGGCTGCGGGTCCTTTGGCCAAGTTTCGCGACGATGCGGAAATCTACTTACGCGAGCTGCGGCGAGAGTTCTTGCGCCATCATCGTCGACTCCGAGTGCAGGCACGTACCCCCGAAGGCTGTCGTGAAATGGCCTTGCTACTGCGCACCGAGCAGGCCGAGCTCACCGATCGCTGGCGTGGCATCGTGCTTGGCCGATCGGCGCGTTTTGGGCAGCCCGCGTGGACTCCCGATGCCTTGGTGGATCTCATCGATGCCCGGGTAGAGGCCTTGCCTAAGATGCTCGAAGCACCGATCGACACGCATATATGGACATCTACGCCTGGAGATTCTTGGTGGCGATCCAGTCAGCGTGCCCTGTTGCGTTTGCGCGTGGGTGTGCGTCGTGCGCTGGGAGGTAAAACCCCTACGCGCCGCGTTAAGCTGCGTGAGTTGGCGCGCTTTCATTTGTCTGGCCACGTGCCCTCTCAACTCGAAGGCCTCGCTGCGTTGCTGGTGCAGGCCGACTATCACTTGGCCGATCGTACGCGCGCTATCTTTGCGCATATCGTTCGCGGCTACGAAGAGCTGCACACCATGGCGCAGGCAGATGCAGACGAGTCGGCGTGCGATCCTCTCCAGGCCGCCATCCAAAACCTGGTTGAGGACATCGAGGGTGACTTTGAGCTCGCATGGCAAGAGCTGGATTACATCGTCAGAGATGCCGTGCGTCGTATTCGCGATCCTTTGAGTCAGGGTCTCGCAAAACTGAAAGAAGATGTGCTCAATGCGGGAACCTTTGCTCTGCCTGCGCATCAACGTCACACCAGTCGCTTGTTTCGCCAGCGCTTGCGTGCTCTCGATCTGCTGCAAAACGAAATGCGACGCGTGCGTCAGTCCAGTGCAGCGGCCTATGGTTTGTTGTCTCTTGAGCTGGAGCTGATGGGACTGGAAGTGAGCGTCAACGATGCTTTGTACGATCTGACCGCATCGCTTGAGAAAGCCTTGCGAGGACGTGCAGTTGTTCCACTCGAGAGAGCCAAACAGGCCGTCGATAATGCTCTGGGTACATTCCAGGAAAAGCTCGGTGAGACGACGCGTTCGGAGCAATTGCTCAGCACATTGCGCGAGGAGCATGGAGGGCTTGAAAAGCTGTTAAGCGAGGCCTCTAGCAGTATTTTGGAGCTGCATCATCAGCTGGTCGAAGACCGCACGGTGGGGTCCATTTTGGATGTGTTGCGTCGCTCCTCCCGTGCCTTGACCCAGCAATACACCATTAGTTTGGGGCGTCCTGTGCGTGGTGAGTGGAAGCTGCCGCCTGCCGTGACCTCTCTTGATGTGCCTTTTCGCGAGTTGGTGAATGCTTACCTCGATAGCCATGTGGTTCCACGTTTGGTGCAGTGGGTTCGCGATATCGCTACTAAAGCTGAGCCGTTGAGCGCGTCGGTGCAGGACCTTGAGCGCCGCTTTGCCTTTAACATTGAGATCGTACTCAGTGAACTTGAGGTGGACCGCGATGAGGGCTTATCGGAGCAGACCCGGCGTCTGATTCACGATATGGTGTACGGCGGTATGGAGCGAGGCCAGGTTTTACTGGAGGCACATCTACAGGAAGTGACCCGGTGGTACCAGAGCGCCAAGCCGGCGATCGAAGAGGCTGTGATTGGAGGCTTGAGGCGTTTGCGTCACGAGCTCAGCGATGGTCAGGTGACGCAGTCGCGCATCGATACCCTGCGTCGTTCGGTGGCGGGGCGACGCATTCTTAAGGAAGCGGGAAAGATTCCAAGGCATTTAGCACGCTCTCAGGAAGAGGTGGGCAAGGCCCTGCGTGGTTGGCTTGGGCAGCGTCGTTTGGAGACGTGGCAGGAGGTCCTGGGTATTCCGCGTTCTACACCGGTGGGCTCGCATCCGCAGGTGTTTTCGGTTCCAGAACCGCAAGTATCCATGCCGCTGGTATATCGCCGTTTATTTGCAGCTGAGACGCTGGAAGCTGGGGACGTGCTTACCGGTCGTGAAGACGAGCTCGAGCGCGCGCGACTGAGTTTATCGCCTCATCAGAGTACGCGTTTAGCAGTGGTTGTAGGGCACGACGGTATTGGTAAAGCGTCTCTGACCAACGCGATCGTGCGCGGTCGTAACTGGAAAAACGTCAAACGGTGGCATTGGCAGCAGCCTGTGAGTAGCGATGAGGTTGATGCGGTCTTTGAGTCCCAAGGCGATAACCATCTCATTGTGGTCGAAGGGCTGCACTGGCTTATCGATAGCGGTGGTGGTGGTTTTGCAATGCTGCGTCGGTTTCGCGATCATCTCGCCAAGCCTGGGCGTCGTGGTGCTTGGATGCTGACGGCAGATCCCTTGGTATGGCAGTACGCGTGTCAGATTGCCCAACTGGGTACGATCGCGGCCGAGCCCATCATCTTACATCCTTTAGCTGCTGCCGAATTAGAGGCGGCGGTGTTGGCCCGACATGCTCTGAGTGGCTACGGTTTGAGCTTTGATCCGCCCCATGGTCGCAGTGGTTTCGATCGTTTTCTGCAGCGGCATGTCAATCGCTTACAGCGTCCTTATCAGCGCTTCTTTCAGCATTTACACGAGGCCTCCGGAGGACTGATTCGAGATGCCTTAAGGCTTTGGCTGGCGTCTATTCGCCAGATTGATGAGAAAAACGACTTTGTGCATTTAGGTGATGTCCCCGAGGCCCCGTTGACTTTTCTGCGTACCCTCTCTGACGACGACCTATTGCACTTATTTGTGATTTCTCGCCAAGGGTGGATCGATGCGGCGGGCTTTGCGGAGCTCTTTCGCCTGAGCGCAGGGACTGCGCAGGCACAGCTCACTGGCATGGCTCAACGCGGTTTGTTGCAACGTCAACGTGACAGCGATGTGTTTTACCGCGTGCATATCGCTCTGCGCGGAGCGCTGACCCAGGTGCTTTCGGAGCAACAATGGGTGCATTAGACCGACTAGTATTGAGCTTGCAGCGAAGGGTGCCCTGTCTGTTGCTCCTACTTGCCTTTGGTTTGGGTACAGGGCTGATTCCAGGCATCGTAAGCGCTCAGACGGCTGATTCACCACCTGCTCCACCAGCTGGTAGCAAAACAGACAAAGGCAAGGCGGCCAAAGATAACAAGCCTCCCGAGAAGGTCGAGAAGACACCACCGAAAGCGCGCATCATTGAAGAGGAAATTGTGATTGAGCCCTCGACCCCTGGTCCTGAGCTCGATCTTGATCTCGATGAATCTAAGACCCAAGGCAGCCCGCCGGCGTCTGAGCAAGCTGCACCCGATAGCACCAACGCTGCATTACCGGCGAAACCTGTCGAGGCGTCCCCAAAACCCGAGTCCCAGTCGCCTTCTGCGTCTCCTGAAAAAGGGCAGAGTAAAGCGAATCCCAGTCCACAAAAAGCCTCCCCAAAGCGCGAGGCGATTCAAAAGCCTCTGCGATCCAACGCAAAGGCTGGAGCAAAGGGCACACCCAAGCCTCGGTCCAAATCCAGGCGACCGTCTTCGCGGCGTCATGCTCCTGCTAGGTCATCTTCATCGCCTGCTTCGGGGAGCTACCCGCCCTTGCCCTGGTTTCAATCGCGGCCTGAGTCTGATGCGCATTCCCCCATGGAGTCTTGGCTTCCTTCAGCGTGTGAGCCTGCACAGCATAGTCCTTGGCTCAGCAATGTCTTTGGGCCGTTATTGTTTATTCTGATTGCGTTGACCCTGAGTTCAGGCCTGCGTCGCTTGCGTTTTGCCTTGCCCTACAGCGGTTTGATTCCCCGTGTCTTGGCGGTGCTGCACCATGTTGTGCATGCCGCGGTAGTATGGATGGTGTTGATTGCGGCGGTGTATTTGCTGCCCAAGCCTTGGCGTGAAGCTCTGCCTTGGATTGGCTTGGCCTCCTTTGTAGCGCTGGGCTGGTCGGTGCGGGATCTATTGCCCGATATGTTTGCGGGCTTTCTGCTCTTTTTTGAGCATCGCGTGCGTCGTGGTCGTTGGATCGAGGGTGAAAGCTACTCCGGGTTGGTCGAAAGCATTGGCTGGCGATTGACTTGGCTCAGCGACGCGCAGGGCAAACGCGTCGGCATTCCAAATAGTCGTTTGTTGCGCGAAAGCTTGCGCACCATGCGTCCGATGGGGTTGGAGCGCGAGGTGAGTCTGCGCATTCCAGCAACGGCGCATCGAGAAACCCTGCGTCATGTGATTTACGATGCGGTGATACGTTCTCCTTGGGTGCCGCCGCATGCGCAGCCGACGATACGCTTTAGTCCTGCAGAGAGCACGCTTTGTTATGTGCGTTCCCGTATTTTACATGCGCGTTATGCCCATCGTTTTGAAGGTGAGTTAAGCGAGCGCATCGAAGCCGAGGTGAGCAACGCTTGACATCTGTGTAGGGTGCTTAACTTGTGCAATAGAGGCACTCAACAAACACCCTAACGAAAGGATTCAACAATGCTTACCACATGGAATTCATTTCCTGCAATCAACACTCTTTTCGATGATGTTCTTGCCCGCGATTGGCCTAGCATGCGTGTAGAACGTAGCTGGAGTTCCGATGTCGAGGTTCGTTATGACGACGAAGCGGTCTATCTCGTTATGGACGTGCCCGGTGTGCGCCCCGAAGACCTCGATGTGCATATCGATAAAGGTGTGCTGTCGATCAAAGGGGAGCGCAAAGCACAATCATTAGGTCAGGATGACGAGGCGGCATCAGCGAGAAATACGCGTTATAACAAGTCATTCCGCTTGCCTGAAGGGCTTGATACCGAATCGGTTGATGCCAAGCTTGAGTATGGTGTGCTGCATGTTCGCCTTGCCAAAAGGCCAGAAATCCAGCCTAAGCGCATCCCTGTAAGTGTCAGCGCGCAAGCTGAGTAAAGGGTTGGTCACTTCATCCCTTCAAGCCTCTGGTTGATTTTTGTTCAACTCGGAGGCTTTTTTGATCGCGTGTAATCGCCATATCGGTAAACCGTCTTCGGTAGCGCGACGTTCGCGATTAGACACCGCGTGTAGTGGATTAACGTCTACAAAAAAGTTGTTTGAATAAGGTGCTAAATATGGATTTGATTGAAGCACAGAGAGATACATTAAAGCACGTTCTTCAACATCTGTTTGAATCAATAAAGTTCCCTCAGGACGCAGCAATCGAACAATTTGCTGAATCAGCGAATCATCAATGACGCGCCGTCCGCTGTGACGCTTTTTCCACCATGGGTCAGGAAAATGCAGGCTGACACTATGTACCGAGTTGGCAGGTTCGCATCGCGCTAAAAACAGACGCATGTCCTCACAAAATACCCGTGCTTGTTTGTGAAGCCCTCTATTCTCCAGTTGCTGATGCACTTTGCAGGTCCATTTGGCTTTGCTCTCGATGCCAATAATGCAGGCCTGAGGGCAGTGCTCTACGCGGGTGATTAGAGAAAGACCGCGGCCAAAGCCCAGATCTAACTCCAGCCGTTGTTCGGGAGCCAACGGCCACAGTGTGCTGAGATCAAGCTTCCCTTCTGGCAATCGGGGGGCCTGAGTTTGATAACGTGCCGCAAATTGCGCACGTTGGACACGTTGAACTTGACCTGAATGGTCATGCTGGCTTAGCGTCATGACGTGACACTCCATATCTTAGCTGTTGAAACAAGCGCGACGATGAAACGGGTCCTCACTATGGCATGTGCGGGTGAGGAAATGGAGGTGGTGTGTGTATCACACGGCCAAGAGGCGCTCAACCATGCCCAGCATCACCATCCTGATCTCATTTTGGCAAATGTGCTGATGGCAGACATGGATGTTTATGATTTTGCAAAACAACTATTGAATGATTCGGTGCTGGCAAAGATTCCTATGGTGGTGCTTGCGAGCCAGCATCGCCCTTATGACACGGCGCGTGGAGGCGAGCTCAACAATATTCGCGATGTCATTTCCAAGCCTTTTGAAACACAAGCGTTCTTGAGCAAAATTTACCGGGTTGCGAATCGCCGTCTGAGTAGTCCTGGCTCGTTAATTCCAGAGCCTATGGATCCCAGTGATACCCGCGTATCTCCAGCTCCGGCTTTTAGCGGCTCGTCGGCTGTGATTTCCGGACGCCCCTCAAGCATGCCACCGGGGCAACACGCCTTTAGCACTAGTGCTGCACCTGGCCTTCGTAGTCGTGCACCCAGTGTGCCGCCACCGCCCCGCGCGGCAATGCGCAGCGATGCTGCGTTGGAAGATCCAGCAGCTGTATCCTTGCGCAAGACCTCCGCAGAGCGTCCTTCGGTAAGGGTGCCTTACCCCACTCCACCTGCATCAATGGATGATGCCGCCAAGACCCAAGAGATAGCGCGAGGGCGCTCAAGTGCACCGCGTGTTCAGAGTAACTCGGGGATTCCAGGGCCTCATGAAGTGCCCACCATGAATTTACGCAACCCGCCTTTGCGCGCGACACTTCCACAGTCGACACCGCCTGCGTCTGCTGTGCCTGTTGCGCCCAAGGCCTCCTCTACGCCTCCGCTTGCCTCGGTACCAACGCGTTTGGCCACTCAGAGCGCTGCTGGGAGTTCGGAGTTTCGCGTCACCCGTGAGCATCCGCCTGCTGCCGACAACGCTACAGCGACACATGCGAACGCACGGCTTTCCTCTGCGCCCACAGTGACCACACGCCAAGGGTCCTCTGCCGGTACGCGTACGCTGCCTGAGCGTTTGCAAGCGCTGGGTCTTACGCGTGCACAAGTCGAAGGGGTCTTGGTGTTATCGCGTGAGGTGATTGAGCAAGTGGTTTGGGACGTGGTTCCTGAGCTTGCCGAAACCATGATTCGCGAAGAAATCCAACGTCTCTCAGGCGAAAATTAAACTCCTTTCAGTTTGATTTGGGCGCGAGCGCGCTAGCATGGCCGGCATGACTGACATGCCGAAAACCTATGATCCTTCCCAAGCGGAATCCCATTGGTATGCGCGTTGGGAGGCTGAGGGACTTTTTGAGCCGCGTGCAAAAACAGAAAAGGCGGAGAACCACTATACCATTGTTAGCCCACCGCCGAATGTCACTGGTTCGTTGCATATGGGGCATGCCTGTCGCGTCACCTTCGAAGACGTGCTGATTCGTTATCATCGTATGCGTGGTGACACGGCTTTGTGGATTCCTGGCACTGATCACGCGGGCATTGCCACCCAGGTGGTGGTGGAACGACAGCTACAACGCGAGGGCAAAAGCCGTCATGATCTGGGGCGCGACGCCTTCATCGAGCGGGTGTGGGCGTGGCGAGACCAATCCGGCGGTCGCATTTTGCATCAGATGCGTCAGTTGGGAGCCTCCTGCGCCTGGAACTATCACCGCTTTACCATGGACGAGGGACCTTCACGCGCGGTGCGCGAGGTCTTTGTGCGTCTTTACGAAGAGGGGCTTATTTACCGCGGCACACGATTGGTGAACTGGGATGTGCAGGCCCAAACCGTGCTGTCCGACTTGGAAGTTGAAAACCAAGAGCAGGTGCAGGGCGAACTCTTCGATTTTGCCTATCGCCTTGTCGATTCTGACGATGAAGTTGTGGTATCCACGACACGCCCCGAGACCATTCTGGGGGATACCGCTTTGGCAGTGCATCCCGACGATGAGCGGTACCGGCATTTGCATGGCACTGAAGCGCAGCATCCTTTTCTTGATCGCCGGATTCCTATCATCACCGATGCCGAGCTGGTTGATCCGGAGTTCGGTACTGGGGTGGTCAAGGTTACCCCTGCACATGATTTTAACGATTTCGCTACGGGCAAACGTCATGATCTAGAAGAAATCAATATTCTCAACTTAGACGGGACGCTGAACGAAAACGCGGGTGAGTTTACGGGCATGGATCGCTTTGTCGCCCGTAAGGCAGTGAAAGCTAAACTTGAGACCATGGGTCTGGCCCGCGGCAGTCGCAAACACCGCATGACCCTGCCTCGTTCGCAGCGCTCGGGCACCATCGTCGAGCCACTCATTTCAACACAGTGGTTTGTCTCTACTAAGCCCCTTGCCGAGCCTGCCATTCGCGCTGTGGAAGAGGGGCGCATTCAGATTTTGCCCGAGGACTGGAGCAAAACCTATTTCCATTGGATGCGCAATATTCAGGACTGGTGCATCTCGCGACAGCTGTGGTGGGGGCACTCGATTCCGGCTTGGTATTGTAATGACTGCGGCACGATGCGAGTAGCACGCAGCGCGCCCACTGAATGCGAAGCCTGCGGTAGTGTATCCCTGCGCCAGGACGAGGATGTCCTCGATACCTGGTTTAGCTCGGCGCTGTGGCCTTTTTCCACTCTGGGATGGCCTGATAAAACAGAGGACTTAAAACGCTTTTATCCCACCAGTGACCTCGAGACCGGTTACGACATTTTGTTTTTCTGGGTGGCTCGGATGATCATGATGGGGCTGCATTTCATGGATGATGTGCCTTTTCGCCGGGTGCTTCTCGCAGGTTTGGTCACCGATGAGCGGGGCGAGAAGATGAGCAAGGTGAAAGGCAATGTGGTGGATCCCCTGGATGTTGTGCATGGGGCTACACTCGAGTCCTTGATTGTCCAAGCTGAGCGTGCGGGTGCCAAAGAGCAGGGCCTTAACTACTTGCGCAAAACCTATCCCGAGGGCTTTGCGCCTTATGGTGCGGATGCCTTGCGGATGACTCTGCTTAGCTACTCGCCACAATCGCGTCGCATCGCTTTGTCGATCAAGCGCATCGAGGGCTATCGCAATTTTAGCAACAAGCTGTGGAACGCCGCGCGTTACGGTCTCATGAAGCTGGAGCGTCGTTCTGCCTTTGCGAAAAATCACATCGATGCGCCACAGCACTTAGCTAACCAATGGATTCTCAGTCGTTTGCACGCGGTGATCGGCCAGGTGCACCACAGCATGCAGGCCTACCGTCTCGATGATGCTGCCTTGGGCACCTATCATTTTGTATGGGATGAGGTTTGCGATTGGTATTTGGAGATCAGCAAAGCGCTGCTCGAGCTCGACGATACCGCGGTGGTGCGTGAGACCGAAGCTACCTTGGTTCATGTGCTCGAGGTCGTGATGCGTCTCTTGCATCCAATGATGCCCTTTATCACCGAGGATATTTGGCAGCGCATTCCTAAACAGGGTGATTGGGTCAGTGATTACCTTGTGACCGCGCCTTTCCCGGCAGCAGATGAAGTTGCTTTTGTGAATGCCGAAGCCGAGCAGTGCATGGCTGCCGTGCAGGAATGCATTCGTGCAGTTCGAGGTGTGCGCGCAGAGTACGAGCTTGCTCGTAGCACCGTCGTAGAGGTTGATATCTGCGCTAGCGATGCCGATGAATTGCGTGAGCTTATGGCTCAGGCGCCCTTGATTCAGAGCCTTGCAGGCTGTGCCCTAAAGACCGTCGAGGCGTCAGACATGCGTCTTGAGAGCAGTCCTCGTTACGCGCGGGCAGCCGCGCTGAGCTTCGGCACCATCGAAGCCAGGGTGTGTGATGTGATCGATCCCATCAAAGAGCGCGAGCGTCTTCAGCGAGAACTAAGCAAACTGGAAAAAGACCTGCAGGTGGTCAGTCGTAAGCTCGCCAATCAAGGCTTTGTAGCGCGGGCGCCTAAGGAGGTGGTGGACGCAGAGCATAAGCGTCACGCCACCCTCAGTGCTAAGAAAACGCAGCTCGAGGAAGCGGCAGCAAAGCTTGCCTAAACCTTGCTGCTGTTCACATCTGGAATGGACCTAGATCTTCCTGGCTTTCGCTGTTAATCGCCCTAATCTCTGCAACGCGTTGGACTCTGTGCGATGCGCCAACCATCGTTACGCTAACTGTGAAACGCCAGGCTTTGTGCGTTGTGCCAATTTCCGCAACGTTAACTGCGATGCATTGGATTCTATGTGGTCGAAGACAGAGTACCCCGGGTTTACCCGGGGGAATCTATGTGTTGCGGCGTATGAGCGAAGCGAATGCCTGCGAAGCAGGTAGCAACACCCGGCATCTATAGGAACTTCAAACAACGCCCGGCATTCACAATCAACTCACCAAGGGGAGCGCCTGCGGAGCAGGTAGCAGCGCCCGGCCATCAAAGCGTGTTTCTCTATACACCTTCGGTGCTGCGGTCCGGGCGCGCACATGCTCAGAGCAAATCAAGCGCGGTCTATTTTTTGATAGATGCTGTCTTGATGAAATCGAGCTTAGGAAACTGGCTTTTCAGGTAGCTGTTGCCCTCGCTTTGAATGCGCGCTTGCGAGGGTCCTTGACCCTGTGGGGCACCTTCGCCGTAACCCGCGTAGAGCTTATCGAGCACGGGCATCGATTCTGCTTGCACTTCCGCAAAGGCTGAGAATCCCATGTCATCGAGGCGAGCGTTGTTGCCGAAGTTGATGAATATCTGTGTTGTGCGTGTACCTGGGCCAGCGGTTGCAAAGCTGAGTGTGCCACGGGTATTGCTGTGCTTAACGGGATCGTCCTCGATGCGCGCGCTGCGCCATACGTTGTTGATTTTAGGATCCCCATGCAGGCCAAACTGCGCGACAAAGCCTGTAAGCACGCGAAAGAAGGCAACGTCGTTGTAAAAACCTGCGTTGATCAGATTATAAAAGCGGTCGACGCCAACCGGTGCCCAGTCGCGATGGACATCGATGTTTATCGTGCCTGCGGTGGTTTCGAAAACCACAGTGAAGTTATCGGGGGCGAGTTCGTTCGCGTGTGCGGGATCGGTAAGGGAGATGGGTTGCGGTGGCATGGGGGCTGCTTTCTTGGATGTAGACGTAGATGGTTTAGGGGGCTTATTTGCTTTTGTTTTTGCTGCGTGGGGCTTGGTCTTTGTGTTGGTTGCCCTTGAGTTGCTGTTGTCTGCGTAGAGGTAGCTCACCAGGCCAACTCCTCCCAGCACCAGCACCGCCGCAAAAACAAGCCACTTTGCCTTGGATTGCAATGTCATGGTGCGCCAAGGCTAGCGCATGTCTTTTGTCGACGCTGCCCGAAAATAAGCGCTCTGAGATTCATAGATGCACCTTGCCAAGGCTGTTCTAACTCGTTAGCGTGAGGCGCTTACTGTATGACCGCGGTTGCAAAAAACGTTTTAGGCAAACCCTTAGAGCTCTGCTGCTCGCAGCCCAAGACGGGCTTTTACCGTGATGGCTATTGTCACACTGGGCCCGAGGACCGCGGTGTGCATACGGTTTGTGCGCTTATGACAGAGGACTTTCTTGCCTTTAGCAAGGCGCGCGGCAACGACCTCAGCACGCCCAAGCCGGAATGGCATTTCCCAGGCCTCAAGCCGGGTGATTGCTGGTGCTTATGTGCATCGCGTTGGCAAGAGGCGCTTGAGGCGGGCTGTGCGCCTAAGGTTAAACTAAGCGCGACGCATGAGCGCACCTTGCAGGTGGCCTCTCTTAAAGATCTTGCTGAGCATGCGATGGATTGAGTACGCTGAGGCCTTCTGACATCTCTCTTCTGTGGCTGTGGGTCAGCCACATCGTTGATCACTATCTAGAAAAAGGCACATGCAATTATGACATCTACCATTCTACGTTTTAGCTTTCTCACGCTCAGCGTTTTTGCGTTGAGCTGTTCGGGATGTGGCAAGAAGTCCAAGGATTTGGACTGGAGCAACAAAACCTTGGAATCCAAGACCATTAAGTTGGGCGATCTTGAGATCACGATGATGCTTCCCAAAGACATCAAAGAGGACAGCACCCTTACGAGCGCGCGATCAATTAAGTGGGAGGCTGCGCAGGGAAGCCCCTTTAGTCAGCCATCCTTTGCGATTAACAAGCAGGGGGCATTGGCCCCGAAGACTGTGGAGGGTGCCCAAAAAGAGGTCGAGCAAATGGATAAGTCGGTGAAGGTGAGCGAAAAAGAAACCACCGAAAGTGGTTTTTTTGTGGTTGCTAAATCTGCCGATAGCAAGACCGTGAAGCTGCAGCAATGGTATCGAGGCGGCAAAGAAACGATTCGTTGCTCTGCATCACAGGCCTCTTCAGACGGTATTCCCAACGTTGATGGGACCATTGCTTTGTTCAAAAAGATTTGTGAGTCGGTCAAACTCCCAGAGGGCTTTGCTGGTCCCGCACTCAGCGCTGAAATGAAGGCGTTCATGGCCGGTCTCGGCAGTTCCGATAAGGTTGCGGCTGCCTTAGCCAAGTACGGCAAGCCCGGATTGCAGACCGCTGACATGGAGATGTACGACCTGAAGTCGCCTGCTGTGGTGGGCTCGAGCATGATGGGTAGCGCTACCTGTTATCAAATGCAGGCCAAGGCAGGTGTGACCACACGCACCTATAAGCTGTGCTGGGAGAATGCTAAGATCACGCAGGTAAAGAGTCTTGGTATGCGCTGATTAAACATCGTTTTGGTGTGAAAAGCCCCGCTTAATCAGTGGGGCTTTTTTATATGCATATGCTCAAAATTATAGCTCAGTAAGAATTGGGATTCTTACATGCGGGTCCTGCATAGATGATAGAATTAAGAGTGCACTTTCCTGGTAAACCTTCCACAATTTTACTGCATATGTAGTTGGCTTCCATGTCGCATCCTATGTAATTCCCTGTGCCTTTGGGTACAGGGCAAAAAGAGGTTTTTCCTATACAGTCTCTGGGGCAGTCGTTTGATGTGTTGCACCACTTTCCATCAACAGACTTGTTTTCTGTTTGTAGTGATGAGTCGCTTGTCTCTGTATACTCTGCAGCACAAGCAGAAAAAATCAAAGATAAGACAATTAAAATAGGCAAAGAACGCATGGTATAGTCCTCTCATGTAATGGTTATAAACTACGAGACTGATGAGGTTTCATCCCTGTGTGTATTTATAACTAAGCAAGGTGTGTGCCGTGATTACATATGCCTTTGAACAATGGTAATCACGTTGTTTGAGAGCAGAAAAATAGTAAGACTCAAAAAGTAAATTTTTACGGGATTAATACGCGCTTAAGTACATCTCGAGCTGCAGACATTGCCCCCCGCTTAGAGCATTGACTGGGGGTCGATGTCCACACTTGCGCGGGCGGGAGCTACGCCTTTATCGATGCGTTGCAGTAGAGACTCGACTACGCGCCGAAGTGCTGGACGTTGTGCCGCAAAGAGCATGCACCGGTATCGGTAGCGACCGCGTAGGCGTGTAAGAGGTGCTGGCGCGGGGCCTACCACTCGCACACTAGGGTTTGTTTGGTTGATCTGCGCTTTGGCGATGGCGGCAAGTTCAGCACAAACCTGCTCAGCACGCCGAGCATCGCCAGCGCTCACCCGTACCATGGCGAGATGTGTGTAAGGAGGATAGTGCAGTTCTTGGCGCGCGCTTAGTTCTTCGTTGACGAAGTTCATGAAATCATGATTTGCAGCGTGACGCAGGGCACTGTGTTGCGGTTGATAACTTTGCAAGAGCACGCGCCCGGGTAAATCGCCGCGCCCAGCGCGTCCAGCCACCTGCGACAGTATTTGAAACATACGCTCGGAAGCGCGAAAGTCGGGAATCATCAGCGGCTGCTCCGCTAGGATGACTCCCACAAACGCAACGCCGGGCAGATCATGCCCTTTGGTGATCATTTGCGTGCCGACCAAGATATCGATTTCTCGCCTATGCATGCGCTTGAGGGTTTCTTCGGTGGCATGGCGTGAGCGAGAGGCCGTATCGCGATCAAGACGCGCAACTCGCGCTTGCGGAAAAAGAGTTTGCACCTGCTCTTCGAGCTGCTCGGTGCCAATGCCCATATCGATGAGGTTATCTGTTTTGCAGTGCGGGCAGTGAGTTGGAGTCGCGCTGTGGTGATCGCAATAATGGCAGCGTAGGTGAGAGGAGGACACTTGCTGGTGTTTGGTCAGAGCAACGCTGCATGATGGACATTGCAAAACCTCACCGCACTCGCTGCAATTCAGAGAGGCACAGAATCCCCGTCGATTGAGGTAGAGCATGGCCTGTTGTTGCTTGTCCAGACACTCTTGCAGACCGCGACGCATGGGCGGTGAGAGCCACATTGGATTGCCGGAGGTACTGCGATAACGTCGCAAATCAACCACCTCGATATGAGGTAGCGGGTGAGCTGTGGCTCGCTTGGGGAGTTTGAGGATGCTCAGTTTGCCCTGCTGTGCACGCAGATAGCTTTCGAGCGAAGGCGTAGCGCTGCCAAGAATGCACAGCGCCTTTGCTCCTTGAGCGCGTAGCAGCGCCATATCCCGGGCATGATAACGCAGCCCCTCTTCTTGCTTGAATGACGCGTCATGTTCTTCGTCAACAATGATTACCCCTAGCTGAGGCAGGGGGGCAAAGAGTGCCGAACGTGCCCCGATGGCGATGCGGCATTTGCCTTGAGCCAGCGCTTGCCAGGCATCGAAGCGGTGTGACTCACGCAAACCACTATGAAGCACAGCGATGGTGTCACCAAAACGCGCGCGAAAACGAGACACCAGCTGAGGGGTAAGCGCAATTTCAGGAACGATGACCAGAGCGCTGCGTTTTTGCTTATGCGCTTCTGCGATCACCTGCATGTAGACTTCGGTTTTGCCCGAGCCTGTCACGCCATGCAGCAAAAAAGCCTGGTAGCTGTTTTTGCCCAGAGCCTCTTGCAGTTGGGTGACTGCCTGCTCTTGATCACCGTTTAACGTAGGCGTTGTATCCGGGACGGCATGCGTGTGCAGAAAAGGATCGCTGCGTGCGGGTTGTTCGCGTGTGGTGATGAACTCTTGCTGGATGAGACGGCGTAGGCTGGCTTGAGCATGAGGGAGCGCGCCGAGAAGTTCCTTGCGAGTGCACTCAGGAGTGTGCTCAAAAAAGGCCAACACCTCTTTTTGTACTTTTCCGAGGTTATTTTTAGCGATGCTATTGTTCAGCCGTAAATGGATTTCCTGCGGCACTTTCACCGTGCGCAGTCGCAGCTTCATATCGGATGGCAGATGGTGACGGTCGGCAAGACGACGCAGGGTATCTAGATCGATGGGGGGCGACGCCACTTTTAGACATTCACCTAACGCGGCGCCGTAATAACGCGCCATGCGTTTGAGAAAGCTCAGCAGTTCGTGGGAGAAGATAGGCTCCTGATCCAGCGTCTCGAGAAGGGCGCTGATAGTCTTCAGGTGTGCTGGAGCTTGGTCATGACGATCGATGACAACGCCCACATAATGTTGTCGCCGAAAGGGAACCAGAACACGCATCCCCTCTTTTAGTGAAGTTTGTAGAGCTTCCGGAACACGGTAGGTAAACTCGCGCAGTAGGGGTAGGGGGAGTGCTACTTGAGCAAAGGGCACTGCTAGACCACTCTCGCTTTAACCTGACCCTGGCTTTCGTCCGGCTGCCAATCATAGAGACGACTGCGAAGCATCAGACTTCGTGCGTTGCGTGCGACCAACGGGAGCGCCCACAACGTGGGTAGCAATGCGTGGCAGCCACAAAATCTCTCTGTATTCATACATTTTCGTTCCTGCGGTCCGGGCGCACTCAGGTTCAAATCAAATCGAGAGGGCCTAGGTTGTTTTGCTCCGGTATTAGACTGGCTTCTGTCTTCTCAGGCTGAAGGAGAGTGGGCACTGCGTCTTGCGATAGAGGCCTTTGCCTCTGAGTGCCACAGGTCTGAGTTTGAAGACAGGTCTTAGCTTTCGCGTGGCTCGGACATGTCGAACACGCGTGTAACGGTTTTGCCTGGCTGGATTTTGATGGTCATGGTTTTCTCTAAGCCGAACTCTTGATTGACCAACTTGACCTGATGCACCCCAGCAGGAAGGCGCAGATTGAGCAGTGGGGTGTTGCCCATGCTTTGGCCGTCAACGATGACAGAAGTCCAGGGACGGGTGTTGATGCGCAGGGTGCCTTCACTCTCTTTGGCAGCGACCTTTTCGGTGGGTGTTGCCGCAGCTTCTTTGGTTGAGGCTACAACAGCCGTGTTCTTGGCAGGTGAAGGTAAGGTTGCTTTGTTGTCTGTCGGTTCTGTCTGCTTGGCTTGTTTGATACGAATGGCAGCTGGTTTGGACGGCTGTGTGCGTCTAGCGATGTCACCCAGAGTTATGCGTGCAGTTGTTTGTGCTTTGCTTGGCTGGGCTGCTTGAGATGCCGTAGCAAGCGCACGTCGTTTGCTTTTGCGTGCTGCTCGTTTGCTTTTTTTCGAGGCTGCGAAACTGGGTGTCTCCGCATCACCGGCTGACTTAGCTTGCTTGGGGTGCAAGTTGATGGTGTGCAGATTGAGGTCTTGCCTGGGCTTGACACGAACCTGCATGGACCACTCGGCATAGCCTTCTTTGGCGATACGAATAGTGTGTTTTTCCCCAGCGCTTACATTGGGAATCACAAAGGGGCTGGTGCTTACAGGTACCGGTTTGCCGTCAAAGAAAACGGTGGCCTCTTCAGGCTTGGTGGCAAAGGTGATGGTCGCGTAATCCTCAGGGGGATAAAAAATCAACCACAGGCCAGCACTGATAAAACCCACAAGAAAAACAATGCCAAGCACGAGAAGCAAATCGATTGATTTGTTGGACTTGCTTGCTTTGGCAGGCGCAGAGGATGTGTTGTTGGGTGCTAAAGACGCTGTTTCAGGCACCTTCATATTGTGCCAAGGGTCGCGATCCACAAAGGTGTTTTCACTTGCGGCATTGTTTATGGGAGCCGCTGGAACACGAATGGTTTTTTCTAGTTCGTGACGGTCAAAGCCCGTCGTAAGAGTAAATCCTGTATGATTCCAGCGTGGGTTCACGGCACCTCTCAATTCAACAATCGCGTGATAATTTATCCTACAGTGTGTCACAATTGGCTACCTTTGCAATCCAGCCTGTCAGGTGTGAAGGTGAGATGTTGAAAGTGACGCCATTTTTCTTGTCTAAGCGATTGAATTCATAAGCATGGCTGCGAGTGCACTCATTGCGATGCTGAGCGCTCATGAGTTCCTTGCAACATCACTTGCATCATTCTGGGCCGAGAGAGCGATTGTCGCGCTTAGGTGCTGAAGCGCTTAGCGACGATGAGCTTGTGGCGATCTTATTGGGCACAGGATCTCGGGGCGAGTCGGTGCTTACCTTAGCATCGCGGGTGTTGCGTCGGTCGCGTGGATTGACCGGTTTGGAGTGCTTCGGTGTGGGTCAGCTTGCAGAGATATCAGGCGTGGGGTCGACCAAAGCCTCGCGAATCTTAGCGGCTTTAGAAGTAGGGCGGCGTGTGCTTGCCCGTCCTTTGCAGCGAGGCGCTGCCTTAAGTTCCAGTCGTTGCGTCTACGAGGCCTTTCGGCCGCGTTTGGGGCGTAGTGTAAAGGAGTACTTTTTGGCGATTCCAATGGATGCGCGCAATCGGCCTATGGGTGAGATTCAGCTTTCCGTAGGGGGTCTCACCGCATGCCCAGTCCTACCAGCAGATGTCTTTCGCGCCCTTTTGCGCGAGGCAGCCGTTTCTGTGATCTTCATTCATAATCACCCCAGCAATGACCCCACGCCCAGTGAAGCAGACATCGCCTTAACTCAGCGGCTGTGCTGTTGCGGTAAGATGCTCGGCATTCGCGTCCTCGACCATGTCATCATTGCCAGCAACGATTACTTTAGTTTTGCTGATGCCAACTACTTAGATGGAAAAGACACTGAAGAGGGCTCGGCTTGACACCGCCCCCTCGCTGTGGTCTACCTGCGAACCATCAATTGATGTTTCTGCTGTGTCCGCAGCCCAACTAGGTGCTTTGAAATGAAACGCACATATCAGCCTCATAATCTTCGCCGTTTGCGTACCCATGGTTTTCGAGCACGCATGAAGACCAAATCAGGGCGTGCCATTATCGCTAACCGCCGCCGTAAGGGGCGTCAGCGGCTCGCTGCGTCGGTCTACAAAAAGTAGATTGCGCTACTCAGGTTTTTGACCCTGTCTATGGCGCCTAATCTTGTCGATTGCTCTTTCAGTGCAGCGAATCGCTTGCGTAAAAGCAGCGAAATTCAGCAGGTGCTTAGCTCAGGACGTCGTTATTATGCGCGCTGCTTCACCTGTGTTGTGCTGTATCGTGACGATCAAGCATCGTCGCGCTTGGGTCTCACCGTTTCCAGAAAGGTAGGCAAGGCGTGGTTGCGTAATCGTTGCAAACGCAGGGTGCGCGAACTGTTTCGGCAGCATCGCAGTTGGTTTCCGGCTCACGCCGATGTGCATGTGATCGCCAAGCCCAGCCTAGCCAGTATGGATTATCAGGAATTATGCAGTCAGTTTCAGCGGGTCTTTAGACGTGGTCGCACTGTTCTATCGCGTGTTTAAGCATATAAGTTGGGGGCTTCAGCGTGGCTTGATCGCCCTTATTGTGCTTTATCGCTACGCTCTCTCTCCCTGGCTGGGATGCCACTGCCGTTTTTCCCCTTCGTGTTCACGCTATGCGCAAGCATGCATTACGCATTGGGGGGTGCTGAGAGGATCATGGCTGGGCTTCAAACGTTTATGCCGTTGTCATCCGTGGGGGCCTCGCCATGCCTATGATCCTCCGCCTCCCCCTCCTTGCTTAGATACCCGCGCTTCATCATGAATTCCCTCAAACGCCTGTTGTTTTTGTTTCTCGCCTTTGGGGTTATCTTTATAACGACCCAGGGGCTGAGCCACTGGTTGAATCCAGCCAAAGAAGAGCGCTCTGTCCAAACACCTGCGACGAAACGCAAGCCTTCATCAACCGCAAGCGCATCAACGCAAAAACCTAAGTCTGCGATTGCGCAAGACAAAGCACCTAGCACTAAGCACAAACTCCAACGTGCGGTGATCGAGACCGACTCCTTTCGTGCCACCTTCACCAATCAAGGGGGAGGCGCGCTGCTGGCCTATCGCGTCAAAGGCGAGCGTTTTCAGCGGCAAGATCCTCGGGGCAAAAATCTCATTTCCACGGATAAGCCCAATTATTTATCCATGCGCATGCATCTTCCCGAACTGAAGCGGTCTGCTGATGTGCCTTGGGAGCTTCATTCCTTTGATGCCAAACATGGCAAAGGCCTGAGCTTTCGCGCCACCACGAATGCGCTTGAGGTGGTGCGAAAAATAGAACCCGGTCGCAACGCGTATCAACTCTGGTCAACGCTGCAGGTGCGTAATCGAAGTGACCAACAACAAAAAGTACAGCCCACGATTTCTACCTATCACTATGTGCGTCGGGAGGACGAATCGGGAGGCTTTTTCCTAGCGTCCCAATCTCAGGCGATTAGCCATGGGATATGCGCCTATGGCGATGACCTGGAGCGCGAGGATCGCGAAGATTTACTCGAGGCTCAGCGTTACACTCGGGACGTCAAATTTACAGGAATCGAGAATTCCTACTTTACGCAGGTTTTTGCTCCCAGCATGGGAGCGGTAAAGCATTGTGAGATCCTCAGCAGTGATCGCGGTGGGACGGTTGACGATCCTGACGGTAGCCTGTTTGAAGCCCACTTGCGTTACAAGCCTTTGGTGCTGGCTGCGGGCGAACAAAAGGTTGTGCGCACCTTGGCTTTCTTAGGTCCCAAGGATACGCGTGCACTCCGTGCGGCGGGCCACGCGTTGCCTAAAGTGGTTGATTTGGGCTTTTTCTCGATCATCACGCGCTACTTGGTGGAGTTGCTGCGCCTGATCGAGGGCTACGTGGGCAACTGGGGCTTAGCGATTATTCTGCTTACTGTGCTGGTGAAGCTTTTACTTTACCCGCTTACCGAGAAAAGTTTTCAGTCCATGGCCAAGATGAGGCTCCTGAAGCCCGACATGGACCGTATCAACGAGCTCTACAAAGACGACCGCGAGAAAAAAGGCGCGGCCATGATGGAGCTGTATCGCAAGCATAAAATCAACCCGGTGGGAGGTTGTTTGCCCAGCTTGTTGCAGCTGCCTATTTGGTTTTCCCTCTACACGTCCTTGTCGACCAATGTCGAGCTTTACCAAGCGCCCTTTATTGGCTGGTGGCAGGATCTCTCCTCGCCCGATCCTTATTTTATGCTGCCCCTGCTGCTGGGTGTATTGATGTTCATGCAGCAGCGTCTTACCCCGACCACGATGGATCCGGTGCAGGCAAAGATCATGATGTACGTGATGCCGGTGATGATCACCTCGTTCATGCTCTTTTTGCCGGCGGGGCTTTGCTTGTACATGGTGACAAACTCCGCCCTCGGCATGGCACAGCAAAAGTTTATCCATTATCGTCTCGACAAGGGCGCTCCTAGTGAAGCCCATTCAGAGGCAGAGGCAGAGGCTGCAGGCAAGCAGTCCCATTCCGCTTCCCAACCTAAGCTTGTACAACGGAGGCATCGTCGTGGACGAGCATAATACTGATCACGAAGGCAAAGGCTCAAATCTATCGATGGATGGTGCCTTGATCCCCACACCCGTCAAAAGCTCAGCAAAGTCGCCAGCATCCTCAGCTGCATTGGATGATTCGGCCTTGAGCGAGGATGAACGCGCCGATTACGCCGCAGATGTATTGCAGTCCATTCTTGACCACATGGATTTCGATACCGATGTCGAAGTGCGCGAAGAAAACGATACGCAGATTATCCTCGATATCGATGGCCCCGATGCGGGCAGAGCCATTGGCAAGCGCGGACAAACCCTGGATGCCTTGCAGTTCATGGTGAACAAAATGGTCAATCGTTTTCCCGAAGGTCGACGTTACATTCTCGTCGACTCAGGGGATTATCGCGACCGTCATGAAGATGGCCTCATGTCCATGGCCAAGCGCGAAGCCAAACGCGCTCTTAAGTCTCAGCGCGTTGTGCACTTGCGCCCCATGAGTGCGCGGGATCGCCGTGTTATCCATCTGTCATTGGCTAAGTTTGATGGCGTACGCACCTGCTCAGACGGCGAAGGCACCCGCAGGCATATTCAAATCATCCCAGCTGATCTCAACGCGCGCTCTGCGCATGACCATGATGATTATGCCGAGGGCTACGAGGATGACGGCCCTCTCGATGCTCTTCATGATGATGCTTACGAGTCCGATGATATGAACTGAATTGTCAGTTCTTTGAGTGTAGGCCTCTGCATTTCGCCTGCTTTGCAAAGGCGCGCTTGGATGTTCCGTTCTGCACAGGCTTGGCCCATTGCGTTGAGGCTCTCGTTGCCGCCAGCGATGCCGATGGTGCTAATCGCATTGGTTTGGCTTTGTAGGATATCGAGAAAATGACCGACATCGGCACAGGGGTGCACCGCGATACAGCGCCAGCCGGGTGTGGAACGTAGGCTCTGCAGCGTCTCACAGCTTACGCTCGCGCTTTCACCTTGCCAGAGCTGGCCTGTGACTGCGGCGACGGCGCGCCAGCTATGTTGGGCAAAGGCAACGCTATCGGGAAGTTCGCCTAGCGGTAATGTTTGATGAATCCTCTCGAGTGCTTCGGCGAGTTGTTGGGCAAATGCTTGGGCGATCTGTTTATCGTCGGTTTGAGCAAAGACTGCAGCAGGTGAAAAGCAGCCCCGCTGATCGTAGGCAGCAATGTCTAAAGCAAGCTGCTCTGCTGTATCGCTAACTTGAGCGGTATTATTAAACACCTTCGCTGCGACAAAAGCATAGCCCACACGCGTCCCATGTGTGGTGAGCTGTTGAGCTGGGCTGAGTTGTTGCCGCAATGCCTGCATGGTTTCGTCCCGACCATAGGCGATTAGCTCTGCGCTACTGTTCAGGAAGCGCGTTAGTGTTTGGGTGTCGTTGTGATCAAAGCGCTGTAAGGCGATGCAGTCCGCGAGCTGTGCGTCTACCTCCTTGAGTGCCACGCTGAACCACAAAGCCGTGGCAGGATCGCGGGAGGGTAACTTCGCCAACACAGGCTTCCCTTGCAGCAAAGGCAGACACAGCCCTTCGATCGATGCAGCAGGGTGATTGCCGGCGAGTAGGGTGGCGCAAAAAGCTAGCTGAGATCTCGCGAAAGAAGACGTTCTAGGCCGAGGTATTTCAATGCCGGTCTTAAGATCACCGGGCTGGTAGCACTCTGCGATGGTTGTAAATGCCCAACGCAACATGCCTTGGCTGAGACTACTGCAGCGTTGGATATCGGCGAGGGCTTGTGTGTGCTTTGGCCAGTTGGGATCTGTGAGCAAGGCAAGCGCTTTTGTGATGCTCTTTGCGATGTGCTCCGGCGTTTGATTGCTCAGCCATGCTCTTTGTCGGCGCAGTCGTTCCAGCTGTGAGTGCAACGATTCAGAAGAGGTCATCCTTGATCCCATGCGTCGATTGCAAGTGAGCAGCCACGGGCTGGACTATGTTTTAATCGACCCTGCAGACAAAGCTTGGCTTCGTCGTCGATCTCCCCCACATCGGCGGTTTGAATGCTGCAGACTGAGTCGATGTTGGCCATGTCATCAAAACGCAGCACCCCTGACTGGCCCGTGCCAACAGGCTTTAGCGTGCGCGGATGCACCACGCTGACTCGTAGCCAGGGTGGTATCCAATAACGGTTAAGTGCGCTGGGCAGCTCATAAAGCTGGGAGCTGAGCTCGGTCATCCCATACTCCGTCAGCACGTGCTCAGGCGAGACTCCATAGCGTTGACTGAGCAGTGCCCGCATCTGATCGCGGTCAAGTTTACGTGAGCGATTTTTAAAACCACCGGTGTGCATCACCAAACTTCCCCGTGGTAAGGCAAACTGTTGCTTTGACTTTAACGCGTCCTCGACATGCACAAATGCAAAGGAGGTCCCAATCAGTGCAACAGGCTGGTTGCTCGAGCGATGTTCCTCGAGCGCAGTGCAGAGCGCATCAACGTCAACGCGACCTTCGGTATGCCAAGCCCATAAGGCACGACCACCGCCAAACCACCGACGCATGCCTGCGAGCATAAAGCTCAGCGATGAATGCGGCGCGATAGTGGGAGGCGGCACGAGGAATAGGAAGCGCCATGGCTGAGTACTTGAGTACTGTTTAGTAAATAGTGTTGCTGCCGCGCGATTTGCTGCAGCTTCATACAGGGTGGTATCGCGAAGTGCGTGCACACCGGGTTTTTGAGTCGTTCCTGATGTGTGAAAGCGATGACTGTCTTCGTGCTCTTCATGGGCAGCAACGCGAGCGTAGCGCATCACATCGGTGGGCATCGCGGGAAAGTCCTCGATGCGGCGGGCTCGATGCACATCAACGCCCTGCATCTGACAAAGCCGGGCATATGCCGGTACCTGCTCTGCTTGCCAGCGCAAGAGCTCAAGAATGAGAGCATCGCGTTGCCGACGATGCTGCTCGCTGTCGCTTGCCTCGTTGATGAAGGCTAAAATGCGCGCGTACAGATCCTGTCGGGTGGAGGTCACGATACGAGGACGTCCTCTAGGGTGTTGTAAAAGGCATCGAGAGCACCTTCGCTAATGACTAGAGGTGGTGAAAGTTGCAGCACGCGCCCTTCTTTACCTGCTAGCAAGGTGATGTAACCGCATTGTAATAGCTTCTGTACAACGCTGCGGACTCTTGAAGCATTGTCGAATTCGATGCCCCACATCAGGCCAGTGCCGCGGACATCGCGGATGCTGCTGTGTGTGCTGCGCAGCCTTTGCAAGCGCTTGTGTAGCTGGTTGCCCTTGTCTCGTACGTCGCCGAAGAGCTGCGTTGCGTTGCTCTGCAACTCGTTGAGATTGGCTAGTGCTGCAGCGCAGCCTAAGGGGTTGCCTAAAAAGGTAGCGGTATGGATGACCTCCTGCCCAGGTTCGCCCCAGGCTTGCATGATGGACGAGGGCGCCAAGCAGGCACTGATGGGCATGCCACCGCCTAAGGCTTTGCCGATGCAGAGGATATCCGCGCTGACGCTGCCTGTGCTTTGCCACCACTGGCCACAGCGTCCTAAGCCGGTGAGGATTTCATCGACGATCAACAGGACCTGATGTGCGTCGCAAAAGCGGCGTAACATGGGGAGAAACTCGGGCGGCGGTAGGATGATGCCGCCACGGCCTAGGATAGGCTCGACGATGATGGCGCCGATCGTATGCTTGGCATGCCCGAAGATGGTTTCGAGTTCGTTGCGGGTATGTTCAAGGTCGTCAGGGCAACCGGGATAAGGACACCAGGCTATGTGCGAGTTGAGTTGTTTGGCGAAAGGGTCGCGAAAGCGTGGGCTGTAACCACAGGTTGCGAGTGGGCCGTAATGCAAGCCATGATACGCGCCCTGAAAGGCCACGATACCTGGTTTGCCGCTGTAAAGTGCTGCGGTTTTGAAGGCGGCTTCGATGGCATCGCTACCGTGCAGTCCCAAGATAGCTCGACTATCGGGCCAGGGTGCGAGGGTGCCTAGGGCTTCGAGAAGTTCTATCTTAGGCACCGAAGGATGCAGGTCGCCCAGGGCATGCATCAGTTTTCGGCACTGCTGTTCTACGGCCTGGACGATGACATCAGGGTTGTGTCCCAGCGCGGCGACGCCGAAGCCCGCCACCATATCAACGAAGATATTGCCATCGGCATCTTCGACATTGATGCCTTTGCTGCGTTGCCATACCAGAGGCGCCGCATTGCTTTGTTCTGCTGCGTTATACGCTGCGCGGCGTGTGGTCATAGCCTGGCACTCATAACGCGCCAGGGTGCGTAAATAGGCCTGTGATGATGGCTTCAACGCCGAATGAACACGGGGTGTTAAGCTGCCAAAACCAGAGTCCACCAGGCTTGACATATAGGGTTGGCACGCTAGCGTGCAAGGCCCTTACGCCCAGGTAGCTCAGTCGGTAGAGCAGAGGACTGAAAATCCTCGTGTCGGCGGTTCGATTCCGTCCCTGGGCACGACGCTATGCCGACGCTCGATATCTATCACGGCGACAATCTCGCTGTCCTCAAGTCCTTCGAGCCCCAGTCGTTTGACCTTATTTACATCGATCCGCCTTTCAATACTGGCAAGACGCAGACGCACACGGTGCTCAAGACAGTGCGTAGCGCGACAGGTGATCGTCAGGGTTTTAAAGGAGAGCGTTATCAAACCCTGCGTTTGGGACAAAGCTCCTATGCCGATGTCTTTGATGACTTTCTTGATTTTTTAGGCCCGCGACTGGAAGAGGCCAAACGGCTACTCAAGCCCGCAGGCAGTTTTTTCCTGCACTTGGATTATCGCGAAGTGCATTACTGTAAAGTTTTTCTCGATGCCCTTTTTGGCCGCGCCTCCTTCATAAACGAAATCATTTGGGCCTACGACTACGGTGGTCGCAGCAAACAACGCTGGTCTACCAAGCACGATACGCTGCTGTGGTATGCGCGCGATCCCAAGCACTACACCTTCAACTACGAAGCCATCGATCGCGTGCCTTACATGGCGCCAAATCTGGTGGGGCCAGAAAAAGCCAAACGTGGCAAGACGCCCACCGATGTATGGTGGCACACCATTGTGCCCACTAATGGCAAAGAGCGTGTGGGCTATGCGACTCAAAAGCCACTAGGGATATTGAGACGTATCATTGCCGTGCATTCCAACCCTGGTGATCGCGTGCTCGATTTTTTTGCTGGCAGCGGTACGACAGGTGTTGCCGCCATTGAACTAGAGCGAGATGCGGTGCTTGTAGAGCGCAACCCTGAGGCTATTAATCTGATGAAAAAGCGCTTTGAACATGCCTCACCACAGATGCATTGCTACGATTGAATGCATTGATAGCGATCTCGACATTTGTGGCATCAACGGCAAGGAGCCTATTCTTGAGCAGTAAGCTTTTTTGAATAGCATCAACGCAGAGTAGGAGGGCAGTCTATGTTTCAGTAGGCTGCCCTTTGTAAGTATTGCGTTATAGATAGAGTTTCTGTCAGCTGTTTTCTTCAAACTGAGGGAAGCTTGGAGGGTCATAAAATTCGGTATCAGTGATGACTCGAGTGCAAAGCATATGCGCGACTTTTCCATCATTGGGATTGGTGATGAATAGACAATCATTACGCCAGTCATCTTGAACATTGTAGTGCCAGTACCGAGGTCCTTGGACAGTGTTCAATTCACGATGTGCACGTTCATGTGCTTCGAGCTCTTTGGCTTTATCCGCTGCTTTGGTGCAATCGCTTCCACGCTCAAGAGCTGCCTCAATGTCCTCACAGGAACAGGGGGCATAGTAGTTATAGCGGCTCAAATGTTCCTTAAGAACTAAAGGTGTAAAAATAGATACATTTTGGTTTTTTGATGTCTTTTCTGGAAAACGAAAAAAATCACTACCAAGCTTTTTGCGAAGTGTTTGTAGATACTGCCCTCCCTCCCAGCGCTTGACCTGGATATCCCCTTGTGGCGCATCAATGTAGACACTCACAAACACAGGGTTCCTATCTAAGAGTGCGTCGACCCTGCTGTTTGGTTTAAGAAGCGCTTTGAGCAATGCGTCGACCTTTGCACGCCCTGGCTCATAAGGAGATGGGTGAGCAGTGCCAGGATGATTTTGATTTTTCTGCCTCGTATTCGCCTGTGAAGCGCTGTGTGTTCGGTGATGTATCGCTGCATTAGATGTACATGCACAGAAGCCGAGGACGAAAAAAATCAATCGCGTCATTAGGCGGCTTCTCCGCAGAATCTAAAAGAGCTGTTTCTTATAGACGCTTAACACTTAAAGGGTTGTTTGCCGGCGTACACGGCGCTGCTTCCTAGGCTTTCTTCAATGCGCAAAAGCTGGTTATACTTGGCGATGCGTTCCGAGCGTGAGAGCGAGCCGGTTTTGATTTGCCCGGCATTGGTACCCACGGCTAAGTCGGCGATAAAGGTATCTTCGGTTTCGCCGCTGCGGTGAGACACCACACTGACGTAGCCCGACTGTGCGGCAAGACGCATGGTGTCGAGAGTTTCGGTGATAGAGCCGATTTGATTGACTTTAATCAGGATGGCATTGGCCACGTCTTGATCGATGCCCTGCTGTAGGCGAAGAGGATTGGTAACGAAGAGATCGTCCCCCACGAGGTTGACGCGATCGCCTAGTTTATCGGTGAGGGTTTTCCAGCCCTGCCAGTCGTTTTCATCGCAGCCGTCTTCGATGCTGATGATGGGAAAGCGCTCGCAGAGCTCGGCATAATAATCGACTAGCTGCGCATTGTTGAGTTCGCGGCCGTTCATGCTGTAGACGCTTTTGCTTTTGTCGTAGAACTCGCTGGAGGCGCAATCGAGTGCCAGAGAAATATGCTCGCCCGCTTTGTAGCCGGCCTTATCAATCGCTTCGAGCATCGCAGAGAGAGCATCTTCGTTGGAACTCAAGTTAGGCGCGAAGCCACCTTCGTCACCGACACTGGTGGCTTGGCCTTTGCTTTTAAGAATCTTTTTGAGCTGGTGAAAAGTTTCTGCGCCTGCTTGCAAGGCTTGGCGGAAGGTTTCGAAGCCATGTGGGATCACCATGAACTCTTGGATGTCGAGAGGGTTGTCCGCATGCGCGCCGCCGTTGATCACATTCATCATCGGGGTGGGGAGCAAGCAGGCCTGTGCACCGCCGAGGTAACGCCATAAGGGCAGTCCAGCGCTTTTGGCACCTGCCTGGGTGACCGCCATGGACACGCCCAAAATCGCATTCGCGCCTAGCTTGGACTTGGTTGCCGTGCCGTCTAAGTCGAGCATGCGTTGGTCGACATGGCGCTGATTAAAAATATCAATGCCCTGCAGTTCCGCTGCCAAGGTTTTGTTGACGTGCTGCACCGCGTTTTGCACGCCTTTGCCTAAAAATCGTTGGGTGTCGCCGTCGCGCAGTTCATGAGCTTCGTGCTCGCCAGTGGAAGCTCCTGAGGGAACCGCGGCGCGTCCCACAATTCCTTGGGTGGTGCTTACTTCCACCTCGACCGTAGGATTGCCGCGCGAGTCAATGATTTCACGGGCGTGGATGCTCTGAATGCTGCTCATAGCCACCCTCTAATCGGCGTGTGGAAGGGGAGCAATAAAAAAGCACCTGCAACGTGACATTGAAAGACAAGCTGCTACCACCGCAGCGTGACATTTCTGGCCATTCCGTGGTTCCGTCTGGACCCATGGCACATCCCCCTTCCTTTCGAGATTTTCGGGCTCGACTCCATTCCCATTCAGCCTTTTGGGGTGCTTGTGGCTATTGGGGTGCTGATCTCCATGCGTGTCGGCGAGTGGTTCGGCAAGCTCGAAGGCGTGTCACAAAGCTTGATGGCAGACCTTGCCACGCACGTGGTCGTCACGGGTTTTCTCTGCGCCTACTTTCTCAACGCCCTCTTTTACGAGCCCGATGTATTTCTCGAGGTGCTCACCAACCCCACGCTGCTTTTTAAGCGCTATCTGGGCTTGTCTTCTTACGGCGGCTTAATCGGCGGTCTGTTAGGGGTCATCATTTGGCAATGGCGTCGGTTGCAGCCTTTTATGTTTGCGCTGGATGCCGGCTCGTTCAGCTTTCCCATCGCCTTTTTCTTTGGTCGCACGGGTTGTTTTGTGGTGCACGATCACCCCGGTCTGGTCACTGACTTTGCCCTGGCGGTACAGGATTATCATGTTGGCAGTCCGCCTTACGAGACTCGTCATGATCTGGGCCTCTACGAAGCCATCTGCGCCTTTTTCATTACGGTGCTCTTCTTCATTTTGCGTCGCAAGCGTCGCCCTTATGGCTTTTACGCTGCTTTGCTTCCGATCCTTTATGCGCCTGTGCGCTTTTCCTTGGACTTTCTGCGCATTCCGCCCAGCCAAGGTGGCGACACGCGTTACCTAGGCTTAACACCAGCGCAATATGCCTCGATGGCTTTTTTCACCTTTGGGGTTGCGATCGCCATCATGACCTACCGACGTTGCCAGCGTGGTGAGCCCTATGGCAAGCAGGTGTCTTTGCCGATGCCTAAGCCCAGTAAATAGACCTTTCCAGTTTAGACCGCCCTCAATTTGCGTTGAGCCTGAGCGCGCCCGGACCACAGCGACGAAGGCGTATTAAAGATACGTCGAGCTCCGGCTCCGCCGCACTCTGCTGCCCTGCTTCCGCAGGCGCTCGCTTCGCTCGCACGCATCGTGAGGATCAGATGCAAGCCAGGATCAGAGTGAAGTGAGGGCGGTCTAATGGGCTGCGTGCCAGTTGTTCCCCCACTTGGCCTCCACCTTGAGGGGCACCGAGAGAGACATTGCATTTTGCATATGGTCAACGACCAGTTTTTCCAGAGCTTGCTGCTCTTCGGCAGGTGACTCAAAGACCAGCTCATCGTGCACGGTGAGCAGCATTCGGCTTTGCATCTGGTCCTTGCGCAGCTGATCGTCGATGCGGATCATGGCGATTTTCAGAATGTCGGCGGCACTGCCTTGAATGGGCGTATTACGCGCCATGCGTTCGGCGGCACTGCGCAGGGCATGATTGCGGTTTTTCAAGTCGGGCAGAGGGCGTTGTCGACCTGCCAGGGTGTGCACCACTCCGGTGGCATGGGCGTCGGCTAGTAAGGTATCGAAGAAGCGCGCGACACCGGCATACTGAGCAAAAAAGGCATCGATATAATGCTTGGCTTCAGGACGTGAGATGCCCAAGTTTTTCGCCAAGGAAAACTGACTTTGCCCATAGATGACCGCGAAGTTGACGGTCTTGGCGCGGTCGCGCTGCTCGCGCGTTGCTTCATCGGCGGGGACAGCAAAAATCGCCTGGGCCGTTTGCCGGTGCACATCGCTATCCTCTTGAAAGGCACGCAACAACTCAGGGTCCTGACTGAGGTGCGCGAGCAAACGCAATTCGATTTGCGAATAGTCGGCTGCAAAAAAAGTGTAGGGCGCCTCGGGCACAAAGGCCTTGCGAATACTGCGACCCAGCTCGCTGCGAATGGGGATGTTTTGCAGATTGGGATCACTAGAAGACAGGCGACCCGTGGCTGCGATGCTTTGATTAAAATGACTGTGGATACGACCCGTGTCTGGGTTGACCTGCTGAGGCAAGGCATCGAGATAAGTGTTCTTGAGCTTGGCAAGTCCGCGATGTTCCAGAATCACGCGCGGGAGCTCATGGTGAGGCGCGAGCTGTTCCAGCACGTCGTGATCGGTGGAGCGCGCCGTTTTGGTTTTCTTGATGACGGGCAACGCAAGCTCGTCGAAGAGCACGGTTTCAAGTTGGCGCGGCGAGTTGATATTGAACTCATGGGTAGCCAGCTCATGACAGCGCGCTTCGAGAATATCGATGCGTTGCTGGGTCTCCTCGGCCAGCGTCTGCAGGTGAGCCTGATCCAAGGCGATGCCTTCTTTCTCCATGCGATACAGCACCTGCACCAAAGGCATTTCGATATCCTGAAAAACCCTGCTTAGCTGATGCTCTTCAAGCTGAGTGCTGAGCATGCGATGTAAGCGCAGCAGTGCGTACGCATCTTGTGCCAATGCATCGGTGGCGGATTCGCATGTCTGTAGAGCCTTGCCAGTCCAATGTTGATGCAAGTGTTCCAGAGAAGGTTGAGCGCGATTGGGGTTGCACACATGACCCGCGATTTGCGTGTCGAAATAGGGAGCAGCGAGCTGGAGTTGATGCTTATCAAGGTGATGCATCAGAGCTTTGACATCCTGGGCAACTTTGAGGCACTGAGGATGGCTCAACAGCTGCGCCAGCGCTTGGCGCGTTGGCGGCTCGATATCATTGAGCGAGGCTAGCAACGCGGGTTGCTCGAGGTCGTGGGTCAGGATGAGCTTTGCGTTTTCGGCATCGAAGCCTAGGGCAATGGTGGCGGAAGCCTTGCAGAGCTCGATGCATGCATCGGCATGCAGGGGAGCAATGGTGTAGCTAGTTGGTGGGGCACTGTGTGTCTTTGTTGGCGCGTCTTGATGCTGGGCATGCAAAAGGTTGCGTAGGCTTTTGAACTCCAAGGTTTCGAAAAGCGTATCGAGGGCGTTGATGTCGGCTTCTGGATGATGAATCGCCGACCAGTCGATCTCGATGGGCACGTCTTTGACCAGAGATACCAGCGTGTACGACAGGCGCGCTTGCGCTTCGTGGTCGCGCAGTTTGCTCTGCACGGACGTGCGTTTGATCGTGTCGAGATGCGCATAAATCGCATCAAGGTTGGGCCATTCGCCGAGCAGTTGCGCCGCTGTTTTGGGGCCCACCGAGGGCACGCCGGGGACATTGTCCGAGCTGTCTCCCACCAAGGCCAGGTAGTCGCGCACTTGGTCTGGACGCACGCCCAGCTTGGCAATGGTGGCCTCGGTATCAAAAAGTCGCCCGCGCATGGCGTCGTAAACATGCACCTGCTCATCAACCAGTTGCAGCAGATCTTTGTCAGCGCTGAGGATCAGACTGCGCAGGTCACGCTGTCGGGCATGCTCAACGAGGGTAGCGATGACATCGTCCGCTTCGAATTCGGGATGACCATAGCTGGGGATGCGCATGGCCTGGATGACCTCGAGGATGCGTTCGATTTGCTGTTTGAGATCGGGAGGCGCAGGGGGGCGATTGGCTTTGTAGGCCTCGTACAGTTTGCGACGAAAGCCTTCTCCTGGGGCATCAAGTGCGACGCATAGATGCGCGGGTTGGTGCTCTTCCAGTACCTTGAGCAGCATTGCAGTGACACCGCGCACGGCATGAGTGGGTTCGCCCTGTCCCGTCGAGAGCGCGGGCAGAGCGTGGTAGGCGCGAAATATATAGCCGCTGATATCGAGAATGTAGAGCGTCTTGGGATCGCCTGGTGCGGGTAGCGTGGCCTTGGTCGAGTGGCTCATGGGAAGGGGTCATGGCGCTTCGTGCTCATTGTGTCCACAGGCGCATAAGAGCGTGTCGCATGCGTTGCGTTTGCCTTGGGATTCGCGCATGCTGCGCGACGATTTTATGTTTGATACCCTGACCAAAGGATTTCGCGCCGCTCGCCAAAAGCTATCCGGCGTGACCGAGCTTACCGAAGAAAACCTCGCGCAGCCTTTGCGTGATGTGCGTCTTTCCTTGTTAGAGGCCGACGTCGAGCTGGGCGTTGCCAAGCGTTTTCTCGAGCGCGTGCAGAGCAAGGCCTTGGGCACGGTGGTGCAGACACGGGCGGCCAGCAAAAGCAAAAAACTCAAAGTGGGTGCTGCCGAGCAGTTTATCAAGATCTGCCAAGATGAGCTCGAAGCGATGATGAGCTTCGATGACGAGCCCATCAAACTCAACAAAAAGCCCAACGTCACCAGCATTTTGATGACGGGTTTGCAGGGATCGGGAAAGACCACTTCGTCGGCGAAGCTGGCTCTTTTATTGATGCGCGAACATCAGCGCAAGCCTCTCCTGGTGGCGGCCGATATGCAGCGCCCGGGTGCGGTTGAGCAGTTGCAGGTGCTGGGCGAGCGCATTGGTTGTCCGGTCTTTAACATTCCCGATGCGAGCCCGGTGGATATTTGCGCACGCGCGGCCGCGGAGGCGAGCAAGCTCAAGTGCGATACCATCATTTACGATACGGCTGGGCGTTTGGCGGTGGACGATGCTCTGATGGAGGAGCTGGGCGAGATCAAAACACGGACGCGTCCTCACAATATTTTTCTCGTGATCGATGCCATGATCGGTCAAGACGCGGTGCGCACGGCGGCTAGCTTTCATGAGCGTTTGGGCCTGAGCGGGGTGGTGCTCACCAAGCTGGACGGTGATGCACGCGGTGGTGCGGCCTTGTCGGTCAAAGAGGTGACAGGGGCGCCAGTCAAGCTCGTGGGTATGGGCGAGGAGCTGGAGCGTCTGGAGGTCTTTCGCGCTGAAGGCATGGCCAGCCGTATTTTGGGCTTTGGCGATGTCGTTGGCCTGATGAAGGACTTCGAGTCGGTCGTCGACGAGGAGA
>CAYWAT010000007.1:0-41561 GCA_964456305.1 uncultured Polyangiales bacterium | reverse complement strand
CCATCGGTACGGGTCGTCGCGACGACTCGTCCGTCGATCGTGTTGCCTCGATCGGACATCCAAACCTGCGCGTCTCGCACCGGGCGGCCGTCCGTATCGACGACACGACCCCGCACGCGTAGTCCTTCCGCAACCCGGTAGTCGAAGCTCGCGGTCTCCCCTGCCGTCACATCGATCGCAAAGCTGCCGCCCAGGTGGCTCTCTCAAGCATCCACATCGGTATACTTCTCTGGAGGGCTAAAAAGCTAAGCAATGAAACTATCATTAGCAATATCAAGTCTCGCCGATTACCAGAATTTCAATCATATCAGTCAGACATAGAAAGCTTAGTGAAAAAAGTTGAGTATGTAAGTCGTATTCTTCCCTTTGGTGTAACATGTCTACATCGTTGTTACGTATTCCAAGAATTAGCACTAGAACAAGACTACAAGTGCTGGTTATGTATCGGAGTTAAACGAGTCCATTCTCAATGGAAAGCTCATGCATGGATTGAAATTATGGATGCTCACGCTATTACCAAATCATTTTGGAATACAAGACAACATCAGCTACTTGCTCGATATCCAGAAACGATATAGATGTGAATAATAAGAACAATCTCAAGAACTTAGATCGCAAGTTTATTTGCCCTAAACAAGTAATCACACAAGAAATAGACTGTGAGATGATCTTACTAGACACCAACGAAGGTATCTATTTTTCTCTTGATGAAGTTGGGTGTTGTTACTGGAAATGCATTATTTCGTCAGAGTCTCTTAGAGAAGCATGCGAGATCGTAGCCAATAAATATCACATAGAGTATGCATTGGCTTATCAAGACGGATCTAAATTATGTGATGAACTCTTAGAGAAAAAACTTATCACTACAGCCTAGTAATATATGGTGATGTAATTGCCCCCTATTAACTGACTGGGGTTGCTGTTGACAACTACAAAATCTAGATGTCCGTCGTTGTTAAAATCACCAATAAAGTCCGAAAAATGAAATTGTCTTCCCGAATTATTATCGGATTCTATAACAACATCAGCTTGAGAACGATTAATGGCACCTGAGAATATAGAATCAGCGTAAAACAGTGCAGTTGAACCAGAGCCAGCATTTGTAGATTCTGAGCTAATCAGTAAGTCTGCTTTTTGATCAGCATCGATATCCCCTACTAGGCCGAACGTCGGATGATTAGATGCACCGATGTTTGTCCCAAAGCGATCCCTCGCTGTTGACTCGTTGATATCGTCTATGATTGTTACGAATACCTGAGAAGAAAATTGACCATTTTGGTTTACGTAAACCTTGACTTCATCATCGGCAAAATCAGCAACAATGATATCTAAATCATTATCACCGTCTATATCTAAACTTTGCACTCGAACCGCCGAGTTGGTCGCACCCACAGCTCCAAGCAATTCTAATTCATCAGTTTGGATTTGTTCTAGAATAAAAGAATTATTATTCGTCAGGCTTCTTCCTCTCAATATATATGCTGCTCCTTGAGATTGATCTGATGTGCCTGGAGCGACCACTGCCATATCATCAAAACCATCATTATCGATATCGCCAATAGATGTGATACGGGTGCCTAAACCCTGCATATTCTCAAGGCCATCCATGATAAAACCTTGAACGTCAGAATCAGTATTGCGAAATATTTCTAAATTCGCAGCGACACTGGGAATTGCTCCACCTTTGATAATCATTAATCCACCAGCGCTATTCGGCGTAGTAAACAAGTTCTGAATGGGATTTCCCAGAAAGATATCATTTTGATTATCTCCATCAAAATCACCACTCGCTATATCAAAGCCAAAAGTTGCTACAAAATCCGAAGCAGTAATGCATACCGACTCCGTACAAATATCTGTTGTTAGGTCGATCGTTGCGCTATCCCAGTCACTTGGCTGCCCCCTTCCTGGAACTATGTATAGACGGCCGAAAGCAGTTGAATCAGTAGTATATTGGTTGGCTGAAATAGCGATATCGGGGATATTATCTCCGGTTACATCGCCAAGGCCTTTTACTCTTATGCCAAAGTTAAAGCTAAAGTTTGCGGGAATGTTTTGAGGTCCTACGAAACGCACATCTTCTTGAAGTTTCGCTGCAGGCGTTTCAGTGCCGAAAAATAAGTATGCCTCACCTTCACCAAATTTGGGCTCATTCAATGACGCATTAGAGGAACCAACAATGAAGTCGTCAATACCATCCCCATTGACATCACCAAGAGCGGCCGCACCGGTCAGAGATAAAGCATTCGCCGGAGTTATTTTGGTGGTCATGAAGGGAATGTTGATGGTCACATCCGTAGACAAAACTGCAGGCAGTGGGGTGAGGGCCGCGTTAACGTCCTTGCCGCGAATGAGGCAGTAGTAATCAATGCCTACTTTGAAGCCATTCACATTTTCGGTATGGCTGCCGCTTAGACTAGGTGTGCTTTGCAGCTCAACTTGAATGTCTGATGCCTCGTCCCAATCGAACTCGTTGGTGAGAGGCTGGCGTGCGCAGCGGATTTCATAGCTCTGTAGGGGCACACCGTTATCAGGAACATCGTCCCAGGTGAAACTTACGATGCCTTCACGCCTTCCCGTTATCGCAACTTGTGTGGTGGGATCCACAGGCGCGACCTCCGTGTCTGGAGGCATGGTATCGGTTGCAATGGTTGCGGTATCGCTCACGGTAGCACTGCCCTCTGGACTTGCCTCAACGGTCACCACGATGTTTTGCGCGTCGCTGGGGACATCAATGCATACGTCGATATTACCCGCCGCAACAACGGTGGATATAGAGGTTGAGTCGCCTACGCGTACCGTTACTTCGGTGTTTTCAGCTAGACGGGTATCGGCCAAAACAGGAATCTGCAGTCCTTCAGCTTCAGAGCAATCATTGGTAAGGCCTAAAGTACTTCCATCGGCAGGTGTGTTTATGGTGATGCTAGGATTACTGGGTGGATCGTTGAGGCGAAACGAAAAAACGCCGTTATCGCTGCCGCAACCCAACACGCTCAAGTTAACCAACATAAACGTTATAATACTAAGAAGATAAGCGTGCATACACACCTTGCCCTGCTGCCTCATATTTGACCTCGCCTTAGGAGCTCTGCCCTACCTGATTACGCTATTATTTGCAATGTGCGCCACGGTGAAATCCTAAGCTTAAGAATCTAACTGACACACCTTACATTTTTCATACTATCACCACGGGGTGACTCCGATCCATGTTACAGATGTAACTCGCAACGGAGAATCTAAGTAAGCCAAGGGGAGCCCACCCGGCCGGCATACACTGACTATCTTCGGGGAGTTATCCCAAGAGGCACAAGCCTCGGCCTCTATGTGAATCGAGTGCAGGGCCAAGCTTGCTGCGGTTACAATGGTAACGCGCTGCCTGGCTCAACCCGCTAGGCTAGCGTAATCCCGACCTGCTTCTGCATCGCTTGCGGTTGGCAACCCTTGCGCCTCCCAACCTGCTTCTGTTACTTGGCCGAAGGGATCGCGCGTGCCCGAGTAACCGGCGCGTTGATTGGCAAGGTCAAGATACCCAGCTTGTTCCAATACACGGCAGGCCTTGGCAGAGCGGGTCCCCGCTTTGCACCCTAAAATGAGTTTGCTGTCCTTGGGGAAGCGCTTCTCCATAATCGCAAGAAAGTCCGGGTTAGCCTGCATTCCTGCTGGCGTCATCATCATGATGGGTACGTTGTAAGCGCCTTTGGGATGACCAGCATCGTACTCAGGGACAGAGCGCACATCGATATATACATATCCTTCGTGGAGAATTTTATCGTGAGCTTCGCTGGGCGACATATCGGATACGGTCATGGTTGCGTGCTCTACCGCAATTGCTATGCACGTCCAGCGCATGCAAGCACCCTTCGACCAGGATCATGACAGCCATGCTGAGACATTGGCTCAAGGCGACGAAGGGGCGCTCGATGTCATCCAGCCTCAGGCCATTAAACAAAAGCCCAATATCGCCCGGCAATCCATCGATGAAGATGCCATCAAGGTCATCAAGCGCCTAACCCGCCATGGCTACCGCGCTTATCTGGTGGGCGGTAGCGTACGTGACTTACTTCTGGGTCGTAAACCCAAAGATTTTGACATTGCCACCGATGCCTATCCCCCCGATGTGCGACGCATCTTTCGCAACTGTCGGCTGGTGGGACGACGCTTTCGCCTTGCCCATATTCTTTTCTCGCAAGGTAAGATCATCGAGGTCGCGACCTTTCGTCAGGATCCTCTCACCATGATGCGGCAACCCCCTGGCGATACCAATGGAACGAGCCTCGGCTCTCAACGCCACGTGGATGACCAGGATACCGATTTGCTGATTCGCAATGACAACGTATTTGGCGAGCCTCACGAAGATGCGTTGCGACGGGACTTCACCATCAACGGCTTGTTTTACGATTTAGATCGCGACGAAGTCATCGACTATGTAGGCGGACTCGGTGACTTAGAGCGCTTTAGCGTACGAACCATCGGTCACCCCGATGTACGTATTCGCGAAGACCCGGTGCGCATGCTGCGAGCGATCAAGTTTGCCGCCCGACTCGACTTTGGCATCGATCCCGAGTTGATGGATGCGCTTGTGGCACAGCGGCGAGAGCTGCATCGCGCATCGCCACCACGGGTGTTTGAAGAGATCCTGCGTTTATTACGCGGCGGTGCAGCGCATCGGTCGATTTACCTGACCTGGTCAACGGGACTTTTGGCCGAAGTATTGCCCCAGCTAGCGGCGTATCTGGATGATCACTGTCATTGCGTCAATGCCACCTGGCGTTACTTGCAAGCGATCGATCGCCATCATGCCGAACGATCCCGCCTTGTTGCCGATGCGGTGCTTTTGCTCGCATTGCTGTGGGCTCCTTTACGCGAATTTCTCGACGGCGAGGATAGTCCTGCGCATGCCTTTGAAGAGTGGATGGGCGATGTGCTTTCGCATCTAGCGATTCCCAAGCGTCTTAAGGAACGCATGCGACTCATCGCCCTCAGTCAGCCACGCTTACGTAATGGCCGTGTGGGCAAGCTCAACCAGCGAGACTTCTACCCTGAGGCGCTGCAGTTTTTACATTTGGATTGCCTCAGTCGAGGAGAAGCTCTGCCCGCTGTCTTAACCGATGCCAATCGAAGACGACGTTCGGCCAGGTCACGTCGCCGCTCTGCCTAAAGCCGAAGCGAAACGCATGGCGAGTATCCGTGAGAAGGGTACAGTACACAGTGCAACCACCCTAAAGGAGGGATTATGAAGATAGGCATTGTTGGTATGGGATCGGTGGGTTCAAGCATCGCAACCGCCGTGCTTTCGTCGGGTCTCGCAGAAGAGCTCTTGCTCGCAGATGTAAACCACGACCGTGCCGAGGGCGAAGCAATGGACCTCGCCCAGGGCGCTGCCTTTTATCCTTCTGCCATCGTGCGCAGTGCGTCTGTGGATGCAATGCGCGATGCAGATGCGGTGGTGATCGCAGCGGGACGTGGCGGGAGGCCAGAGCAATCACGCCTCAGTTTACTGCAAGAAAATGCTCAAATCGTCTGCGGTATTGCGCGTCAATTGGCCGATACGCGCGGGCTCATCGTAATCGTTACCAATCCAGTGGATGTTCTGACACAGCTAGCGGTAAAAGCTTCAGGGCTACCCGCAACGCGCGTCATAGGCACGGGGACCATGCTGGATACGGCCCGTCTGCGACAAATACTCGGACGCAATCTACACCTTGAGCCACGTTCGATTCACGCCCAAGTGGTCGGTGAGCATGGCGATTCAGAGGTGGTGCTGTGGTCGAGCGCGCAAATCGGTGGAACTCCGCTACGTGCATTGAAACGTTGGCATGTCAGCGATGAAGCGCTCATCGCGAAAGAGGTGCGCGACGCGGCCTATGAAATCATTCGTCGCAAAGGAGCAACCAATCACGCCATTGGTTATGTCACCGCAGCGCTATTGCGCTGGGCCCTGCGCGGCGACCAACGCGTGTTAACCGTGAGTCGTATGCAAGAAGGCGCACATGGCATCCATGATGTCGCCCTGTCGCTCCCTACCCTCGTGGGCCCTAAAGGTGCGACCGAGGTGTTAGACGTGCCTATGGATGAAGCAGAGCACAACGCTCTTGTTCATTCGGCAGAAACATTGCGCAAAGCAGTGGAAGAAATCGGCAGTGTTTAGCAAGAATCGCAACCGCAAATCAGCAAGTTTAGTTACTAACGACAACGCTTTTTCAAATCACACACATATGAATTCCAGCCTTGTGGGTTGTTATATAAAGGGCTTCTAATACTAAGAAGGTCAACTTGCGCCCCTGGTATTGAACCTATAAAACCAAATAACAGTACACGAACATTGACGAGTATACTCACCATTGATGACTTTAATTTGTCCACACACTCGTGACATAAATTTGAATTTTTATGGGATGAATTAATACGACTGAACGCGTGATCTAGAACGTGCAAGCTGGCTACTGTTGAGTCGCGTATTTTGGCTAGGTAAGGTGTCATAGCTTGAGCCACTGTGACGATATCCTTCGAGGAAATCGAGGTGTCATATTGATTGATAAGATCTTCACATGTAAGACGTAAAGATTTGCTTAGATGCTCTAGTATCTTGGCACCTTCACTGGTTTCATCAGCGCTATTCGCTAGACACTCTATGAGACTTTTTCGCTCCGGATGAAACGTAGCACATCTTATTCTAATATTATTAACGGAGCGCCCTAGAAGAGACAAAGCTATGTTCGAGTTACCGTGAACTTTGAACTGCTGTTCATTTTTTGTCCTCGAACCCTCAGTACATGAATGGAGAAGTATTACGCTAATAAATACAAAGAAAATTAGCAAAGATAAGCGCATAAGACCAACAACTCGTCCTGCATGAGAAGTAAATTACTAGGGCGGGTTCATGCCACAAATTAAGCCAAGCAACAACTGACCACAGTTCTTGCCACTGCGTTCATAGGAGCGCAGGCTCACAATAAGCAGCAGTAACTCCACTGCGGAATTCTCAAAAAAATCGAGAATTCCATGACAATACCGAGCTTCTAAAAAAGATAACGCGCGGTCAGCACATCCCGAGCTGACCACCATGAATCAGGCGCTAAAAGGTGTAACGCGCTGTGATGATATGCCACTGAAAGTGGAAATGGTCTTCCAATTCGATACCACCACCAAAAGGACCATCGCCAAAATCATAGTTGTGCACCGGAAACATGAAGAACATCTCCGTACCCAGCGCAAACTGACGCGTAATGTAATACTCAGCACCAATAGGAACCTCGATGGTGAACGCCGCCGCCGTATCGAAATCGTCGATATCGAGGATGGAAACACCCAAACCTAAACCAGCAAAAGGAACTAACTTTTTAAGGGACGGAATATCGAAATGCCAAAGGCCATCCACCATGATTGGAATAAGCGCAAAGTCTCCATCAACCGCGACACCCAGTCTGACAGCAAGGCTGAGGTTGTGGGTGAAGTAATAGTTGAAATCAAAGCCGAAGGCGAAGGCCTCGTCATCAGCAATAGAAGCTGCAAAGCCCAGTCCACCACCTACTTGAATCGCACCGTCGCGCTGAGTGTAGCCCTGTGCCTGAGACTCGCTGGCAATAAATGCGGGGATTGAGAGTGATACTGCGATGATGAAAACTAGCTGCTTTGCGTTCATGACAAGCCCTTCGGTTAGGTAGTATGCGCCGCAGCGTACACCTAGAGCGAAACGCGTCAACTATTGATACGGAGAGGAGGTGCATCACAACACCCAACCTCCTTAACTAACCCCAGGGCTTTTATCCCCTTGGGGTTTTCCGGCGTCAGCGTAAATGTAGGTTCATCGGTAAATCCAGCGCAGGTATGCGTAGGTTGTCATCAAGGCGAGATCTTCGCAGGATTGCACCACTCTCAGGAAGCCGGGGTAATATTCTGACCGTTTTATATTGGTTGGCATGCACCATGCTCCATTGAGGCACGAGGTTTCTTAGGAACCATCAGCATGGAACTGCTACGCTGCAGCCTGCTTATTTTTTCAACCATGGAGGCACTGATGAAGACACGCTTACCTTTCTACTGCTTAGCACTCTCCCTAATCACGCTTACCCTTGTTGGCTGCAGCAAAAGCAGCGAAAACACGAGCAACGCCCCGAACTCTCCAAACAACAACACAAGTGACCCAGATTGGGAGCTGCTCACCACTGGCAAACACTCCCTCAACGTGCACAAGGACGATTATTATCCCAAGGCAAGCGCGGACATGATCATTCGGGCCGAGTTGCTCCCAACCGCGGATCAACAAGCACTGCCAACCATCAACAACATGCAACGCCTCCCCTCCTGTGCACCGTTGGCATTGTTGCCCCACGGCACCAAGCTAAGCCAAGCAGCCACTGTGCGCATGCAATGTGATGCTGCCCTGGACTGCACCGAAGCCAATGTTTATGTGCTGGACGATAAGGACGACCAGAGCTGGGAGGTCGTTGCCGATGTGCGTTGCGAAAGCAAAGAAGGTGTGACCACTTTCGAATTTCCGCGCGAGAGTTTCAGCATTTACGCTGTGTTCAGTACGCAAGTCGATGCAACCGGCGGCACGTTGGTCAATGATGCCGGCGATCAGATAGTGATTCCCGAAAACGCACTCACTGAAGCCATCACGGTGGACTTTGGCCGTCGCCCCGTTGCCGATCTTCCCGCAGCACCCACGAATAGAACTATCGTTTGTGATCCCACCGAAATACAACCCCAAGCAACGACACTCAGCAGCGATGCTCAACTCACGCTCAACTGCGCTGGACCTACTAATGGTTGCCAAGTGCTTTACAGCCCAACCCTCGACGGCCCTTGGCAAGTGGTCAACGGCGCCAGCTGTGATGCAAACCAAGCCAGTGTAAACGCTAATGCCTTTGGTTTTTACACCCGCGCCACACTGGCTTGTAGCGAGGAAGGGCAAGCGTGTGCTCTTAGTTCAAATATATGCATGCAGGGTGTTGTCCAGTGTACCCCAAATGGTGGTGCTGTATGTGCGAATAGCAATGTACCGAAACCTTTTGGTGCTTCCTGCGGCGACGCTATGCACTGCGATGGCAATGGCAACTGCCGGAATAACGACAATTCTTGCAGTGTCGGTCCCGGATTTTACGCTGATAAGTGCGGCATGCATACAGGATGCGTCAACTCAAATACCTGTAGCATTATTGATTGTAACAAGGCACCGGTGAAACCAGCCGGTACCCTCTGCGTCAAAGCCGACAACAACGCAGGTCAATGCAACGGCGCGGGACAATGCATATAAAACCCAAGCTACTCAATATAACCCAGCATACGTAAGCGCTCTTCGATATGTCCCTGGGGTGTTTCTTGCCTCGCTTGAGGCGACATCACAGCGGGCAGAGAGCGCTTTGTGTGTTTGGGAAGCTGCTGCAGGGCTTCAAACAATACGCGTCCATCAAAATGCATGGGCACTTCCAACTGCATGCGGGCAAGAAGGGTGGCTGGCAGGTCTAAAATATGCGCCTCCAACTGCCCTGCTGCCTGCACCTGAGGTCCCCAAAGCAAAGCAAAACCCTGCGCGCGATGGCTGCCTGGCAAACTGCGCCCCTTGCAACCCAGATATTCTTCGACAGCTAAACGTCGCCATGATGTAGCCACAGGAGCCTGAACAGAAGGCATGAGATTGTAGCTATAACCTTGGGAGTGACTTGACCGATCCAACGCCATGTCGAGCAGCAGATCTGGCGCACGCTCATAGACAGGTCCCTCAAAGAGCTCTTCGCGCCGCCACACTTGACGCACCACCGATTGCCCTGTCCAAGGATCACGCAATGCCATCAGTGCAGCTTCGACATCGCGAATCACTCGCTCACGATCCTGCAAATGCACTCTGCCTTGAGGTTCACGCCCGGCAAGATTTAGATGAATGCTGGGAAAATAGTTCAACTCATCGCTAAAAGCATCGGTTTTGTGCATATCGATAGCGCCAAAACGCAGCTGCGCTTCTACCCTCCCCGGTGCATTCAAATGACGACTACGGAACAATGCTTGTTGCGCGCGACGGGGTAAAACACGCAAGCCCGCCTGCTTTGCCACCTTGCCCGCATACGATACAGCCTGGGCCCTACCGCTCTGACGAAAACGAAGCAGTCCTGCCTCTGCCAACACGCGATTGAGATAGAGCACCTTGTCTGAAGACCCTCCCGAACCATGATCACTAAGCAGAGTAAGCTCACAGTCTTGACCTACCTGCTGCATCAACTGCGCGAGAGCACGATCCAAGGCCTGGTAAAGCCGCGTTAGACCCAGGCGTTGCGCATCACTCACTTCACTGGGTGCGCGCGGCGACGAAGAATCGTGCACGCTCCATAGGTAATGGGCAGCCGTGTCGCTCTCACCATAATACAGAGCCATCGTGTGCCACTCGCGCTCGGCCAAAAGGTGGGCAGCCATATCGGTAAAACGCTGCACACGCGCACACAACTTAGCCGGCAACGCCTCGACCCAACCTGCGCGGTCTGCATGAAACTCATCGATATCATCAAACTGAAGAACATCGAAAGCTTTGCATAAGGACTCAAAATACTTGCGAGGCCAAACAAACGAAGCATCGCGTGACAAAGCCACAGGAGAATCCCAGCCACTCATAAAAACGCCATGCTTAAGTTGCGGCGGCGGCCAGGTGGCAGGAAAACCCAAACACGCACAGGGATGCCCAGCGGCATCCAAGGACTCAATCCACAACGGCGCCTGGCGCACCGTACCGCCTGTGAAGCGAAGCTGATACCCCTCCCGTGAGGCAAAATCAAAAACGCCATGTTGGCCCGGGTTCACCCCGGTGAGAAAACTAGTCCAGTTGGGCAGCGTCGCCGGCGGCTGCACACTTTGCAGAGCTGCATACGCGCCTTGCTTCATCAAGCGATGTAGGGTGGGTAGTTTCTCCGGTCCTAGATCTTGAATGAGCGCTAAATCAGCACCATCCCAACCAACAATCAGATGACGTGCGGGCATAATCGCAAGCACACATAGCATGCTCTACGGAGACTCGAAGGTCGCAGGAGCAAAGCCTTTTCAGCTGAATTTTATCTCACATAAGTCGGCATCTGCTTTGAGTGCACAGCCTGTTTTATTTTGCACATCGGTCGCGGTTAGACCCGCTGCTAGTTCGCGCAGCACAAGACCCTGCGGAGTGACGTCCATCACCGCCATATCGGTAATCACCCGATGTACCACACCTGCCCCTGTAAGAGGCAAGGTGCACTGCTCGACAATCTTGGGCGCCCCATTTTTGGCCACATGCTCCATGACCACAATCACGCGTTTAGCGCCATGAACCAGGTCCATCGCGCCGCCCATACCTTTGACCATTTTGCCGGGAATCATCCAGTTAGCCAGATCTCCTACGGCGGAAACCTCCAGAGCACCCAAAATCGCCACATCCAAATGCCCGCCACGAATCATGGCAAAGGACGTGGCGCTATCAAAAGTCGCCGCGCCTCGAAGAAGGGTTACAGTTTCTTTGCCGGCGTTGATCATATCGGCATCTTCTTCACCCACCGTGGGATAAGGCCCCACGCCTAACAAACCGTTCTCGCTATGCAGCATGACCTGCATGTGGCTCGGCACGTAGTTGGCAACCAAGGTGGGCAAGCCAATGCCGAGATTAACATAATCGCCATCTCGCAGTTCTCGAGCGGCGCGTTGGGCCATAGCATCGCGACTTAACATCGGGCTCCGTGTTGCTGCACCCGCAGACGTTCGATGCGTTTTTCGTGCTGCCCTTGAATCACGCGTTGCACAAACACACCGGGGGTATGAATCGCATCCGGCGCAAGCTCACCAGGTTCGACCAGCTCTTCTACCTCAGCAATCGTCACAGTACCCGCCATCGCACACAGGGGGTTGAAGTTACGGGCACTGCCGCGATATACCAGGTTGCCTAGCGGGTCTCCCTTCCACGCCTTAACCAAAGCGAAGTCTCCTTTTAAGGCATGCTCGAGCACATAGTCGCGCTCGTCAAAGCGACGCATTTCTTTGCCCTCAGTCACAGAGGTGCCAACTCCAGCAGGGGTATAAAAAGCAGGAATACCCGCTCCTCCTGCCCGTAAACGTTCGGCTAAGGTTCCTTGTGGGACTAGTTGCACATCAAGCTCCTGCGCTAAAAATTGCCGGGCAAACTCTTTATTTTCACCCACATAGCTAGCAATCATTGAGCTGATTTGGCGTTTTTTGAGCAAGACTCCCAAACCAAAACCGTCCACACCACAATTGTTGGACACCAGGGTTAAGTTGTTCACATCACGCTTATGCAATGCCTCAATGCAAAGCTCAGGAATCCCACATAAGCCAAAGCCGCCTGCCACAATACAGGCACCGCTAGGAATATCAGCGACGGCTGCATCAGCATCGGGAAATACCTTATTCACTCAGATAAGACTAACATCTTAGCTTATCAAGAAACGAGTTTTCTTAAACGCGAGCGATCTAGGTGACTTAACTGCTGAGAAAGCGCAGATCGTTTTCGTAAAATAAGCGAATGTCGGCCACGCCATATCGCAGCATGGCAATGCGATCGATACCCATGCCAAAGGCAAAGCCGCGCCATTGCTCGGGATCGTAACCCACATGCTCAAAAACCTCGGGGTGTACCATTCCACATCCCAGAATCTCTAACCAGCCGGTATCTTTGCACACACGACAGGGTTCGGATGGGCCTTCCTTGGGAATCCACGGCTTGCAAAAGGTGCAACCCATATCGACCTCAGCGCCAGGCTCGACGAAGGGGAAATAACTCGGCCGAAAACGCAACGGCACCTCATCGCCGAAAAAACGCTGTACGAAAAGGGTAAGCACTCCTTTGAGGTGTGCAAAGTTGATCTCCTTGCCCACCATGAGTCCTTCGAGCTGAAAAAACATGGGTGAATGAGTGACATCATCATCGCGCCGATATACCGCTCCAGGCGAAATGATGGCGAAAGGAGGCTCATTGGCCATCATATGACGCACTTGAACCGTCGAGGTATGCGTACGCAACAAGGGCTGACCTGCGGCAGACTTTTCGCTGCGAATGAAAAAACTATCCTGCATGTCGGTAGCGGGATGGTCAGGAGGGAAGGCGAGCTTTTCGAAATTGTACTCCGACCACTCAATATGCGGTCCCTCAGCAACACCAAAACCCATGGATCGAAACAACGCGATGAGGTCATACGTGACACGCGTAAGCGGATGCAAAGACCCTAACCAACGCGATTTGCCAGGCAAGGTAACATCGATATGCCCACCCTCTAGCTCCTGTTGCAGCTCCGCTTCATGCAACTGTTTTAGTGCCTGCTCGAATTGCGCCTGCACCTCCCGCTTGAGCAGGTTGGCTTGCTTGCCCAAGGCTTTGCGCGACTCGATAGGCAAGGCAGGGATTTGCTTGAGCAGCTGAGTGATATCCCCTTGAGGCCCTGTGAGGGTCGCATTTGCATGACGCAATGCATGCTCTGTGGGCTTATCAGAAAAGCGAAGTGCGATATCGGCTTCTAAACGCTGAAGCGATGCCTCAAAAATCTCCGGCGTTATAGGAGCAGTTGCCGGTTCTGGCGCAACTGCTTTACGCTCCTTTTGACTCACGCTTTGGTTTTACTCAAGCCGCCGCATCGACGACCGCTTTGAACCCTTGCGGGTCGCGATAAGCGAGCTCGGCTAGAATCTTGCGATCGATTTCGATGTTTTGGCGCTTCAATTGGCCCATAAAACGACTGTAGTTCAGCCCATGTTCACGGGTAGCGGCATTGATGCGCGTAATCCACAAACGACGGAAGTCACGCTTACGACGCTTGCGGTCACGATAAGCAGAGAGCCAAGCACGGTGAACCTGAGCAATGGCACTGCGAAAGGTACGGCTACGCGCGCCATAAAACCCTTTGGCATGCTTAAGAATGCGGTTACGACGGCGACGGGCTTTGAATCCTCGTTTAACGCGGGGCATGAGAACCTCTTTTTAGGGCAGTAAGTCTGTATCGTTGTTAAAGGTAGGGCAACATCTCACGCACACGGCGCTCATCGCTGTGATCAACCACGCCTCGTTTACGTAAGTTGCGAAGACGATTCGATGATTTACCAAACATCATGTGGCTTTTTCCGGCCTTAGCGCGGCGAAATTTGCCGCTGCCAGTGCAGCGGAATCGCTTTGCAGCAGCGCGGTTCGTTTTCATTTTCGGCATGATACAGGACCTACTTTAAAATAACCGATTGAAAGTAGCCATTTAGGATTCGTCAACAGGATCGTCAAGGCAAGTTTTTGACAAAAAAGATGTGCATGTAGGGTCACATTATGACACTATATGTATTGTCACAGCTGTCTCTTTACACATCTCACATAGGGGTTACAAGTATGCGAATTAGCAATAGTTTTACGGATGGCGAAGTGCAGATCATGGACTTTGTGCTTCAAACATTACTGCGCGGTGGCTCACCCGTAACCATCACGCGTAACAAAGATTTTCCTTCCCTCTATCGCAAGGTTTTGGGCATGAAAAAACGCCTTGCAACAGCTTCATCAGAACCTGAGCTGCGCAAAAAAGCTGGCTAAGTTCGCCTGTTAGCGCTAGACGCTAGGCGCTCATGCGCACCCTCATCATCGCTGGTGGTCGGGTTCTTGATCCCAGCTCCAAAACCGACCTTATCGCTGATATTATTGTAGAAAAAGGTCGTATTAGAGCAGTTGGTCAAAACTTGGGTGAGCAGCATCATGGCGATGAATGCATCCGGATTGACGCCACAGGCAAGTGGATTGCACCCGGATTTATTGATCTACGTGCCAACTTAGGCGAGCCAGGGTTTTGTCAGCGTGAAACCATTGCATCGGGCCTAAAGGCTGCTGTTGCAGGTGGGTACACCACCGTATGTGCCACGCCCGAAACCTCGCCGGTCAACGATAACCGCGTCGTGACCCTCATGATGTTGGCTCAAGCGAGCGCCTGTAAGTCTAGTGCAGCTCGCTTGTTACCCTTGGGCGCCATTACCTCCAACCTCAAGGGCGAGACATTAGCCAACATAGGCGAACTCCACGAAGCTGGCATAGGCGGTCTAAGCAATGGCAACCAACCAATCCGCGATAGTGCCCTTCTGCGCCGGGCCATGCACTACGCGGCGCATTTTGATTTGCCATTGTGCCTACATGCCGAAGATCCTTACCTTGCCGAAAAAGCTCAGGTGCATGAAGGGTGGGCATCCACTCACTTGGGCCTGCCTGCCTCATCTGCCGAAGCCGAAGGTGTTATCATCGCCCGCGATTTGATTCTCGCTGAGGCTACCCAAGCGCGATGTCACTTTAACCATCTTTCCACGCAACTCGGGGTGCGTTTAGTAAAGGAGGCCAAGGCACGTGGCTTTAGCCATGTTTCGGCTGAGGTCACGCCTCACCATCTTCAATTCACTGAGGAAAATACCAAAGGCTTCAATACCGCGTACAAAACCACGCCACCCTTGCGCAGCGAGACCGATCGACAAGCACTGCTCGAAGCGCTTTGCGACGGCACCATCGATTGCGTCACGACGGATCATCGCCCCTGCACCCAAGCAGAAAAAGACACGACTTTCGAGCATGCATTCGCAGGTATCAACGGCTTCGCCACGGCACTGCCCATGATGCTCAACTGGGTGCACCAAGGCGTATTGTCCCCGATGCGTATGGTAGAAGTGATGAGCACGGCACCTGGTCGATTATTACCAACAGTAGAAACAGGAACACTGCAGGTTGGTTCCCCTGCCGACCTTGTGGTGATCGATCCGCATCGCCAATGGACGCTCAACAGCCAAAGCATCGTTTCCAAGTCCCACAACTCTCCTTTGCTGGGTCAAATCATGACCGGAGGCGTTGATCTCACCATGGTTGCAGGCCACATTGCGCACCGATATGACGATGCATCCTAATACACGTCTTGTCCTTGCGGATGGCACTTGCTTTGAAGGAATCGCCTTTGGTCACTTAGAAAGCACGGTTGGCGAAGTGGTGTTCAACACCGGCATGACAGGTTACCAAGAAGTGCTTTCCGATCCCTCCTACTGCCGGCAAATCGTCGTCATGACAGCGCCTCATATTGGCAATACCGGTGTCAATCAGCAGGACAACGAGGCCTCAACCCCTGCTCTTTCGGCCTTGGCGATTCATTCCCTGGCGCCCCTAACGAGCAACTGGCGCTGCGACGAGGAGCTGGACCGTTACTGCCTAAGGCACAACATCCGTGGCATTGCCGGCATCGATACCCGTGCGCTCACGCGGCATATTCGCGATCATGGCGCCCAAATGGCAGCGCTTGGTAACGAAGATCGGGCAACGCTCCATGACCGCGCCCGTGCCGAAGCGCCGATGGAAGGACGTGACTTGGTGTGTGAGGTAAGCACGGCCCAGACCTATGAATGGACAGAAGACCTAGGCGATTGGCAGCTTGAGCCCGCGGTACCGCCGCAAACACATGTAGTTGCTATCGACTTTGGCATTAAGCACAACATTTTGCGTTGTCTCAGACAAGAAGGCTGTCGCGTCACCGTTGTGCCTGCCGCAACCAGCGCTGAGGATATTTTGGCCCTCAAGCCCGACGGGGTGTTTTTATCCAATGGCCCGGGCGATCCCGCTGCGGTCTCTTACGCCGTCAACAACGTGCAGCAGCTTCTCGGCAAAAAACCTATCTTCGGCATTTGCTTAGGACATCAAGTGCTCTGCTTAGCCCTAGGTTCACAGAGCTATAAACTCAAGTTCGGCCATCATGGACTCAACCAACCTGTGCGCGATTTAGCCACCGGCGCGATTGAAATCACCTCGCAGAATCACGGCTTTGCCATCGACATCGAGTCCATGAAAGGCAAATGCGAGATGACGCATGTCAACCTCAACGACCAAACCTGCGAGGGTGTGCTGCATCGCGAAAGCGGCGCCTTCGGCGTCCAGTACCACCCCGAAGCTGGCGCCGGCCCTCACGACTCACGCTATCTCTTCAGGCGTTTTGTGGGACACATGCGGGACAATCGTCCCTACTAACTGGCTAATAAAGCTGCCTGTTCAAGAGTAATCTCGAACGCCATACTCGTACAAAAATACTATATTATTATTTATTAATCACAATTTATCATCCTAAGCTCTGTTGGCATACAATGTGCTCGTAGAGCTTAGCATGTCGTATAAATATATTAGCTCATCCCAAGTGTGGACTATTTCTCTGCTCTTGGTTGTCGTAAGCATTGGTTGCTCGACCGAAACTGTTGAACTCTCGGAAAACAAGAACCAGGCTAATACAGAGTATTTGGTATGTGCTACTGGAATTCCTTACGGGGGCTATCGTTGGAACTACAGCACTTCAGCTTTCCATCCAACCTTTCCATGGGTACACGTTAGCATACAAAAGAACGGCAAAGTTGTATCCAATATTAAGCTAAAAAAAATTGCACCTAACCGATGGCAAGATCCGGATAGGCAGATGACCCTTAACTTAGAAACTATGAGTAGAGGAGATCGTGGAATCAGAATCTTTGATCACTCTTTAGGTGTTACATCCCCGCCAACCAACCCCTGCTCTCCTCGATACATACCTTGCGGAGCCTATGAGGCATATTCCTGCAATTCCGATTCATGCAAATGTGTCTACCTTTGAATTAACGGGTAATCGCAATTACTAACTTTGAAAATCAAATTATTATATGAATAAAAATATTAATAAATACGCTTCTTTATCACTTCTTTCTTTTTTACTTCTAGCATGTGGACTCAAAGAAGATGTGAATAACTCGACAAAAGCTTCTGCGGTCGGGCAAAAAATTGACCGCGCAGCTTTTCAGTACTGGAAATGTTCTACCTACGTGTACCAAGGACGTCATGCATGGACGTATTATACTCAGCCTTTCAATAATGCATCACCTTGGGCATTCGTCACAGTAAGTCGAGACGGCGAAGCAGTTGAGCAACTTGCTCTACGCAAACTAACCACAAGGCGATGGCAAAACTCTAAGAAAAAAATGACCTTGAATCTAGAGTTCATGAATGGAAAGGCGGACATGGGAATTCGCGTTTTCCATCATTCAATCGGTAAAACTGCTCCTATTACTCAAGCTTGCGCAATGGAAGATCATAGCCTTGACCAATGTGAAGTAGGTTCAGCCCTTCATCTTGACTCAGATGGTTATTACTGCCTCCAAACAGGTATTGCTAATGAATCCATCGTGGGAAATATGCTGATAGAAGTTCTAGGAGATTCGGTTTCTCTCGGGCTCATAAAACTGATAACAAAAGGCATTAAGAAGGGTACTCTGAAACTATTCAGGGCTGGTCCTCGCCATGCAGTCGTTATGAGTGGAGGAGACGCACCCTCGATAGGGAGATGGCAAGCGATAACCAGCGGTCCAATTCAGCGCTCCTTAGATACTATTGATGAAAAATTGCTCGATGCCCTTCTGGATCTAGCAAAGAAATGGGATGGCCAGTTTAGTGCAACCCCCAGAGCTACTCCTGTATCACCGAATGGGTGGGAATACTTTAATGTTCGAGAGCACAATGCTTACTATACCCTCGGTACTCTCCGAGAATTTACAAGGATAACGGGCCGCGAGATAGCAGCAGTTCGAACGGGGGGAAAGTCTATCCTAGAGATAGCATCTAAGTCCACGCCTTGGAAAATAGGGCTCTCAGGAGGTAAACCGGGTTCATCTTACCGGCTACTCTTCCATACTCAGGCTGCTAATGAATATGAACGCGCTCTATCTAAAATCGATGAATTTAATGCAGCAGCTCAGGCTGCCATGCCAAGCCAAGGTGATATGGATACTCTACTTGTATTTGGACAACAAGTATCTTTTATTATTCCCCCTTTTGGGCAAAATTTTTTGGTCAAATTTTGGACTCATTAGGGATCAAAAGGATTCCGACTGTGATAGGTCTTACCCCACTAACAGCTCGACCCAACTCACGCCCTCCGCTATTTGCCTCGCATGGATTTATCAGCGTTGAAGTGGAGCAAGGATGGTCTGATGCCGGTGGTGGCACAGCATCGTCACAACGGGGAGTTATGCATGGTGGCTTATGCTAACCAAGAAGCGCTGGAACGTACTCTAGCAACCCGCACAGCTCACTTCTTCAGTCGCTCGCGGCAGGCTCTGTGGCAGAAGGGCGAGACCAGCGGCAATGTGCTGCATATCGCTGAGGTATGGACCGACTGTGATGCGGATACGCTGGTCTATCTGGTCGACCCTACAGGCCCCAGCTGTCATACGGGCAAACGTCAGTGCTTTTTCAATCGACTCGATACCGATCACCAGTCTTCTCAAGATCAGCCCTTCGCCAGTCCGACACTGGTTCGTCTTGAGGATATCCTCGCTGCCCGCACGCAACGTAGCGCGACCAAAAGCTACACACGAAGTTTGCTCGAGCGTGGTGTTGAAACCATTAATGCCAAGATTCGCGAAGAAGCTGAGGAATTGACACAAGCCCTTGCCCACGAAAGCGATGAACGCGTGGATTCTGAAACAGCCGACCTGCTCTATCACAGCCTTGTCGGCTTGATGGCGCGCCAGCGCTCACTCAGCGACGTGGCACAGGTGCTCGCAACGCGTTTTGGTCAATCGGGCCATGCCGAAAAAGCATCGCGACAAGGGACGTAAAAAGCATTGCCTCCCTTCTTTTAGGCGTTTATGGTCGCCGCCATGAGTCAATCGGAGTTGTTGAAAAACCAGGGTTGGGCGTTGATTTTGGGAGCTTCCAGCGGCTTTGGCGAAGCCGTGGGTACGACCTTGGCACGCGCTGGCATGAACATTATCGGCATTCATCTCGATCGCCGCGCCACGATGCCCAATGTGGAACGCATCAAAGGCGAAATCGAAAAGCAAGGTCGTCAAGCATGGTTCTACAACATGAACGCTGCCGATGAGGCCAAACGCCGCAGCACCCTTGACGAGATTAAGCAACGTCTCAGCGACTCGGGTTCGGACGACAAAATCCAGGTCATGCTGCACTCTTTGGCCTTTGGGACTCTCAAGCCCTACTGGAATGAAGGCAGCAAAGACGAAGAACTGATCAATCGCAGCAACATCGACATGACCTTGGATGTGATGGCGCACAGCCTCGTGTATTGGTCGCAAGATGTAATGCGGCGCCAACTCTTTGGCAAACAGGCACGCATCTACGCCATGACTTCTTCAGGAAGCACCTCAGTGTGGCAGGGTTATGGCGCTGTAAGTGCTGCCAAAGCTGCGCTCGAATCTCATATTCGCCAGCTTGCGGTCGAACTGGCTCCTCATCATGTGACCTGCAATGCCATTTGCGCCGGCGTCACGGACACACCCGCGCTGCGCAAAATCCCAGGCCACGAAGGGATGATTGAAACGGCCACGAATCGCAATCCCAACAAACGTCTAACCACACCCCAAGATATTGCCAATTCGTTGGTCGCTTTGAGCACGCCTGCAACGCAGTGGATCAACGGCAATACCATCTATGTTGATGGTGGCGAAGAGATCAGTGGCTGAAGCAGCTAAGCTACGCGTTTTTCGACTCGATCGCGAAAGAGCCCAGCTGCCTCATTATGCCACCGCGCAAGCTGCTGGCTTAGACCTACATTGCGCTAGCGCTGCACCGATCACTCTCGCCTCACATGCATGGCAAGCCATCCCCACCGGCTTGGCGATGGCCATTCCGCAAGGATTTGAAGGGCAAGTACGACCACGCTCGGGCCTTGCTGCCAAACATGGCATCACACTGCTCAATAGTCCTGGAACCATCGACGCCGATTACCGCGGTGAAGTCAAAGTCTTGCTAATTAACTTGGGGCCTGAACCTTACACCGTTCAACCCGGCGACCGTATTGCCCAGCTGGTCATCGCCCCCTGCATCCAAGCGCAAATCGATGAAGTCAACGCGCTCGAAGCCTTAGGCGACAGCGAGCGCGGTAGCGGTGGCTTTGGTAGTACTGGGAAATAATTACTGCTGACTCAGATCGACGCCAACTCCAGTGTCGATCGCAATCGACATCAGCTCTGGTGTGGAATGCAATCGACAACGTGCTGCCTACCAACAAAAATTCTATCCCATTGATCCGGGCCTATGGCGTTGTGTCACAACCACAACAAGCTCAAATAAAGGCAAGCTTCTTGAAGTCGCCGTTTACCTTGCGCTGCGCCAACAAGGTCACGAGCCATGTTACTGGCGTGAAGGCGGCGAAGTTGATTTCGTCATCGGTCAAGGCACATCGGTGCGCCCCATTCAAGTCACTTGGGATGCTCCAGCCAACCGCCACGAAGACGCCCTCGAAGCCTTCTACAGCCGTTTTCCACATGCCGAAGAGGCAGTCATCATCACTCGCCATAACTTTGAACAGATTCACGATCTGTAAACAGATGCGCTTTGCCCACCGCAACTAAGCAATACACTCGCTGTACCGGCGAAACACTGGACTGCTTAGGCATCGACGATCTGACATGCCGAGATCAATTTGTGCTGTGCCTTGATGGCGACAAGAGCGACGGTTTCAATTACGGCGACTGCATGCAACAAGCACGCGATAACAGCTGCCTGTGAACGACCACCGGCTAACAGCCGGTGGCTTCCTAGGACGGCTTAAAGCCGGATTCGGTCGGCCCTACGGCCGACTACACCACCTGGAAATCATCATCGGGCTCGTGGGGTGTTTGCTGCTTGATGTACTCCTTCCACACCTCATCCGTCACATTACCACTGCTCGCCACCCAATACCCACGCGCCCATAAATGCTGACCCCAATACCGTTTGCGCAACCTGGCATACTCACTCAGCAGCTTATGCGAACTTTTCCCCTTCATATATTGAACCGCTCGCGACACCGACACATGCGGCGGTATCCCCACCAACATATGCACATGGTCCCGATTGATCGAACCCGCATAGATCCGCATTTCTTTGCTTTGCGCGATCTCGCGTAACAACTCCCGGCACCGTATCCCTACCTCGCCGCTCAACACCGCGTAGCGATATTTCGTCGTCCATACAATGTGATACGTGCAACTCCATACCGTATGACTCCCTCGCTGATACCCACGCGCTTCCACCTCTCCCTTCTAGCCGATTTATCCTTCGCCTAAAGGCGAGGGGTTTACGGATCCCTGAGGGGAGACTCTAAACGCCCAAACCTCTTGCATCACGGCTCCATAAAAGCGGTGGTGTAAGAGGGCACAAAATCGTCTTGCCAAACCCTTATTGAAAGTTATTATCATTTTCGTTTTTCAGTAAGGAGTTTGCAATGAATCGATCTCTAATCTTAGGTCTATCCATCTTGGTGGGCTGCGTATGGGGCTGCTCAAGCGACAACGAAACCAGTGTCTTGGGCAACAACCGTACGATTGAAGTTCCCGACACCTACAGTTTCACCAGCCAGTTCGCCGATGCCTCTCCCGATACCAATAACGTAGCGTACACAGGGCAGACGCATCGCCATCTCTTAACCCAAGGGCTCAAAAACGAAATCGCCTTACTGGTGGATCGCATCGATGCCAACGCCACGAAAGACGACGCCCTGGCAAGCCTTACCTTTTATTATCTCTTCGATGAGGCAGGTCTCGATAAGAACATCGATATCAGCGTCGACGGAGTTCTTTTGCAAGAAAGTTATCGCGATCTCTCAGGCGATAAACCCAAAAATCTCCAAGAGAAAGTCGCTGGCAATGACGCGACTGGGCAATACAAAGACTGGAATGCCGGTGGACAACTGGTGGGCTGGGATGACCCCAATACCGACCGTTACCGAGACGGACGCATCACCCCCGATAACTTGATCGCCTACTGGCTCAACCAGATCGCAGACGCCGCTGTTAAAGCTAAGGCAGGCGAAACCGCTTTGGATCCCGAGGGCAATCCAGTGCCTGTCGAGAAATATTTTGTGACCGCCGAAGGGCATGACCTACAGCAGCTCGTACAAAAATTCATCGACGGCTCAGTCGCCTTTTCGCAAGCTGCAGACGATTACCTCGACGATGATACCGACGACAAAGGGTTGCTCTCCGATAACAGCCAAGGCAGCGATGACGCGCCTTATTCGACACTGGAGCGTGCGTGGGACGAGGCCTTTGGCTACTTCGGCGCCGCACGCGATAGCGACATCTACAGCCTTGAAGCAATCGCAGGCAAGTCCGATAGTGAAAAGCCTTACCGCGATAGCAATAGCGATGGTCGTATCGATCTCAGCGCGGAATATCACCTAGGTCACAGCATCAATGCAGCCAAGCGCGACATTGGCAGCAGCGAACCCAAAACCACCTTCAAAGAGGATGCTTTCCGCGCCTTTCGTCGTGGTCGCGCCATCATCAACCAAGCAGCAGGACGCGATCTCAGCGACCAAGAGATGACGCTGCTCAAAGAAGAGCGTGACAAGGCGTTGGCAAACTGGGAAAAGGCCATTGCAGCCACAGCGGTTCACTACATCAACGATGTGATTGCTGACCTCAACGCATTAGGCACGGACGACTACAGCTTTACCGATGCCGCGAAACACTGGTCTGAACTCAAAGGCTTTTCCCTCGCCTTGCAGTTCAATCCTCATTCGCCCGTCCTAGCCAAGTTGGCAGAGTTACACACCCTCATCGGCATGCAGCTCGTCACCGAAGCCAGTGAAGTCGCCTCCTATACTCAGAAATTGCTCGCCGCCCGCGATATCCTAAAAGAGGCTTATGCCTTTAGCCAAAGCAACGTCGAGGGGTGGTAAGCATGCGCCCGGCTCTATCAGCATCCCTTCGCTGGGGTGCTCTCTCAACGGTTATCGTCCTTATCGCCCTGTGGCCCACTGCCTGTAGCGACAGTAGTGGTGGCAGCGGACCCACTCTTGATCCAGCCACAGCAGAGGCGGAACGCGAAGCTTTTACTGTCATGGCAACTCAGGCGATCGGACCGACTTACGCCGCGTTTGATACCCAAGTCACATCCTTCGTAAGCGCCTTGAATGATTACGCCGATGATTCCTCAAACGACACAGAGCGCGCAAACGCCCAAGCACAGTGGCGCGATGTAATGTCAGCGTGGCAAAAAGCAGAAGTCTTTCAGCTCGGTCCAACCGCCGAGCAAGATATGGATCGACCCAAGCAAAAGGGTCTACGCGATGAGATTTACTCATGGCCCACCACCTCGCCTTGCAACATCGACAAAGCCACTCTTGATCAAGAGTACCTGGAGGATGACTTTATTGAGACCTCGCTGGTAAATGTACGCGGCTTGGATGCCTTAGAGTATCTACTGTATCAAGAGGACGATGCGCATGCCTGCCAGAGCGATAGCAACTTCGATAGCTCAGCATGGTCTGCCCTTGATGTTCAGGCAGTGCGTCAACGCCGCGCCGATTACGCTAAGGTGCTTATCAAGGACATCGAGCAACATTCGGCAAATCTCAGAATAGACTGGACCACAAGTGGATCCGATGGCTTTGGCTCGCAGCTGAGTAGCGCAGGCAGTGGCAGCGAAGTCTACAATAGTACCCAAGATGCGCTCAATGATCTCTTCGTCGCGCTGTTCTACATTGAGCTTGAAACCAAAGACATGAAGCTGGCCGAACCCGCAGGTTTACGCTCAACCTGTCTAAGCGATAGCTGCCCTGAAAAGCTCGAATTTCAGTGGTCAGATTTTAACCGTGAAGCCATCATCGCTAACCTCGAAGCTCTGGAAGCCTTACTTCATGGCAACAACGTTGTGACCGAGCAGAAAGAGGGCATCTACGCTATCCTCGCAGGTCGAGGCGCCGAGAGCACGGCGCAAGCCTTGGATACCGCTGTCAAAGAAGCCCTCAGTAATGCGAATGGCATCGACAAGCCTTTGCGTGAGCTTCTAAGCGGCGACAGTAACGACATCGCACGTGTGCGTGAACTACACGACAAGGTCAAAGCCATCACCGACCTACTCAAGTCCGAATTTGTCACTGCCCTCAACCTAAGCATCCCCAGCGAAGGCGCCGGCGACAACGACTAATACTCCCGGGTAGTTATGCGATCCCGTCTTGCGGCGCATCTTAATCAACCCATCGACATCGCCTCCCTCGTTGCTTTTCGCATACTGTGGGGGGCGGTCTTATGTTTGGGAACCCTACGCTTCATGCTCAATGGCTGGGTGGAGATTCTTTACGCCCAGCCACGCATGTTCTTTAAGTACAGCGGCTTCGAATGGGTCCAAGCCTGGCCCGTCTGGGGCATGTACCTGCACTATAGTCTGCTTTGCTTACTCGCCCTTTGCGTCGCTCTTGGTCTTTTTTACCGCGTCAGCATCGTGCTTTTTACCGTGGGCTTCGCCTATGCACAGCTCATCGACCAAACCAACTACCTCAATCACTACTACCTCGTCGTATGGCTAGGCCTGCTGATGAGCTGTTTACCCCTGGGCAGTTATGGCTCTTTCGATGTTTGGCGCCGATCAGCACCCAAACGCACTCAAATCCCTGCGTGGATGCTTTACCTACTGCGCTTTCAAATCGCAGTGGTCTACGTCAACGCCGGCCTCGCCAAGTTCAATAGCGATTGGCTGCTGCACGCCCAACCCCTGCACATATGGTTGGGTGCCCGCACCGAGATTCCCCTGATTGGCCCCCTACTCGCACAAGGCTGGGTAGCTTATGCCTTTAGCTGGGTAGGCTTCATTTACGATTGCAGCATCGTGCTCTTCTTGAGCTGGCCACGTACACGTTTGTGGGCCTACGGTATCGTGCTGATCTTTCATGGGCTTACCCAAGTTTTTTTCGATATCGGTCTTTTTCCCATCCTTATGACTACGGGGGCCTTGCTTTTTTTCTCCCCCAGCTGGCCACACCAGGCAAAAAGCTGGTTGCAGCGGCGATTCGGCAGCACAGCACTTACCAGTTCAGCTCGCAGCGAGACGACATCATCAACGCAAGAGCGCTCTTTACAGCTGCGACCTTGGGCTTACGCACTGCTCGGCGTTTATGCACTCTTTCAACTGCTGATGCCTTTGCGCCATCACCTCTATTCGGGGGATGTGCTCTGGCACGAGCAAGGCATGCGTTACGCGTGGAAGGTCATGGTGCGCGAGAAAAACGGCAGCATCACCTATCACGTGCATAGCCCTTCGCGTCAGCGCAGCTGGCAAGTCAGCCCCATGCAATATCTCACCTGGCGCCAAGCGAATGAAATGTCAGGTCAGCCCGATATGATTCTGCAACTGGCTCAGCACATCGCGCAGGATTTTCGCCAGCGAGGCATCAAGGATGTAGAGGTCCGTGCCGAAGCGTTGGTTTCGCTCAACGGCCGACCTCAAGCCTTGCTTATCGATCCTAAGACCGACCTGACCCAGGTTCATGACGGGATTAAACCCGCTTCTTGGATTTTGCCGAAACCCCACTCCATGCCTTTGAAAGCCTTACGATGAATGCACGCCCGTGGATTTTAGCCCTCAGTCTTAGTGTAAGCGCAAATGCCTTCGCCCAGCCTAAAGAGACCAAACCGGCAAACGCTAAAGCTAAAGAAGAAGAAAACTCCACCGAACAAGAATCGCTGAGTGAGGAGGAACTCTTTCTTGAATCCATGTTGGTCACCGCACCCACCCTCGAGCTCGAGCGCGTCGGCGGTTCAGCAACGGTAATCGACGAAGAAGCGCTGGAGACACAAGAATACGACGATGTGCACCGCGTATTAAAACAGGTCACCGGCGTCTATACACGCGACGAGGACGGTAGTGGCCTGCGTCCCAACATCGGCATTCGCGGCGCCTATTCCGACCGCAGCAGCAAAATCACCCTGATGGAAGATGGGATTCTTTTTGGCCCTGCTCCTTATTCGGCACCCGCTGCCTATTATTTCCCCCTAAGCACACGCATGGTGGGCATCGATGTCTATAAGGGCCCCGCGGCAAGTCGCTTTGGCCCGGCCACCGTGGGTGGCGCAATCAACATGCATACCCGCGATATTCCATACTCTACGCAAGGGGCGATCGATCTATCCTTTGGTCTCTTCCGGCAGGGCAAAGCCCATGGCTGGGCCGGGACGCAGCAAGGTCCGTGGGGAATATTGCTCGAAGGCATTCATCTACGCAGCGATGGCTTCAAAGACCTCGACGGCGGCGGCAATACCGGTTTTGCCAAAAACGAGTTCATGCTCAAAAGCCGCTATGACTTTGCCAATACCGGCCCCATCGCACACAGCATCGAGGGCAAAGCAGGCTACGCGGACGAAACATCCCATGAAACCTACATGGGTCTCACCCTGGATGACTTTCGCGACGATCCCTATCGCCGTTATGCCGCCTCACAGCTCGGCCTGATGAATTGGAAGCGAGGTCAACTCGAGCTGTCTTACACGATGTCTGTCGATGAGCGTTTTGAGCTCAAAACCACCGCGTATCGTCACGACATCTCACGTGCTTGGAAAAAGTTCAATTCCTTCCGCGGCGGTCCGAATATCCGCGATATTTTACTCAACCCCACTGGACAACGCGCGGTTTTTCTCAGTGTGCTGCGCGGGGAGCAAGACTCCACCGATAACGAAACCCTGCTTATCGGCACCAACGATCGGCGTTACGTGTCACAGGGCGTGCATAGCGTCGCCAACTGGCGGTATATAGGCGATCTTTTCAGTCACAATCTCAACGCAGGCTTGCGCTTTCACTTCGACCGCATCCGGCGCAATCACACCGAAGAAGGCTACTTGATGCGCAACGGCACGCTCGTGCGCCACAACACACCGGTACATATCAGTCTGGAAAATCGCCAAGCCTCCTATGCCACCGCGCTGAACGCCTGGGATGAAATCAGTATTGGCGAACAATGGGTGATCACCCCAGGGGCCCGCCTTGAGGTGGTTAATACCAGCGCGAGTGCAGTGGGGACTGAAACAGAGCGCGACACCTACCTACTGTGGACCGCGGGTCTGGGCGCCACCTTTTATCCCATCGAAGAGCTAGGCATACTTGCCGGCATTCATCGCGGCACCAGCCCGGTCGCGCCTGGGCAAGATGTCACGCCAGAGTCCAGCATCAACTACGAGTTGGGCGCTCGCCTACAGTGGGATGCCCTAAAGGCCGAGGCTATCGGTTTCTTCAACGATTATCGCAACCTCATCGGCCAGTGCACCTTTTCGGGAGGCTGTGACGATAACAATGTGGGCGACCAATTCGACGGAGGTCAACTGCACGTCTACGGGCTTGAAGCTACGGCAGCCTATGATTGGCAGCTCCCTCTCGGGCTTAGCCTCGGCGCACGAGCGAGCTACACCTTTACGCTCACGCGATTTCGCAACAACTTCACCTGGCAGCACCCTCAGTTTGGCAGTGTGGAGTCAGGCGACTCGCTGCCCTATGTGCCCGAGCATCAGTTCAGCAGCACCTTGGGTCTCAACCATAAACACTGGGGGCTTCAGTTCGTGATCAACTATGTGGGTGCCATGCGCGATACCGCGAGCCAGGGCAGCATCGGTGAGGGCGAAGGCACCGACCCCTACGCCATCGTCGATGCCAGTGCCTACTATGCCTTCACCGAGGCCAACCGCGTCTACATCACCATCGACAACCTTTTTGATAATCGATACATCGCTGGACTGCGCCCCTTTGGTGCCCGCCCCGGAAAACCTTTCTCAATCATGGCGGGCTATAAACATCGCTTTGGGGAATTGGATTAGACAAAAAATTATTTAGAACTAATACTTCATCTTACTTGCACACAAATAAGGATCTTTCTTACAATGAAAAATTATCAAATATACCCTTCTTATGTTTTTTTATCGTTATTCTTATTGTTTTCCATTAACTGCAATGCATATGAGCCGAGCATAGGTGACACAAATAACAATAATGTCGACAAGTCGGAGCTGATCGTAGACGAATCTGTAGATTGGAAATGTGATAATATTTTTTATATCGATAAATATGACAGAAGGAAAGAGCACTCTCCGATAGGCGGTGATTTTCGATTTAAAATTGATTCAAGAACTAACACGATGAGTTTTGGCATTCAGGGTGGGGCCACGCCTGTGGAAAGAAATATCGTAAGAAAACGTTATACTGTTAGCTCAGGAAATCCTATATATACCTTCAACGCATTCAGTTATACCTTGAAAGGTAACACTGCAAATCACTTGGTCGAGGTCGTCGTTTATCAAACCGATACGGCAAGATTCATTCCTAAGTCTGACGCAGGTGACTTCTACATTGATGTCTATAACTGCAGAGATAATCGTTGAACTAAATCAAATGTGACCGATTTGGAGCTTCAGCCTGTTTAGGCAAGTATGGCTAAAACCGGTCACCCTTCTTTACAAACCCTGGCAGAACAATGGGGCAACATAGTCAGGGTGTCGCTGACACAAAAGGCGTAAATAAGCTAAGTTCGCAGCGCGAACGGTAGCATTATGGTTCGCGCTAAATTTATTTCTTCTATAACTATCATCATTGCCACCCCAGCTTGTGTCCTTGTAGGTGTCCGCATCGACGCGGCTATTGAGCATGGGGATAGCCCTCGTTTCACCTATATTAAAAAAGACATAAGACCAAAAAAACTGAAGTTCTTTGGAAAAAGAGCCAAAGTCAATGTTACGAGCAGCAAATGCCTTAATAGCAGCTTGTCGAAAGTAGGCATACATACCTGCATTCGCGTGTAGAGCCGGCTCTAAGGTAAACCTGGTTTCGTAAACAGTATCTCCGTCCTCATTTTTCAGTTTTTCACAACTGGATGACTCTACATATTTTTTCACTACGTCAGACATATACGGGAGATAAGATGATTTTATTGCGCAATTCTCACTTAGTAAATTATCAACACCGATATCACCATATGAATCAAACCTGTCGTAGTTTTGCAATAATCCATAGTGACCTCCTTCCATCAGAAAAGCCAAAGCTAACTCTGCTGGTATAATCAAAGGACCACTTGTGACCGATAACGCGTTAATCACGCCCGTAATTTTAGAGATAATCTCGACAAATTGTGTCTCAAGGCAAGTTTCACCAAAATCGCAAATGCAATCGTTGTAAACGTCTGAATCATCACTTACGTATTTACATTCATTGCTGTATTTTTTATCACCAGGAGGACACCATGCATTGCAAATATTGCGAACACCACCATCTTCATCATTACAATTCATGACCTGCTGACAACGACCATCAAGTAAAGAGTCGAAGCGATCTCTGGGTCCAGCACCATATACATCATTAACTTCTTTGACTTCTTTTGGAAAACGCACGGTTTTATTATCGTTGGCATTGAGCTTGATTTGCTGATTTGCTTTCCCTTGATTCAGTTCGCAAGAACTCATAAAAAGCATAAGGGAAGTAATAATTAAGGTTAGATAATTCACTATATTAACTCTCCAGATAAGATCGAAAGAGCTGAAGTGTACGCGATTTAGTCAACTCGGCAAGTTGACTTGTATTCGCAAAAACAGCATGCGCTCAGTCTAAAAAAGAAGTGCTAACTATCGAGCAATCGATAATGACAAAAGCACACGTCTTCGTGGTTCTCAGCGGGTCGTTTTTCGATCAGAGCAAAAGTGCTAAGATCCATATCTGGAAAGAAGGTATCACCATCAACATGGCGGTCGATATGGGTAATCCACACATCACTCACCCTAGGCAAAGCCTGAGCATAAACCTGCGCGCCACCGATGATGCGCGGACAATCGTCCTGCTGATAAGCCATCGTCAACGCAGTTTCTAAATCAGCGGCATGCTCGCATCCTGGCTGAAGCTGTTGCGCGTTATGACTGATGACAATGTTGCGCCGCTGTGGAAGCGCCTTGCCGATTGAAGCATGCGTCTTGCGACCCATGATGATGACATGCCCTGTGGTCACACGCCGAAAATGCTTGAGGTCCTCGGGGATATGCCAAGGCAGGGTTCCCTTATGACCGATGCAACGATTGCGGCTCATCGCCACCACCAAGCCCAAGCGCTTGTTCACACCGCGACCTTCGCTGCGATATGCGGATGTGGATCGTAGTTTTCGAGCCGGAAGTCTTCGTAAACAAAGTCTTCGATAGTTTGCCTTTTGCTCAGAACACGCATCTGCGGCAAAGGACGCGGCTGACGACTGCACTGCAGGCGCGCTTGCTCGAGGTGATTGGTGTAGAGGTGCAAATCACCAAAACTATGTACAAAATCACCCGGTTTTAGATCGCAGAGCGTGGAAATCATCAAGGTCAACAAGGCGTAACTCGCGATATTAAAGGGCACGCCCAAGAAAAGATCGGCACTGCGTTGATATAAGTGACAGCTCAACTCACCATCCTGAACATAAAACTGAAACAGGCTATGGCAGGGAGGCAGAGTGACCTCATCGGCCTCGCGGGGATGCCAGGCACTGACGATCAGGCGTCGACTGTGAGGGTTGTGCCTGATGCGCTCGATTACCTGCTGGAGCTGATCCACACCGTCCTGCGCATAACTCCCGTCATCGCGACGCGTAGCGCCAAAGTTACGCCATTGATGACCGTACACCGGCCCCAAATCGCCAGCTTTGCGACCAAAACGTGCGCACTCCTCGGCAGTTGCCCACTCATCCCAAATACTCACACCCGCCACTTGCAACGAAGCTACATGGGTCTCGCCCCGTACAAACCACAAAAGCTCGTGGATAATGGATTTGAGATGAAGCTTCTTCGTGGTGAGCAGGGGAAAGCCCTCGCGCAAATCACAACGTAGCTGCTGACCAAAAACGCTCAGCGTCCCTGTGCCCGTACGATCGGCGCGTGGACGCCCATGGTCGAGCACATGCTGGAGCAACTGGAGATAAGATTGCATCGCTAACTAAATTGATTTGCCAAGAACCACCGCCATCTTAGAGTCGCGCCACCGCAAAGGTATCGCAGTCCTTGGGATCACCCGACTGGTAACCGCGTTTGAACCAACGCATGCGTTGCGCCGACGAACCATGCGACCAGGTTTCCGGAGTTACCGTCCCTTGACCGCGTTTCTGCAACCGATCGTCGCCGATAGCTTCAGCAGCTTGCATGGCTTCTTCCACATCGCCCTCTTCCAAAAGCTGACGCTGGCGCGTGGAGTGTCCCCATACCCCCGCATAACAATCTGCCTGCAGCTCAAGGCGCACCGATAGCCCGTTTGCACCGACTTGCTTCGAGCGTGGCGCGGCATGCACGCGCGCGCTGGTACCCAGCAAGTTTTGCACATGATGACCAATCTCGTGAGCGATCACATAAGCCTGGGCAAAATCACCCGGTGCGCCCAAACGCCGCTCTAACTCGCGATAAAAACCCAAATCGATGTAGGCCTTGCGATCGGCTGGACAATAAAAAGGCCCCATCGCGGCCTGACCTACGCCACAGCCGGATTGCGTGCGATCGGTGAAAACCACAAGCTGGGCGCGCTGGTAGCTGCCACCAGGGAACTTTTGCTGCCAGGTTTTTTGCACATCATCGAGCACAAAAGAAACAAAGGCGACTTTCTCCGAAGACGCTTTATGCCCTGCAGAGTTCTGACCTTCTGTTGCTAACTGCTGCTCCGAACTGCCAAAAAGCGCGGAGTAAGCCATATAGCCGCCAACCACAAGAAGGGTCCCGGTGAGCCCCAAAGGAGACTTGATCAGCAGAGGAATCAATCCCAACAAACCAGGACCACCACCGCCGCGCGACCCACGCCGATCGATCACATCCGAACTTACATGTCCACGATCCCAACGCATGCCGGCAGTATTAGCAAGACTTGGGTCGCAGTGCCCTAGGAAATTCCTAGTAAGAGGAGGCAGGCACATGCGAAGGCCTGCGGCTGTAGGTATGAAAACGCCCGCCTTTGCCAGGTCCGCGGCCATAGTAATTCCACTGCGGAAAGTTAAAGTCCGAGGTCACCGAAGTGGGCAAAAGCAAAATAGCGCGCAAGAAGTTTTCTAAATCTTCGACGCCGTAAATATTGCTTTGGTAACCCCACTCGTGAACCGCATCGATAATCGAAGACAGGTAATCGATGCCCCAGTGAAAGGAAAAACGCTGCACACCCCAGGCGCTAAAATGCGCAAGGACCTGCTTGGCTTCGTCGGGCATGGCGCGCATCAAAGGCGTTAACCAACTTGCAGGACACTGGCGAATGGCGCCGGGAAAAGCGTCCGCAAGCAAACGAAACCCTGACTGACCAATTTCCTCCACACGGCCATTAAACCACAAGGCATCATCCTGCATATGATGCGCATGAAGGAGTTTCATGGTTTCGTGCAAAAAATCATCAGAGGCATTTTTGAAATCGATTTTTATGCGCTTTGAATGTGCCTTAATAGCGGAAACAACATCATCTAATGTAAGCCAGGATTCACCTGGAGATAGTGGCCTATCTTCAAGCGAATCTCCACGCACAATAATAGCATCATGATTGGGCATACGTCGCGCGTCTACTTCGATCCATGCAACGTCTGAGGCCAAGGCCATGTTGAGATTATCGCGGTCATTTACCCCATGCCAGACGAGTTGCACACCGGTAGGATGAATGCGCTCACGCGGCACGAGCTCATCGAGACGGTAATCATGCCCCTCAGCCGAGTGCGGTACGATGGTGCTTTTGCTTTCAAAAATCGTATCCGCATGCAGAAGCAAAATATTATGCCCATCATCATGCTGAGAGACCGCTTTTAGATTTGCCGGTTCATTGTCGATAAATGCAAACACATGATAGCCAAGATTGCGAAAATGTTGAATGCCATCAACCTTGGATTGCTTAACCTTTTCTTCCCAATTGCGGGGATTCATATAAAGAAGTTCATTGCGAAAACTTACGTGATAGGCTTCGCCCAAACTATTGAGCGAGCGCAATGTATCTTCGCGTAACACATCCGGTCGACCCGTAAGCAGAGCGACTTCGGTGTGAGGCTGCAGCTGAAACCAACGGATCATTTCCATGACCCCATGAAAAGGACGGTGCATCGCTTGAATAGCCCGTGGATGCCAACGCGCCTCCAAATACCACTGCATCACCTTCTCACACCACTCCGGCGAGAGATCCAGCTCCTGCAGCAAATGATGCACCTGATTTTCGTGCACCCCAATCGCATTGACACTCAGAGCACCAAAAAAGGTGGTGTGGTGCGTGCGGTCAAAATCCTGGAGCACGTGCCAAATCATGTAACGCATGTCCAAAATGGTGCCGTCGATATCCGAAACCAGTAACAAAGGCTGCTCCGGATGTTGCTCCGCCGCCTCGTGATAGGCCTCCGCAAGAGTGCGCATCCAATGTCGTCGCGCGTTGGGCATCGCTTCAGATGTGGGTTATCGAATACACCTTGGCAATGCAAAAGGGTGCTATACGACTGTCTTTATTGTCTCCTAATGCAAGCATCTTCTCTCAAGAGCTCCCATCACTTAAGGTTCATACAATGAAATATCTAATCACCTCTCTAAGAATTATACCGCTTTCTAGGCTTGCCTTGGTGATCTCTATCTTGACTAGCCTCGCATGCGAGAACCTAGATCAAAGCCTAGACAGCAGACATAAGCACGGAATCCCTGCCTCAATCAGTGATCCCTATGGCACCGCCGAGTATACACTCAAACTAGCCCACATGGGTTACGATGAAGCGAGTACCACGGCAGCTTTTATGCAGCATGCAGGATGTAAAACAAAAGAAAATTTTCTCAACAATCAATGCGATAAATATCCCGTTAAAGTCTATCCAACTGTATGGCATGAATCTATCCGCAGCTGCCATAATAAAAGCGATGGCGAAAAACTCGATAATGGTGCCATCTGCCAAGAGTGGACTTTTTGTTCTGCAACATTCGCTCATAAACCGCAGTGGAGCGAAGCGATTATTATTACGGCCGCACATTGTTTTGATGAGTTTTTCTATCAGATATTTGGTGATCTTTTCGCACGCAATGTCATCAAAAACGACGAGATTTTCTTCTATCTAAAAAATGCCCAAGGGCAAAAAATCTATGTGGATGCGGTCAAGAAACATTCTAACTACGAGAAAAATAATCAAAAACCCGGTGGCGGCAATGACATCGCAGTCATGACTCTCAGAGAATCGAATCTAGATCAACTATCCCAAAAATACGGTCTTAATCCCATTCATATATTCCAAGGCAACTTAGATCTTCCCACGTTAGAGAAGGATTTAAACACGATCACTCGAAACATTGTTCATCAAGTAGTCCCAGATAAAAATGACGAATCATCTGATCCTTATACCTATGACTGGAAAGGGCATGGATTGGATTTGAACACGCTCGAAGGAACTGGCCGTAGTGTCGTGACCGCAGGCTATGGAATACGAAATAGTTTCCTCAAAGAGGATTATATCGATCAAGGAAATCAAGATCTTAGATGGAACACTATGCGTCTCGTCAAACTCTCCACTACTCCCGAATACACAACGCCTTACGCTAACCTCCTCGTATCTTTATCCAAATCAATCATCCCTGGATTCTCGCAGTGCGAAGGCGACTCTGGAGGTCCTGTAAAACTGATCGATTCCGAGAAAAATATCAGCGGTCTCATCGGCATCACCATCACAGCGTCCGACCCCTGTAAAGGTGGATATAACTTCTCGACCCACCTTGGCCCTTATCTCGATGATAAATGGTTTCAGAAATCAATCGATGAACTACGCAACGCGGTTCCTTAATGGTCAAAAAACAAGCTGAGCTTGCAGCAATACCTGGTGCGCCTGCATATGCGCTTGTGCGTCCCAGCGGGCGGCCCACTGTAAGGTCAGGCGTTCGTGCTCGAAGGGAAGCGAGCGCAACGCAGATGAACTGAAGTGCGCACCAAGGGCTGAAAACCAAACCCGCTGCGCTTCGTGTAGAGGGTCATCGGGATGCAATCCTTCAAAACGCACAAAACCCTCTACGCTAGGGTGTAGCAATACAGCAGTAAACAGTTGATAACCGAGGTAATGCTGGCGTGCCTGTGCTTGAAATACGACGTCGTCTTTCTCCTCAAGGGGAAGGTCACCGTACACAATCCCGATGACGTCGAGCTTGATACGCACCAACTGCTCGCCAGGGGTCACACCCCAATAGACATGCGCAGCATAGCTTAGATAATCGCGCCCTCGGCCCTCTATCGCGGTATTGGGATTTTGTGCCTCATTCCAGCTGAGGTAAGCGCCTATGTGTAAACCCGGCAGCCATTGTGGCGTCCAGGCACCCACAATGCTTACTGCACTTGCATAACGCGTCGTGCCACGCGTTGGACTCCCCGTAAGCAAGTCATCACGGGTATTACCCCGCAGGCGATCCCAACTTCCATCACCGTTATGCCAGGCGATGCGCAGCTGAAATTCAGGAAATAAAAACTGGGTTTCCAGCGCAAAGTCGCGACCGTCGTCCCCAATGGTGCGTGCCCCCCACTCAGCAGCAATCACCGCACGGTCAAGGGCATCCACAAAGCGATACGACGTGAGCGCAAAGCCATAAGGCTGAGCCACCACAAAACGACCCAAGCGAAAACGGATAAAGGGATGAGCGCGAAACTCAAGTGCTGCATCAAGAAAGTCAGGATTTAGGTTATCGCCAGCAAGCTGAACGTAAAAACCAAACCCATGGGGAAAATCCGCCCGTGTAACCAAACGAACGCGCCGCAAGCCAATGCCTAGCCTCTCACTATCATCAACGCGATCTTGCGAGTAGCTCAGTCGCGCCTGCATACCGCCACCCAAGCTCAAACGAACCCAGTCGGTGTTAACTCTGACGTAACCTGCGTCTTCCTCCTGAGCAGGCTGTGCTCTAACCACCGCAGGCATTGCACTATGAGCAACAGCGGTGATGATCAGGCAACTCGCAAGATAAGGTCTAAACACTCTAAGAGTCGTTAATAGCCATAAAAGCCAAGCATGTGCATCCTTACAAGGCCTGTCCATCAAAGCGAACTCTCCCTATAGCCCTCCCATTGCATCGATAACAAAGCTGTTACAAGGCTTACACTGCCATGGCCGCAAACGAAAAGAATCCTCCGCAGGGTCGTTTCCGACGCCTGGCCCGTATGGCGGAGGCAAGTGTGCGCACCGGCACCTCGGCGCTTATGCGTCAAACCCATCAGCAGAGCGTTAAAAAAGCTGCCGAAATTCTCGGCGACTTGAGAGGACTCGCGGCCAAAACCGGTCAAATGGCTGCTTATGTGGATGGTCTTGTGCCGGAGCATCAACGCGAAGCGTACGAACGTTGGATGCAGCGCTTGCTTGATGCCGCCCCTTCGTCTTCGCCGCAAGAAGTGCGTGCCCGCATAGAAGAAGAGCTTGGACAGACTATCGATGCGTTGTTTCTAAGCTGGGAAGATCAGCCTTTTGCCAGCGCTTCTATCGGTCAAGTGCATCGTGCAACGCTGAAAAGCGGTGAGAAAGTGGCCGTCAAAGTACAACACCCCGGTGTGGACAACGCCCTAGAAAGCGACCTGCGCAACCTTGGTCTGATGGAATCGATGGCCTCAGTAACCGGTGCACGCCAGTTTGGCTCCAAAGACGCGCTACAAGCGGTACAAGAAAGGCTACGCGAGGAGCTCGACTACCGTCTCGAAGCCAAGCATCAAATGCACTTCGCCGAGCTGCACCAGGATGACTCACAGATTGTCATTCCTAAGGTGCATACAGAGTACAGCAGCCGACATGTGCTCACCTCCGAATTGATGGAGGGGGGCATTTCATTTCAAGAGGCCTGTGCGGCAACAGAGGAGGAGCGTCGGCAATGGTGCGAGACCCTCTGGCGATTTGTCTTTCGCGGAACCTTAGTAGGAGGCGTATTTAACGCTGATCCTCATCCCGGTAATTACATCTTCTTCCCCAAAGGCCGGGTTGCCTTTTTAGACTTTGGCTGCGTGCAACACCTCGATGAAGACTATCGCAACCAAGCTATCGCGGTGCATCAAGCTGCACTTGCAGGTCGCGAAGAAGACTTTGCCTACCATGTATGCGCCATGCTGGGCACGCGTGGCGGCGATTACGAAGCGTGGGCCTTAGGCTACGTACGACGTTGTTTTGAACCTCTGTTTGAATCGCCTTATCGCTTTACCCGCGAGTACGCGGCATCGATGGTGCAGGGTATCAAAGACATTGCTACCCAGAGCATGTGGAAACGTGGTTCTGATTTTGTCCCCTTACCCCCACACATGGTGATGATGAATCGTTTGCAATGTGGCTTTTATTCGGTGCTCGCCCGCCTCGACTGCGAGGTGGATTATGCTGCAGTCGAACGCTGCTCCTTAGGCCTGGGTTAACCAATTACCAGAACGTCCTTGATTTACTTTGAGCCTGAGTGCACCCGGACCACAGCGACGAAGGCGTATAGAGAAACGCTCCTTGATTGCCGGGCGCTGCTACCTGCTTCGCAGGCGCTCGTTCCACTCGCACGCAACGCACAGAGTCTGGCGTTTCACAATTGACGTAGCGGTGACTAGCCCATTACGAAGAAGGCATGTGTTGGTCTTCTTCTAAGCTGGGCAACTGGCGCGCGCCACGACCACGCAACGAGTACACTGACATGCCGGTAATCGCGCCGATGGTCGGATAAACAAAAAGCGCGGTAAGAGCCATAACCACCACACCCCAATTACGCCAACTTTGATCTTCGAGATAGGGATTTGTTTTGGCGTAATTACTGCCTTCCATCATCTGCTTGATGCCATCTACAGTGGGCAAGCTCAGCCACCAAGGGATGTGACTCGCATCGATAAAAATATAGGTCGTCAACATCACAAGGGCAGATAAGCCGCCTGCAACAAGTCCGGTGAGAGTACCCACCAGTACACTCTCACCAAAACGGAGCAGAGCATCAGCACGCGCTTCAACCCAATAAATAGAAAGCCACGCTGCGGCGACGATCCATAAACCAAAACAGCAGTTGATGCAGGATAGAGGGTAAATAAAACTCAGCAGCCCCGCCGTCGTTCCACAAGCGACAACGGGCATGGCGTAGTACTGACGTTGAGGATACACAGGCATGGTTGTGTGCTGCGTGTTAGCACCTCATGAGCGCGCAAAGCAAGCCTTCACGCACGCCTCCTTCAGTGAGACAAAGAGTCCTGAAAAAACGCGATATCTGCCCAAACACCACAGTGGTCGGAAAGAAAAAGACTACCTTCATAACTTTGCGCAGGAACTTCGCGGTCGGAGGAGTCACGCAACGGTTCACAACTATGCAGGCCTGCAGAGCCTACAAATGCAAGGCGCTGATTCTCTTCCTGCTGAGCAATGGCCATCAGAGGCTCTTTGATAAATAGACCGATAACATCGATACGCTGAGCCGGTTCCTGCGCACTCAACCCCCCACTGGCAGCAAGGGGATTTGTAAGCGCTCAGCGAGTTGCCAAAGCGCCCCATTGCCCAGGGGAGACTGAGCCAACGGCATGTTGAGTTAGGCTGCGGTGAGCAGCGGGACCGGCTCACCGGTCCAGTGGGCGCGCACCGCCTGTTGCAAATACGGCCAGGGGTCGGCGCCGCGCTGTTTGAGCGTGGCCAGAGCTGTAAGGATCCGTTCGATGAAGCGGGTTCCTGCCACAGACTGTGTTCCGAGCGAGAGGCGGCGGAGAATGACGCCGGTCCGAAGCGCGCGTTCGGCCGCGTTGTTGGTGGGCTCGACCTCTTCGGTCTGCAGAAAGCGAAACAGTCCGGCGCGCTGCTTGAGCAGGGTTGTACAAAAGCCCCGAAGGCGCTTGTCCTCACTGCGCGCCCCGCGGCGCATCTGCGACAGAAAGGCCGCGCGAGCTGGACGGGTCTGCCGCTGCAGCGCGCCGCGGCTGAGCTCCGCTGCGCGGTAGCGATGCCACAGTCCGAAGAGGGTTTTCAGCGCTCCCAGGCTGTGCTCCCCCACCTTCCAGCAGGTGGGACTGCTGGGGAAGTCCCACAGCGCGATCAAGTCACGGCTCAGGTGTGCCAAGCACAGCTGCCAGTGCGTTTTGTAGTCGTTGTACGCCCCGAAGCGGTCGCTGACCAAGACACCCGAAAACTCCCCCAGCAGTGCCGCTGCCGCGGCTTTGTTGCGATGGGGGGCGATGCGAAAGACCGTGGCAGCGCGACTGAGCGCCGTCCACAGCCAGTGTTTGAGGTGCCTAACCCGCCACCCCGTCTCATCGGCATGAGCTACAGGACTGCGCCGCACCTGCTGCAAGGCCGCTTGGTACGGTGTCTCCAAGACCTCGCCGAGGTGCGAAGCGACCTTGCTGACCGTCGCCAGCGAGACCTCGATACCCCACAGCTGGCGCAGCATCGCCCGGCAGCCGCGGTGGCTGACCCGGTACCCACCCAGAAACATGCCCATCGCGGCGACAACCCCAGGACCCAAGCCCCACCGTGCCGTGCCCGGCGGCAACGTCGCGCGCGTGCGGTGCCCACACCCGCAGCGCACCCGCCACAGCGTATGCTGGTGCCGCTGCGCCGGCTGCAGCGGCACGTCCCAGACCTCCTGGACCTTCGCTTCGCCGTCGGCGCACTGCCTCAGCGTATGGCCGCACTTGCCACAGCTGCGCGGCCAATGCGCGTGGGTCTCGGTCACCGCAGGCTGGGAGGGACTCAGCGTGGGCTTGGCTTCGGCCACACGCTCACGTTTGCCGCTGAGCGTCTCCTTGAGCTTCGTGCGCCCTCGGGCGCTCAGGCGATTGCTGCCACGCTTTTTCTTCGTCTCCGATTTGGACCGCTGCGCTTGGCCAAAGTCACTGGATGGGGGGCGATGCGAATTGCGTGAGTTTTTTCCCAGCTGTCGCTTCAGCTCCTCGATTTCCTGACGCAGCTCTGCCACCAGAGCCACCAGCTCTTCGTAACTCGGCGTCGAGCCTCCGCTCTCAGCATCTGACATCCCCGCACCAAATCACAACTCATCCACTCGCGCCACTTCCTGCGCACATGCTCTCAAGCTACGCTTTGGCAACTCGCTGAGCGCTTACGGGGATTTTTCTGCGGATGCTGGGTATATCCTTCTTCCGAGTGCATTACAGGATAGGCATCAAGACTTAGGGCATGGGCATCAAAAAAGTCGAGATAAGGCTGTAGGTTAGCACTCCAGGCGGACTCACCCTGAGGATCCAAAGAACTCGGTTCCACAGGTCCTGAGTTTAGATCTGCACCCACCACAATAAGCTCGTGACCGGGATACAAACTTCGCATCAAATCATGAATCTCACCTGCCTGCTGACTGCGGGCTCGAGTCGCTGCAAGGGAGGGAGAAAAGTGGCTGTTCGCTAAAAGAACACGTGACCTTAGACCATCAATATCGATAGATACCGGTGTAAACAACGCGCCTCGACGAATGCCTCCTTTGAGTGTGATATCTGGATGTTGGCTACGCAGGGTCGACCAGAAATCGACAAACTGACTCGCAACCGACCCAGATTTCGCCGGGCAATGCCCATCATGAAAAAGAGAAGCACGTACCAAGGTTTGCAACCCATGGGTCGAATCGGTCAAAAGACCACGACCCTGCTCCGCTACATCAGCGACAGCAACACAATATTTGTGGATGCGAGCGACTTCCTTCACCTCATTAAATTCAGTTTTATGAAATAGCTCTTGCAAAAAAAGCACATCGATATCAGTTCTTTGCAACAAACGACCGAGCGCAACACTCAAATATTGACGGCGCAGATCGTAGTCGGGAACCTGCGCAATCGGAATACCAAGCAGACGCGCATCAAGCATGCCGGTGTTGAGGGTAGCAACTCGCAACGAATGATGTTTAGCGTTGAGGTCACGGCTTGCCTT
>CAYWAT010000006.1:42294-48664 GCA_964456305.1 uncultured Polyangiales bacterium | reverse complement strand
AGAGCAGTTTATCCAACTTGATATTATCAAAGAGGGGCATCATCGGGGTGAGACCGTGGGGAATCTGCCTTGGTTGTCTAAGGTGCAGATTCAAAGCAAGCCGCCGACCACAGATCCAACATGTTAAACATGTCTGGGTTACGTTATCATTGCAGCGAGAGTTTTTGCAGAGTGCTCTGATGCGCTGTGCAGTGGGACTGCTCGTGTAAAACGTCGTGCGCCCAACTCCCGATATAGCCGAGCGCACTGCTTGCATTATTCTTGACTGGAGGGAGTGTATTTGCCGCAAGGATCGTCTGAGTTAATTTCATTGCTTCGCCGTTTCACACAAATGAACCGACTTGGATCAATGCGATTAGATAGTTTGAAGTTGTCGAATTCACTCAGTGAATCCATCTGCACTTTGCAAGAAATACGATTGTTGTGTTGGATTGAAATTCCGTTCTGCTCTTTGACACACAAGGGAGAGTCTTGGGCAATGTTTGGGAAACGTGCTTCTTGGTAAGAGTTTTTCTCGTTGGTCTTAATGACTAATTCAAATCCATGAACCGCCTTTGAATTAGCGCTGTTTGATCGATTTCTTGGATGGTTGTTATCTTGTTTCTCTGGGCCAACAAGGTCAGGCTCACATGTCACCTCGGGATCAGGGCTTTCACAGATCGCTTCCTGATCAGGCGTGATTGCCAGCAACTCAAGGGTGGTTGTGCTGTCGATGCCGATGCATTTAATATTAGCTAGGGTTCCAAGCTTACCGACAGGACTATCCCCGAGAGGGCTATATGCTGAGAGGTCACAAGTCACACCTGTTGCATCTTGGTTTTTGACATCGAGCTGGCTTTCAGTCTCAGCAGCACATGCGCATAGAGAAGCAAGCACGCTGCAAAGCATCGCTAACGTGGCATAAGGTCGAGATAGATTCGTCATCATAAGCTCCTGGTTGGTGTAAGGAAAAGTGCCGCCGGCATAGCATAACCCTCCACACAACGCAGGCTGACCTCTTATCAAATCACCTTCTTATGACCCTGCCCAACACTCTTGCCTCCGCTCTTAAAAGCCTTCTAGGTCGTACGGTGACGCAATCCCATAAGGTTCTGGGCGGCGATATCAACGACGCTTGGAAGCTGACTCTAAAGGGAGGGGAACGTGTTTTTGTCAAACGCCAAATCGCTGCGCCCGCAGACTTCTTCACTGCCGAAGCGCGCGGGCTTGCATGGTTGGCTGAAGCGGGTTGCATTCGTGTGCCTCAGGTCGCGGGTCATGCCCGCACAGAGGATAAGCAGGCCTTCTTGGTGCTGGAGTGGATTGAGCAGACAGCATCGACGACGCGCAGTGATGAGCGTTTGGGCGAGCAGTTAGCTGCGTTGCATGCATATGGCGCTCCTTGTTTTGGCTTCGAGAGCGACAACTACATTGGGCGTTTACCCCAGATCAATGCCTCTAAACCGAGCTGGCCGGACTTTTACCGTGACTGTCGTTTGTTACCGCAGATCGAACGTGCCCAAGGTCAGGATTTGTTGTCTTCGTCGCTACGGCGCTCGCTCGATCAAGTGATCGATCGATTGGCAGATTATATTGGTTCTGATGAAGCTCCAGCGCGTCTTCATGGCGACTTATGGTCGGGCAACTATCTCATCGATACCACGGGTGCGCCCTGTCTTATCGACCCGGCGGTGTATGGCGGGCATCGCGAAATTGACTTGGCGATGATGCGCCTCTTCGGTGGTTTTGGCCCTCGGGTGTGGGAGGCCTACGATGCGACCTATCCTTTGTCGGCGGGTTGGGAAGCACGCTTGGCTCTTTACCAGCTCTACCCCCTTCTGGTGCATGTCAATCTCTTCGGCGGGGCTTATGTGTCGCAATTGCAGTCGGTGTTGAGAAGCCTTTGCTAAATGCGCTTTTGTTGCCTATAATACCTTCTTCGTAATCGTTGGTAAGACGATTGAATACATAGCTTAGTATAGGAAAATTCATGAAGTATTACTTAATCTTACTTAGCGTATGCTTTGTCAGTGTCGTCAGCTGCTCTGCTGAGCAGACTATTGGAGCCAGTGAAAACAAAAATGATCAAGTACCTGCAGCATGCTTCGGAACACTCGATGATATGACTCCCATGCCGCAAACGTACAGTGTTTGTTTCTACGCACCCGTGCCGCACAATCAACCCTTTGTCTATCTTAGATTAGATCTAGGTGAAGAGTGTGATCCCAAAAGCAACAACTTGGATGACTCAGACCTTATTGGCAAAGTAGCCACCTTTAATATAACCAACTACTGTCCTGAAGATGTCGTATCTGTTTGTAAGAATGACTTCCTAGGAATTGTACATAATGAAAAAATGTATGCTGGGTGTATTGCTAGGAAGTGCAAGAATACGTGGAAATATAGTATCTCAAAGGAAGGCTCTCTATATGTGCTACCTAAACGCAGTACCTATTCGGATCTTGATAATAAATACTCCAAGGCGATGAGCATACGTGAAGCGATGCAACACTCTTGCCTTGGTGATGCCAATGGTCCTATGAAACCAAGTTTTGAGCTAGAGACAGAAGGCATTAACCTCATCGTAAACTACATTAGTAAGGCAAAAGGTTCTCACGCTGCACCCAAGCAGTGCATTTATGACAACCATAACTTGGATAACTTCGGCCTAAAAGAACTCGTTCAAAATAGATTCGAAGGTCACAATATTAACTGTCCTACTATCTTCGAACATGATTGATGCAGAATATTGCATTGTTTTGCCGCAATGATCGCGAAGTATCCAGCTTTATAGCTGGCTAAGAAATGAAAATCACCCACCGCCATGGTTTCAACAGCATCCATGGCAGTGGGTACGTTACATCAATCTTGGATTTTAGGCTGACTTGCGTGGCTTTTGCGTGACTTGGTGCACGCGCATTAGCCATAGGCCGAACAGAAAGATCCATAGACCAATCGCCGAGGCACCGCCGGAGTCGCCTAGTGAGCAGAGCGCGCCACCTTGAACACTGATATCGCTGCTGCTGGTATCAACAAGGTTGCTGTCGATGAAGTTGGGGATGCCATCATCGTCGTCATCGTCGGTTCCCTCTTCATCATCGGGAATGCCGTCATCGTCGCTGTCCTTGTCTTGGAAGTCAGGCGCGCCGTCACCATCGGTATCGGGGATGGGGAAGGCCGTGCCCGTGGGACCGCTGCCATTGTTGTTGGTGGCATCTGCGCTGTCAGCAAAACCGTCGTTGTCATCATCGGCAAAGCTATCGAGCACGCCGTCGCCATTGCCATCCAGCGCACTGATCGCTGCTGCGTCAGCGCGGCCTTCGACGAGATCGAAAATCCCATCACCGTCACTATCGAGGTCCACACTGTCGATGCCCTCTGTACCATCTGTGTTGAGTGCTGGTGGCAAGGTGGTGAAGGCTACGTTGTTATCGTTGCTGTCGAAAAAGGCCAAGACGCCGTCACCGTCTGCATCCGTGAGTGTATCTGCCTCACCGTCGCGGTCGGCATCTATGGCCCCAAAGCCAGCCTCCCATATATCGGGAATGCCATCGCTATCGCTGTCACGGTCGAGGTAATCTTGGATGCCGTCGCCGTCGCTGTCGCGATAGGTGGATGATCCGGGATCTTGGTCAAGAGCAGCCGTAATCTCTTCAGAGGTTGCGATGCCGTCGTTATCGTCATCGGGATCTCGGAAGTCAGGCACCCCATCGCCATCGCTATCTCCCACAACTTCGTCGATATCGGGGATGCCGTCACCGTCTTGGTCGCCTGTAAAGGGCGTTCCGGTCTGGTCGTCATTCATTCCGGGAATGCCACCCGTTGCGCCATAGCTTGCTCCACCTGGAGCATTGACGTTGCCTTGTGTGCCTGGATTGCCGTTGTCGGCGAGTATGGTGCAGCTACGAGTAGCGGCCTGAAAAAGCACATAACCGCCACCGCCAGCTCCGCCAGTTCCATGATTGGATGAGGATGGGCTGCCTCCATTCCCACCTGATACGCTGAGTAGACCACAGCTCACATCGCCGGCTGATTGTACGATGACAATACCACCGGCACCGCCGCCGCCACCGCCATCATTGCCAGCGTTGGGTGAATTATCGCCTGCCGCAAGTAAGGCGCCTGTTCCGATGATCGATGAACCACGCAGCCATATCGCGCCGCCGCCGTTGCCTCCGTCACTACCGACATTGTTGTTTTGATGACCGGCACCGCCGCCGCCACCGAGGCTGAGATGACTGAGGGGCGAGTATGCCAGGGCCGCACCGCCCAAGCCGCCTACTTCACGTGAACCATCGCCTTGCCAAGAGCGACCGCCTGTTCCGCCAGCGCCTGCATGGGCGCCACCGCCACCGCCGGAGTTGTGACACACGCCGCCACCGCCGCCGTTGATGCGAATACCGCGTCCGGTTTCGCTGGCATCGAAGCTACCAGCCATGATGCTTTCACCGCGTTGCGCACCGCGAGATGCGGGTTGATCCAAATCGCTGCATCCGTTGCCGCCATCGTTACCCGCTGTGACGCCGCCCCGAAAGCCCATGCCTGAGGCTTGGATCTCGCCTTCAAGAGTGACATCGCCAGTGGCAAAAAATGCAACGATACCCCCTGTTGAGCCGTCCCATGGCATCGGCGCGAGGGATGTGCCCACGGGTACCTCCACCGACGAGAACTCGGGAATGCGCACCACCTGTGTGCGATTTGCGGGAAAGGCATGCAGCATAGGACTGCGTGCGGTGAGCACTGCGTTATCGACAGAGGCAAGACGCACCAATTCCCAACTGCCCATGCCGTCGGCTGCTGCGCTCAAGGCTACGGCGCTTTGATCGTCAAGCGCGGCAATCTCGTCATCTCCTTGTACGTGCCAAAGCAGTACGAGGTCATCGGCAGCAAAAGCTGCGCCATCGTCAACTTCGATCGCTGTTGATCCTGCAGCGATATCGCTCACAAGGGGCGCGTAGGCATTGATGACTTCATCAAGCGCGCTGGCTACGAAGGCCCCGTCTGAGCCATTGCCCAGGCCGAAGGAATCTTCTTCTGCCGAGGCCACAGCGGGCAAGGCAAGACTCAAGGCAATACTGGCGTGTACTGCCCAGATGATGCAGCGCAACATGGTTGCTGCGCTACGCGTGGATAGGATGCGGTTGATAGGCAAGTTTTGCTCTAAGTTTCGAGTTGTCATGAATCTCCTGATGTAGGTTCATACATCCTCAAATGGTAGAGTTGTTTACTGTAAAATATCAACCCTACTTTAATTGTCTGGTTGATTTTTTCTGCGCCTATCGTGTGTGTCTGTCCTTTGATGTGGGCGTTTACATCTGAGACCGCTGAGAGATCATCACGTCGTCGATGCAGGGGGCATTGCAAAGCAGCATCAGCAGGCGATCAACGCCCAAAGCATTGCCACTGCAAGGAGGTAATCCGTCGCTGAGCGCAGCTAAAAAAGCGTCATCAATGGGATAGATGGGCTGACCTCGTTGCAGGCGTTGCGCATAATCGCGCTCGAGGCGTTGGCGTTGTTCCTGAGGATCAGTGAGCTCGTTGAAGCCATTGCAAAGCTCGATGCCCGCAATGTAAAGCTCAAAACGCTCGGCTTCATGAGGTGCGTCAGGGCATCGACGTGCAAGCGAGGCCATGGATGCGGGCCAGTGCGTTACAAAGACCGGTTTGTCTATGCCTAGCTTAGGTTCGATGTTCTCAACCCAAAGGCGATAAAAGACCGTCTCGTCATCGAGCGCTTCTTCCATACTACAGGGAGCATGAAGTTCGAAGAGAGTGCGCACCGGAATTCGCGGCCAAGGTGGTGTGAGGTCGATGCTCTGGTTGTGGTAATCGAGAGGCGCGCATTGAGGATGGAAGCGCGTTGTGAGCGAAAGAAGCAGGGCCTCGGTTTCGTCCATCATGGCCTGCCAATCGCAAAAGCTGCGATACCACTCGAGCATGGTAAATTCGGGGGCGTGCAAAGGCCCATAGGCATCCCGACGAAAGCACTTACCCAGCTGGTAAATAGCCGGTAGGCCAGTACTGAGCAGGCGTTTCATTGCGTACTCTGGGCTGGGAATAAGCCATCGCGGCGGATTGCTTTGCGCCACTGGCCACGCATCCACATGCAGGTCAAGTCCGGGGCTGGGCACCATCAGGGAAGTGTCCACTTCGCAGTAGTCACGCGCTTCAAAGAAAGAACGAATACTACGCAGCAGTAGGTTTCGCTGGCGTAAATAATTAAGGCGTTGGCCTCCTTGAGCATGGAACCAAGACCAATCGCTATCCGCTCGCGCAAAGCTCAAGGTAGGTTGGCTTAAGACGCAAACATGAGTGAGCCGTCGTCCCTGTTGGCTATTTGTGATCTGCGCATCGAGCCAAGCTCCCAGAGGAGGTTCTGCTTCTGTTTGCA
>CAYWAT010000006.1:0-42272 GCA_964456305.1 uncultured Polyangiales bacterium | reverse complement strand
CTCTGCTAGCTCAAGCCACAGCGTCTCATCGGCATTCGCCAAGCACCATCGCTCTGGTGTGGTGGCGATTAAACGGGCACGCATCGCCGTCGCAATGAAGCAATATGACGTTAGGCGTTGCGCACGCGTTCGACGTAGGACCCGGTGCGGGTGTCGATTTTTAGTACGTCGTCTTGGTTAACAAAGAGGGGGACATTGACCTTGAGTCCGGTCTCCAAAAGGGCAGGCTTATTGGTGTTGCTGGAGGTGTCTCCTTTAAAGCCAGGCTCGGTTTCGGTGACCTTAAGCTCGACAAAGGTTGGCGGAGTAACGCCAATCGGGCGACCCTCAAAAAGCAAAATGTCCACCATGGTGCCATCCAACAGGTAGTACACATTGTCACCGAGCTGCTCGGTGGATAAGCTCATCTGATCGTAGGTGCTGGTATCCATGAAGACGCGTCCATCGCCTTCTGGATAAAGGTACTGCATCTGTCGTTCCTCGAGGTCGGCTTTGTCGACTTTCTCACCTGTCTTGTAGGTGCGATCGATAACCCCGCCGGTGATCATGTTTTTCATGCGCGTGCGTGTGAATGCTTGACCCTTGCCGGGTTTAACAAACTGAGCTTCGACGACGAGGTAAGGCTGGCCATCGAGGTTGACCTTCATGCCTTTGCGGAGATCAGAGGTTTCGTACATGGGAAGCGCTTGCGTTTAATAGAAGGGTTGAAAGAAAAAGGCCCTGCCAAGCGTGATGCTTAAAGCAGGGCAGTTGAGACACGGGTTGATGCTTAGCTGTCGCGTGCAGGCACCTTGCGCTTGGCGATTTGCTTCTCCCCAGGGAAGCTTGCTGCCGGAGTTTTTTCGCAGGTGACCAGCACAGTGAAAGAGCCGCGATGCGAGTTGGTCGCGGTAAGGTTACCGGTACGCTCATCAGGGTCAAAGTTCAGCACGCCTGCTTTGACGGGCTGGGCATTGCCATTAACAAACCACACCAAGTATTTGCCTTGAGGTCCGTTGATACGCTGGGGTGGTGGCAAATGCTGCATTCGCACCATCACAAAGATGTTGCCCTCTTGTTCCTCGACCTCGACTTCGCCGTCAGCTGCAAGAGCGATGTCGGTGCCCGTAAGAGGGTAGCGATCATTGCCACAAGCGCTGAGCATGAGGGCGAGAGCTAAAAGAATCCATAGTCTGTTGAGTTTCATGATGTCACTCCTTCGTCGGTTTGAGACAAGTGAGAAGCACACGGGTAGCATGAAAGCAAGGGATGTACAGCGCCCTGCGAAGATGCTTCTCAAAGGATGCACGGAGCGTATTTTGCGTTAGGCTGCGCGCATGCTGAGACCCGGTCGATACCCTTGCATCGCGATTCTTTCCTGCCTTCTTGCGCTAAGTGGCTGTGCGTCGGGCAATCATACGCAGCGTGTAGCTGCATCTGGGGGAGACCCGGTCGACGGCCTATCCGGGTCGACCGAAGTGCTGACCCGCATGGAGGCCCCGGATAATCTGCTTGCCCTTGCTCGGCTCAACCGACCTCATCAGGCACTCAAGGCCGTTCGCGCCTTGTCCGATGGTCAACTCGACCTCATTCGGATGATCGAAATGGATAGCCATAAGTCCTTCGCATGGATCAGCGAGGTCTTCGATGTCGAGGGATTTATCGATGTAGCGGTGTTGGCCGATCCTCGACCAGGACGTCCCTTTGAGGCGATGACGGCGATATCCGTAGGCATCCTTAATGTCCAAGCCTTCTTGGAGACTGCGCGGGAAAAGCAAAATACGGACATCATCGAAACCCGTCCTGGATATTACCAGTTAGGAGACTCGGATTGCCATGTTGCCCCATCGCTGGGGCCCACCTCGCATCGCTTGGTTTGCGGCAATGACACCATGGCATTAGCGCGGTTGTCGCCTTACATGCGTCGTGGTTTGGTGTTGCGCGATTTGGGTCCATCCTCGGTGGTGGCTGAGGCTTATATCGAACCCTACCGTGCAGAGATACGTACGCGCATTCTGGAATTGCAACGGGAGTTGGCGCGCAAGGTGGGACCGCGGCTTAGCTTATTGGCTGTGGGACGTGATTTACTGCGCATCGCGGCCACCCTCATCGAAGAAGGGGCTGCCTTGGTGGATGACGCCGATCGATTGCGCTGGGATGTGCAGCTCAGCGAGATCAAGCTCGTCTCCGACCTAGCCTTGCATATGCGTTCACGTTCTGGATGGGTGGCGAAAACCCTCCATCATCACATTCAAGATCAGGGCATGCCTCCCGAAACCTTTCAAGCCATGCCGCAGGATACTTTGGCGGCATCGTATCAACAGGCTCTGTCGCAACAGCCTTATAAGGGCATTTACCGTGAACTGAGTGGACTCATCCGCAATGCAGGCATGTTGCTCAATGTATCGGCGGATACCCGTCAACACTTGCTCGAGATCATTCATTTGTGGCCCACCCTTTATCAACGCGCTGCTTCAGCGACCTTTGATAGTCCGCCAGCGTTGCTAAATAAGCTGGCGCGTCATGATCTCAATCTAGGTTTGCCAAGCCTAAATCCATATTTTCAGTATGTCAGTGTGATTGACATACCTGCGACAGAGCTTGAGACCTTTCTCAACCATGTGATCGCGGTGCATCAAAAGGGCGACATCTATAACTTGCTCGGTCGACTCGACAAAGAACTAGGTGGCCTCAACCAAGACATCAAATTGCGCTGGCAGAAGGTATCGCGTCGCCAAAAATTACCAACGGGCAGCAAGCGTCTGGACATCTCGATCGATTCTCGCCTGTTCGAAAAAGGAATAAAAGAGCAAGAGCAGGGCAAGGCTAAAAAGCCGCGCCGCTCTGATGATATCCAGGTGCATCAGATGTGGTTGGTTCCTGAGGGTGCCCGCAGTTGGGTCATCTTAGGTCCGCAGGGCACCGCGGCGGGGCAACTCTTGAACACTGCGAATAAAGCCAAGACGCGTGTAGCAAGCATGCCTAGTGTGCAAGCCACAGTAAAAAAGCCCGGCTTAGCAGGCGGTTTTTTGCGGTGGCTTTATCCCATCAAGCTCATGTGGCCCACCCTGCATGCATTCTCAGGGCGTGGCCTGATGGCCCCAAAGCCATCCAAAGCGCCAGCAATTCCCGCTGCGATCGAAAACCTTGCCCGTGCGGCTGTGCCTTATCGCGCATGGATTGACGCCCCAGGTGGTCAGGATGTGCGGCTCCATATAAGCAGTCATCTAGACAAAGCGGGGCTGCGTAACCTGGGTGCTCTAATTAGGCAGCTTGTAGGCTATCATCGAAGCATTAAGCAGACGAAGCCGAGCCCGTAATCGCTTCAAGCTGATCGCGTAGCTCAGCGGCTTTTTCAAAGTTCAAGTCTTCGGCTGCTTTCAGCATATCGCTTTCGAGAGTAGCGATGAGTGTTTGTCGCTCCTGGGCGTTCATGCTCTGGACCTTTTTAAGAATGGGTAGGACAACATTGCTTTGCAGCCCGTCTTCTTTATTTGCATCGCTGGGGTAAAGCGCTTTTTGAATGGTTTGCGGTGTGATGCCGTGTTTTTGATTGTAAGCCTGCTGAATTGTCCGGCGGCGTTGGGTTTCGTCGAGAGCCTGCTGCATCGCTGGGGTCACACGATCGGCATACATGATCACTTCGCCATTAACGTTACGGGCTGCGCGTCCGATGGTTTGAATCAAGGAGCGGGGTGAGCGCAAAAAGCCTTCTTTGTCGGCATCAAAAATCGCGACCAGGGAGACCTCGGGCAGATCCAAGCCTTCGCGCAAGAGATTGATGCCCACCAAGACGTCAAACTCGCCTTTGCGCAAATCGCGCAGAATTTCGATGCGCTCCAGTGTATCGATGTCGCTGTGCAGGTAACGCGCACGCACATCGATATCGTTGTAATATTCGGTGAGATCCTCGGCCATGCGCTTGGTTAGGGTAGTCACCAAAATACGCTCGTTACGGTTGATGCGCTGGCGCACCTCGTTGAGCAAATCGTCTACTTGATGCAGGACGGGGCGGACTTGAATCACCGGATCCAAAAGCCCGGTGGGGCGAACCAGTTGCTCGACTACGACGCCCTGGCTTTCCTTGAGCTCGAATTCGCCCGGGGTTGCGCTCACGTAAATGACCTGACGCACATGCCCATACCACTCGTCGAAGGTGAGGGGGCGATTATCCAGCGCGCTTGGCAGCCGAAAACCGTAGTTCACCAAGTTTTGTTTGCGGGCGCGGTCACCTTTATACATAGCGCCGATTTGCGGGACGGTTTGGTGAGATTCGTCGAGAAAAACGATGAAGTCCTCGGGGAAGTAGTCGATCAACGTAGGTGGCGGCTCACCCTCATGACGTCCTGAGAGATGGCGCGAGTAATTTTCAATGCCGTGGCAAAAACCCATCTGCTCGAGTAGCTCAAGATCATAAAGGGTGCGCTGCTCTAAACGCTGCCGCTCGGTGGCCATATTGAAGGGGTCTAACTCCTTAAGTCGTTGACGCAGCTCCTTGCGAATGGCTTTGATGGCGCGCTGCTTTTGTTCTTCGGGGGTGACGTAGTGAGAACCCGGATAGATGCAGTAGCTCTCAAGCTCTGAGAGCACGGTCCCGCGTAGGGGGTCGATTTCGTACAGAGCCTCGATTTCATCACCCCAGAATTCGATGCGCACGGCCTGAGATTCGGCATGTACGGGAAAAAGCTCCACCACATCGCCTCGTACGCGAAAAGTACCGCGACTGAAATCGTGATCGGAGCGCTTATAAAGGATATCCACCAAACGACAGAGCAGAGCGTCACGCGGGATTTCTTGACCCTTGCTGATATCCACCAACATGGCGTGATACCACTCGGCTGAGCCGATGCCGTAAATGCAAGAGACACTAGCCACGATGATCACATCGCGGCGTGAGAGCAGGGAGCGCGTGGCGCTGTGGCGCATGCGGTCGATGCGGTCGTTAATCGTCGCTTCTTTTTCGATGAAGGTGTCGGTGGTGGGAATGTAAGCTTCGGGCTGGTAGTAGTCGTAATAACTGACGAAATACTCGACGGCGTTGTTGGGAAAGAGCTCCTTCATCTCGCTGTGTAGTTGTGCTGCCAGCGTTTTATTAGGCGCCATGATGAGAGTGGGGCGCTGACAGGCCTGAATAACCTGCGCCATCGTGAAAGTTTTGCCGCTCCCTGTGATGCCCAAAAGCACCTGTGAGCGCTCTTTTTGCTGTAGTCCTTGCGTCAGCGCGGCAATCGCGCTGGGCTGATCGCCTTTAGGTTGATTCGCCGAGATAAGTTCAAAAGGCTGGGTGGGCATTGTTGTCCTGGGGTTGAGGGACCTCATTGTGGGGTATGTCGACCCCTCTTCAAAGGTGTGATTATTCAGTCTGGATAAAATAATGGAAATGTAACGATAAAATTGATAAGCTGTAGGAAATTGTCACCACCTTGTCTATATCGGCACACGATTTGCTCCAGTTACCCCTATAGGGGCGTCTATCGCATCAGGCGAATAAGTGCTCCTCCTTCTGGTCACAATGTGGCGACACACCCTAACCCAGTTACGAGTGAGGTGGAATGAAGCAGCATGTATGGATGACACATAGTGTAAGCGCGTTGATGGCAAGTGCTTTTTTGTTCATCGCGACCCCAGCGATCGCACAAAAGCAACCACCGCGGCAAGCAAGCTCAAAAAATTCCGCAACTGCAGGCACTCGAAGCAAAAAGAAAACTGATTCGAAGGCGCAAGCCCATCAGCGACATTGGTGGGAAGCTGCAAAAGATCACGCAGTTGTGCCCAAGGCCAAACCTAAAGCTCAGCTTGCTAAAAAAGACGACCAAAAGCCTTGGTACACGCAGGTTGCGAAGGGCAAAAAGCCCGCAGCCATCGAAACCAAAAAAGTAGCGTGGTCGCGCAAACAGGGGGCAGCAAGAGCGGATTCTCGATAACCCAAAACAAGGAGACTATGTGAGCAACAAGCGTGCTTGGCTTTTTAACATTGGTAGCTTTTTATTGATTTCGCTTATGATAGTAGGCCTGAACGCAAGTAAGGTTCAGGCCCAGCGTCGTCCGGGCGGTGCTTCGATGCGTACCCTCGGAGGTGGCGCAGGCGGCGGCAAAATGTGGCATGGCGGTCACAGCCAGCAAACTCAAAAGCTTGTGGATATGATGAACCGTAGCGAAGTGATGAATTGGAATGTCATCAACTACGACCCCAAGAAACGCGCTCAGAATCTCCCAAAGCAAAAAACTGCCACTAAAACCGCCAACTATCGTGTTACTCAGAGCAATAAAAAAGACTTGCGTCATTTAATGCGCCCAGTTGCCAGTCGTTCACGGACAAAGTCAGATGCAAAGCCGTCCACACGCGGCAATCAAACAAGCAACAAAGCCTGGTGGCGCGAAAACCGCCGTGGCGAGGACCGCAATTTAGTGGTGGTGCGACAACGTCCTAAGAAGCAGAGCGCCAAGCCAGCTGCTGCTGTGAGCAATGCCAAAAAGCCTTGGTATTTGCGCCACTAAACTGCATCACTGCTGAGAGCGATACACTTCGCGTCGGTGATCAACGCGAAGCACGAGCACTACGACTGCCTCGTGTTGAATCTCATAGATGATGCGGTAATCGCCGACCCGCAAACGATAAAGACCCCGTAGCTCACCCTTCAGTACGCTGCCTCGTTGTGGGTTCTCGGCAAGCGCGTCAATCGCGTTGATCACACGCTGGCGTGCTTTGTGTGGCAGTTGCAATAGGTCTTTTTGGGCGCTCGCTTTAATCTTCAGAGCATAGTGCACGACGTACCTCGTCCCAATCAAGCACGGGATCACTTGGATCTGCAAGTCGGCGTGAAGCGATGCTTAAATCTCTATAGTCGCTTAGGTAATGCTCCACTGCAGCGCGCACTAACTCTGCACGGCTTAGGCGTTGTGCTTTAGCTGCTTCATCCAAGGCGGATACAATCTCATCTGAAAATCTCGCTGTAATTTGCATGATGCTTTTAGATTAAAGTGACAGTCGTTGACTGTCAATGACTGTCACTATTAGCAGCTGAGAAGACACTGAGAGTGTGAGTATATTCGACTCTCCAATGTGGTGCCCCTAGTCTCCCTTAGGGCGTTGCACGTCTGGGTCTGGAGACACCCTTTGGTCGAGTAAGAGAGTCAAAAAAGCTGTTTTTTAGGATAATTCTACCTAAAATGTAAATGGTACTCATTTTGCACATTTCTTGTTCGTAACAAAAGGTGCAACATGAGACTCTTTTTTCATAGCTTAGTTCGTCGGTACGGTATTTTTCTTGTCTTGGTCAGCGCATCTGCGTTGATATTTACCGCTTGCAGTAAGGACTCTGCATCTGGACGAAACAACAACAGTTACACTGACGGTAATGCGCCTGGTGATCCGCCCAATTGTGCAGTTGATGGCGTGCCAGCAGAGGAAATCTGTGGCTGTGACTCGCTCGAGGGACTCAACGGCAAAGCGTACAGTTTGGATAGCGATCCCAACGAATCGGTGAGTGTGACCAGTAACGAGCTGGTCCTGAGCACTTCGAACGAGAGCTCTAAGCTGATATGGATTTCCGAGCACGATACACAAACCATCGCTAAAATTGACTCATCGACACAGCAAGTCTTGGCTCGTTACCATGTTGGGGGCGTTTATCCCTCACGAACTGCTGTGGATGCCTGGGGAAATGCTTACGTTACCGGAAGACCCGCCGTAGCCGGTGCCAATGGTGCATACGTTACCAAAATCGCCTCGCATGATATTTTTTGTAAGGACAAAAATGGCAATGGTTTAATTGAAACCTCGAGAGGTCCGTCTGAAGTTTTACCCTTTGGTCAGGACGAGTGTGTGTTATGGCATCAACCTCCTAGTGCCTTTCCAGGGGCAACTGATCTTAGAGGCGTTGTCGTCGAAACCCGTGGCACTCTCGATGGTAGCGAAACCTATGTGTGGGTCGGTTCGCTAAATGCAGAAAAGATCTGGCGGCTCAATGCCGATACCGGTGCTGTTCAGTTGGAGACCCCGGTTGGCTGTGCAGTTTATGGCTTAGCTATAGGTAAGGGTAACCTTTGGGCTTCGTGTCGAGGGGCAAACTTCGGCATACTTCGACTTGACACTGCCCAGTGCACTCCCAGCCAGTGTGATCCTACCGTCCATCATGAGTCACTCAATACGATTAACTACGCTCATGATAGCAAAACGAAACAGTTTATTCCTTACGGAAGTAAGAACTCGCCTTATGGCATTACCGTCGATAAAGACGGATATGTGTGGACAGGATCTCATCCCTATGACGGTGTGATTATCAGACCAGATGGATCCCACCCAGTTGCAGGTCACCCAAGACGTTACCAGCATAGGATGCCTACGGGGCAGCAGCGTTTTGTTGAGGTGGGTGCACACTTAGATGTTCGTGGCATTACTGCCTCCGAAGACTTCGTATACGGTGTCTTAATTCGACACGATAACCCTGCTAGCCCTGGCGAAGCTACCAGTCATTCAATAATCCAGATCGATCGTCGTAACCCTGCAAGTTATGTGGAAATGCTAGGTTTGCGTACCTCTGCAGAGGCTTATTACGGTGTCGCGATCGATCACCGTAACCGAGTTTGGGGTATCGGACGTAACAATACAGCAACGGTGATCGATGTCAGTGGTTTCAATAACATTGCAAGCACCAGCCTCATGACTGGTATGCAGGGTAGACCGTATGTCTACTCAGATTTTACCGGGCGACAAAGTTCCGAAGCCACTCAGCCTTTTGGCACCTATTCGCATGTGTTTGAAGCCAAGTTGGACGATCATCCCTGGGTTAGCTTTGATATCGACCTAAGCTTGCCAAGCGGCACTTCCGCACTGGTGCATGTACGCACCGCTAATACACGCGAAGACCTCAACGACTCTTTGCCATGGGCTTTGGTGGCGAACTATCCAGACGAAGATGTGCTTAACGAAGCCATTGAAATTCGCAGCAAGCTCGAAAGCCACGGCATGGATGGGGGTAAATTCTTGGAAGTGAGGATGACCTTGCAAACCGAGCATGTGCAGACCTTGACTAAGGGCGATACCTCCCCTGTGATTCGCGGCATCACGCCGGGGTATTTGTGCCGTACGGGTATGGTGCAGTAAGTTTTGTGCCTGAGTATGCTGCTTGGTTGCGCTGCGTCTCAGCGATAGGCGGGGTTGTGAAAATCAAAGCGGCAGCCAGCATCCCATTGTGAGCGCTGGTTGCCATGCACGGGAATGCCGCCGGCGTCTTTGATCATCCGCGCCATATGCATGAGGTTCCAGGTCATGAAGGTGGTGTTGCGATTGGTGAAATCGTTTTCGGGACCGCCCGAGCCTTCGTCCAGATACGAGGGGCCAGGCCCTGCTTCGCCCAGCCAGGCTGCGTCGGCTTGCGGTGGAATCACATAACCCAGATGTTGCAGCGAATAGAGGATGTTCATCGCGCAGTGCTTGGCTCCGTCTTCATTGCCGGTAATCAGGCAGCCTCCCACTTTGCCATAATCGGCATACTGGCCTTGTTGGTTAAGTAAATGTGAGTTGGCATACAAACGTTCTATTACCTGGGTACACACTGAAGTTTTTTCACCCAACCAAATCGAGGTTCCAAGCACGACGATATGCGCCGCTCTGACTTTTTCGTAGATTTGAGGCCAGTCATCCACCGCCCAACCGTGTTCGCGCATATCGCCCCATACGCCAAAAGCGAGATCGAAGTCGACTGGGCGCAAGAGCTCAACCTGGATCCCATTTTTCTCCATGATGGACTTCGCGATTTGAATGAGTCCTTCGGTATGAGATTTTTCGGGTGACTTTTTAAGTGTGCAGTTGAGAAAAATCGCTTTAAGATCAGAAAAGTTTGTTTTGTTGCTGCTACACAATTCAAGTTGTTGTTCGCTTAACATACATGCCTTCGGAAAGATGCGAGTAAAGGGAGCCGTTGAACAGCTCATGTTTTGGGTGGCTATCAAATATGTGCGACCCTTGTACCAGCCATAGACCCATGTTCCAAAAATAGACAGTTGCAGTGTGTTTGGAACTACACTCACAAGGATGAACGATGTTGTGGTGGTGACGGGTGGTGCCGGTTTTATCGGCTCATGTGCTGTGGATCGCTTGCTTGAGAGAGGTGATGTTCGGGTTATCGTTCTTGATAACTTCAGCACGGGTAAGCGCAGCAATCTAAAACAGTGGGAAGGTCATTCTCATCTCACTATTGTTGAGACCGACGTGGCACGCGATTTTGAGACGCCTTTGCTGCCCCTAGTGCAGAGCTTGGGACCTGTATCGCGCATCATTCATCTGGCAGCACAAACCTCGGTGACCCATTCGCTGAACTCACCCCTTGAGAATATGGAGGTCAATTATGGCGCCACCCTGCGGGTGATGGAGTACGCGCGCCAGCATAAGGTACGCAAGGTGGTCTTTGCCTCTTCAGCGGCGGTGTATGGCGACACCGAGCGGGTGCCGGTGCAAGAGTCTTTTCATTGTCATCCTTTGTCACCTTATGGTTTGCACAAGCTGGTGTCGGAGCAGTGCATGCGTTGTTATGCAGCAGTGCACGGGGTTCCGAGTACAGCCTTTCGTTTTTTTAATGTCTACGGTCCGCGTCAGGATCCAAAGAGCCCCTACTCGGGGGTGATTTCGATTTTCATCGCCAAGGCTTTGGCGGGCGAAACTCTCACCATCTTTGGTGACGGCAAGCAAACGCGTGACTTTGTTTTTGTGAGCGATATCGCCGATGCCTTGTTGAAGGCCTGTTTTAACGATCAGAACAATGGCTTTGAGGTGATGAATCTGGGCACTGGAGTAGAGGTTAGCGTCACCGATTTGGCGCACATGATTCTCGACGAGGCCCAGGCATCAAAGAGTGACCTCGCTTATGCCGATGCGCGTGCGGGAGAGATTTTGCGTTCCTGCGCGGATATCGAGCGTGCGCAAAACCTGCTTGCTTATCATCCCAAGGTGAAGCTGCGGGCAGGTCTCGCGGATACGATGCAGTGGTACCGCGATGAAGGTGAATCGATCGATGCGCCTTAGTCGTCGCTGCATTTTTCTGTGCTTTGCGTGGCTCTGTTGTGTTAGCGGCATCGAGCTTGCGACAGGGCTTTCGTCTGCTGTCGCTCAGAGCGATAGTCCAAGCGATGAAGCAAGCCCTGCGGATGAATCTGCTTCTCCTGCTTCTGAGGAAACTGCCGTTGAGGAAGCACCTGTTGAAGACACCGCGTCCGTTAATATAGATAGCGACGCAAAAAAAGATGTCGCGCCCGCAGAGCAGCCCCCTGCGGCCACATTGGAAGAGCGTATTCAGGCATCGATCGCGGCAGGTGATTCGTTGGCCGCATTGCCTCTAGCAATTCAATACGCCGAGGAAAAAGGTGATGATGTTGAGGCTTGGGTGCAGGTGCGCACCTTTGCGGAGTGGAATTCCAAAGCGCCAGAAGCGCTCATAGCGTTGAAGCATATCGTTAAACTCAAGCCTGATGATCGCGATGCGCGTCTTGCCTTGGCGCAGCGACTGCTGTGGGCCAAGGATACCGCTGCCGCTGTGCCGCATGCGCAATGGCTGATGCAGCGAGACGAGGAAAAAGATCCGGTTGCCTTTGAAGTATGCACCTGGGTTTTTCTCGAGCAGAAACTACAAGACCAAGCTGAGGAAGCCCTCTGGCGATGGATTGATGCGGCTCCCAAGGATGCACGACCGCGCTGGATTATTGCAGATCTGACTCACTGGTCGGCGCGCTGGCGCGATGCCAAAGAGCAGTATCCCTATATCGAAGCGTTGAGCGATCAGCCCGAAAAACGCGAGATGCGTGAAGAACGACTGCGTCTCGACCACCCCACCGAGGTGGGCGCTTTTGTGACCTGGTGGACTGACAGCATCGATGTGGAGTATCTCACTTATGGCGCCGAGGCTAACATTCAGTTGCCCGCGCGCATGGTCACCGATGTGCGTGTGGAGCGCGGTAGCTGGTCGCAGGACAACGATAATCTCAGCGGTAGTGTGGGCATCGTTCGCGCCGTAGCGCGTCTGCGTGTGGAGTTGCTCGATCAGCTAACGCCGGAAGTGGGGGTTGGCGTGGAGGTAGACTCTGAGGGCAATCGCGCTCCTGTGGTGCTTGCGGGCACGCGTTTTTCTTTTGCAGGCAAAGTGTTTGGCAGTTTGCATCTGCACTATGACCGCCTGGGTTTAAGCTTTGAAGGCGCGGTTGAAGATGTGCGTAAACTAGGACCCAAACTTACGATTTACGCTGAACCCCATCCGTGGGTTTTTGTCTCTACAGAGGCTTTTTATTATTGGTTTTCAGACGATAACCAACATCGCAGTGCGTTGCTTGCCCTCGGTGGCCACAATCCACACGACTTTCAAGTCGAGCCGCGCATCTTCGGTCAGTACAACGGCTACAAAGACTTTCTTGAAGATTCGTCTCCCTATTTTACCCCCACGGATCCTTGGGTTTATGGGGGGGATTTGACTTTAAGGTACACCATTAAAGACATGCTCAAAGTCTCGGCAACGGTGGGCGGTGTATTCCAACAGGGTGCCTTTGCGGTGCTGCCCAGCGGTCAGGCGGAGTATCTTTTACTGGGCCATGTACGTATGAAGGCGCGTGTTGGTTACATTGGATCACCTCAGTATAAGCAGTTAAGAGTGGACGCTTCTCTTTCTTACCTTTTTTGATCTTTTTTAAGTTGTCGCGAGAACTTTCACTTCTGTATTCTCGATGAATACAAAATGAGAAGTTTTTGAGGTCCGTTATTATTTCCGATCATTTAACGTGGAGATAACAGGAGTTATGCAACGATTAATACAACCTTTTGCCATCTTTGGCTGTCTACTTTTGTTGGGCTCATGTTTGAGCGAGTCGACGAACAAGGGCAACGACGATGGCCCGTTGACGCCGCCAGAGACAGAGGAGAAGGTGGCGCGACTGACGGCCTACGAGGCGTGTGAAGAAGACAGCGAGTGCGATGGTTTAAGTTGCGTTTCGTTGCTTGGGTCCAAGGTGTGCACGCAGACGGGCTGCAAAGACGGCCCTGCCTGTGGTGAGGGCGAGACCTGCATTGTGAGTGCAGCGATTGACCCGACGGGTGTGTGTGCCCGCACTGGGGCGAGTGATTTTTGCGGCGTGTCCTGCCGGGATGCGTTGGCCTGCAGCTTAAACGTGAAGTGCATACAAGCGGGCTGCTGTGATGAGGTGGGTGAGGACGGATGTCCGAAGTCCTGCGAGGAACTGAAGGAGATGGAGTGCGAAATCGCACCTCAATGTCCGGCGTCGTGTTGCGATTAATCCAATTCAATCAGAGAAAGAACATGATCAACATCAAGGCAATCAACTGGGTTTTTATTACTGTTTTTGGATTGGTGCTGGGCGTGAATGCACTGCTCACATCAACCACAAAAGCGAGTGAAGCATCGACACATTTCTCGGTCTTCGTTCCTCCTAACAATGACAACAATGGACGTCATTCCCATATGGTGGTGACGGCGCATTCAGACAATACGACGGTGGATGTTCAGGATCTGCCCGACGATGGCGATTCGGATGATTCGGTGAACACGGTGTTATCACGTGGGCAATCATTGATTGTGCGCATTCGTGATGGCGCGGTTAACGATGATGCTGGCGGTAAATGGGATGGCGACCACTTCATCGTTAACTCCGACCAACCGGTTACTGTCATGTTGGTGACGCGCTCGGACTGGGAGCACGACTGGGTTCCCGCTGAGGGACGCACCATGCGTGGTCAGGAGTTTTTCCTTTGGGCTGTGCGGAGCAACCACGATATCGACGTGGTGGCTTATGAAGACAACACCATTGTCGAGATTTATTCGATCAGCAGTAACTCAGTAACGGCTAGCGGAACGACAACGGTATCGCTCCCAGGGACTTTGCTTTTGCGCGCCACGTTGAACGAGGGTGAAGATTTGCTTGCAACGCGCGGTCAGGCTAGTGCCGACCTAACGCGTGCAGGACACTCCTATCGTGTCGTGACCAGCAAGCCGGCCACGGTTGCGTTTGGCGCGATGTCCTCGGTTTCAGGCGGTAACAACGCACGCGATGGCGGTGGTTATGTACCTTCCGAGAACGGCACCACGGTGGGCGAGCATTTTTACTTCCCAGTCTTCAGCAACCCTTGGTCCACGCATGAGCGAGAGATTCGTATCGTTGTGGGTGACGAAGCCGCCGAGGTTACTGTGCGTGGCTGGAATAGTTCCTCAGGCTGGCAAGATATCTCCAGTGCATCGGTGCCTGCCTTTGGTCATTTGGATTTCACCGGTCGCTCTCATCGACTGCTACGTAAGAGCAGCTTTTACGAGGTGATTTCCACGAAGCCGATCAATGTCTTTGAAGCCAACTGGCTTGAGACGGGCTCAGTGGGCACCAGTGATGTGTTCACCTATGTCTCCGCGCTTGACTCCGTGGGCGCGTCGGATGTGGGGCAAGAGTTTGTGGCCTATGTTGGTCCGCCGGGAATCGAGTCCCGAGCTGCTGGTGTTAACGGCACCTTCTCTCACCTTTACGTTGCCTCCTTTGAAGCAGGCACTGAAGTGACAGTCACCGATGTGGATACGGGTGGCAACCTATACTCGGAGGTGATGCAGATTAACGAAGCGGACGGCATCGTCGATTTTCGCATCAACACCACCCAATACGCTGCGATGAACAAACCTGGTGAGGGCCTTCGCCCTTACTTGCGCGTGCAAGCCGACAAACCCGTGTCGGTGGCAATGGCCAACTGGAACGATAACTGGCTGGCTTTCTTGTCCGGTGTGGTGGGTCCCGAGCCTAAGGTGAGCATCACAGGCCCCGATGAGGTCGGTTGTGGCGTTATCACCGGCTTTGAAGTCACCGTCGATAACGATGGCGACCAGGCACTCAACAACGTGAATGTGCAGTGTCGCGGTATCGGTGGCTTTGTTCCCACGGAGACGTCCTTTGACCTTGGCACCATGAACGCAGGTGCAAGTACCTCATTTATGGTGGAAGGTCAGGTCCCTTGTAACGAAGTCAGCACGGGGCATCTGGCGGGTATCGCCGCGAACGCCTCAGGTCAGGGCGGCGGCATTGTGCGTGCCAACAAGAAGACCTTCGCTGTGCCTGCACGTGTTCCGACGACTGTGGGCGTGTTTGACCTAAAGGCCGAATCGGACGCTTGCTCTATTGAGCTCGAGTGGTCGACAGAAGAAGACGGCAATGTCGAGTTTGCTATTATTCGCTCAGCTGAAGTTCCAACCAGAGACGGTGGCCAAGAAGTCGGTCGTGTTCCTTCCACAGGTGTTTCGGCCTCAGGCTTCGTGTATCGTTTTCGCGATACCACCGCCACGGCAGGCGTGCGTTATTACTACTATGTCGAAGCCATTCGCGATGGTGAGGCACTGACCTTAGGCGGTCCCACCAGTAGTATCCCAGGTGATCCGCTCAACGCGATTCCCGGCCGCACAGGTGTTCTAAGCAATGACTTCGCGACAGTGGGGCATCGTATTAGCGATCCGACGGGTGATATCCAAGCTTCCGGCAACGATGCCGAAGGGTACGATGTGGACCAGATCGGCGTGGCCTACGATCCCACCAATGATGACCTCTACCTCGGTGTTTCCGCAGTAGGCGTCTTTGGTGATAGCGACGGTGATGGCGATCCCAATGCCAGCAGCGATGACAGCATCGTTGATCGCGAGCGCTTCTCGGAAGACGAAGGCTTTGTTTTTGTCGTCGATTTTCCTGGTGGTGGCGTGGGTGACGCCGTCGTAGGTATTCCCTTTGGTGGTAACCTCGATTTGATTCGTGCCTCGGCTGTCAATCCACGTATCAGTATCCAGTCGCCACCCTTGGCCTTCTCCTCGGATGAAGAGGGACCTGTGGGTGCCGGCATCACTGTGGATGTCATTTACGAGCCCAGTGAAGAGAACCCCGATCTACAGATCGTCGTGCACAACGCCTCGCTACTTTCGCCTTCGGGCACTGTCGGTGATGTGGACGTCAACGTTTATATGAATGCGCTCAGTGTGCTTCAGGAACCCGAATGGGGACCCAGTGAAACCCTCAGTGCGGGCAATATCGAATTTGACCAAGTTTCCACGGGTAACTGTGGTGTGCCCACGCAGCAGATTCACATGGGTACCTTTGCTGCCTTCGGCAACATATTCACCGGTACGCCAAACTTTGCCTTTGCTCCTCTAGGTTACACCGATGTGCCTAGTGGTCGGGTTTTGGCAGAAGCGCCTGCGCCTGTGCCTGGTCAGGTGATCACCTCGCCCACTGCCTTTTCAGGTGACTCGGTGATTCACTGGTCGGCTCAAGTTGCGCCCAATATCGTTGCGGGCGATCCCTCGGTTGAGATTTTTGATCGCGGGGAGGTTCGCGACGGCAACTTCGTGCACATCTCCGAGTTCGACTACACCTTCGATCCTGCGGAGGGCGATGCCCGTTACGAAAACCTTGATGTGCAGGTCTTTCGCATGATCCGACTAGACTGCCCTGCCACAGTTTTTGTGCGGCAATACGGTTCGGCGGGTGTGTTGTATGACGACCGCATTGTGGGCATGGCCGATGGCAGTACACGTCGACTGGTGGATATGAACCCTGCGCTGGTGTTGGCTCACTCGGGCATTGGGACCTTCGATCGCGGTGGCGCTCTCTTCCCCATCGGTGTGCGAACGCCAGATGATTTCCTCACCTCGTTGGGCGATGCGGCGAGCACAATCGCGCCCAACTTTACCCACTTCGCGCTCCTCGATGATGTGGACTACTACAGCGACCACAACGCCGAAGACGTGGTGGTGGAGCCCCTGGGTGAAAACGGCATCGAGTTAGAGGCCGGCACTTGGTTCATCAATCACTACCTGTGGACCTATGCCAATGATGGCGACATGCGCATCGAGACCACCTTTGTGCCTGATGCAAGCTGCGGAGGTTCGTTATGATGCGCTATAGCTCTGTCATTACAACGATGGGTCTGATCGCATTGCTGCTGGGCTCATGTTTGAGCGAGTCGACGAACAAAGGCAACGACGATGGCCCGTTGACGCCGCCAGAGACCGAAGAGAAGGTGGCGCGACTGACGGCCTACGAGGCGTGTGAAGAAGACAGCGAGTGCGATGGTTTAAGTTGCGTTTCGTTGCTTGGGTCCAAGGTGTGCACGCAGACGGGCTGCAAAGACGGCCCTGCCTGTGGTGAGGGCGAGACCTGCATTGTGAGTGCAGCGATTGACCCGACGGGTGTGTGTGCCCGCACTGGGGCGAGTGATTTTTGCGGGGTATCCTGCCGCGATGCGTTGGCGTGTAGTTTGAACGTGAAGTGCATTCAAGCGGGCTGCTGTGATGAGGTGGGTGAGGACGGATGTCCGAAGTCCTGCGAAGAGCTGAAGGCGATGGAGTGCGAAATCGCACCTCAATGCCCCGCTTCCTGCTGTGAATCATGAGACGAAATGCTGCCAAGGCGTCCAAGTCCGCCAAAGCCTCCCTTGCTGCTGAGGTTGAGAACGACAAGGACGTCAGGAAGTTCTCAGTTCGTTACTTTACTGCGCTGGCACTGGTTTGCCTGCTGATTGTGCTGGCGCAGTTTCTGACCCAGAGCACCCTCTGGGAGCAGAGTGACGATTCCCGCATCATCAATATTGCGGGGCGACAGCGCATGCTCAGTCAGCGTATTGCACGCTACGCACTGGCCATGCGCGTCGCTGAGAATGACCAGGCGTGGGCTGTGGATCGCGCTGTGTTGCGCGAAGCCTTGGCACTGTGGCTGGAAAGCCATGCGATGTTATCGCGTAAATTTCGCAGCAGTCGTTTTCTCGATACGCACGAAGAGACTCTTCTTCATCACCTCGAGACGATGAATATTCATCTAGGGCGTATTAAGAACTCGGTTAATTTGCTCCTCACGATGAGGCGTGGCGATCCGCGTATCAACAATGTTGTTGCCACCGTCTTGGCCAACGATGGAAGTTTTTTGAAGCACATGAACGCCATCGTCTTTATCTACGACGACGAGTCGGCCAATCGCGTCCGCTTCACGCAGTACTCCCAGTTTGCCTTAGCAGCCTTGATGCTCTTTGTATTGTTGGCGGAGGGACTCCTCGTGATTCGTCCTTCGCTGCGCAAGATCCGCTCGCACTTTCGGAAAATCATCGAACGTGATCGCGATAAGGAAACTCTATCAATACAACTGGAGTTGCAAAACGAAACCCTGGCGCAGTCGCTGCAACGGGCCGAACATTTGGCGCAGTCAAAAACCGATTTCTTGGCGAATATGAGCCATGAAATTCGCACGCCGATGAACGCGGTGATCGGCATGGCCACACTGCTTGCGGATACGTCGCTGAGCCAGGAGCAGCGCGATTATGTCAATACCATCCGCAGCGGTGGCGATACTCTATTATCGCTCATCAATGACATTTTGGATTTCTCCAAAATCGAAGCGGGCAAGGTCGAGCTTGAGAAAAACCTGATCTCCGTGCGCGATTTGGTGGAGGATGTCACAGAGCTTCTGGCTGCTCAGCGCCGCCGTGAAGAGGTGGAGCTGATTCATGACATCGATGTAGCCGTGCCTCTGGAGATTCTTGGCGATCCAACGCGCTTGCGACAGATTCTGATCAATCTCACCAACAATGCGCTCAAGTTCACCGAGGAGGGCGAGGTCTGTATCTCGGTGCGCTTGCACAGCGAGCAAAATACGCTGCGATTTTCGGTGCGCGATACCGGCGTGGGCATTCCCGAAGATCGTATGCACCGTCTCTTTCGCGATTTCTCCCAAGTGGATGCGTCGGTATCGCGTCAGTACGGCGGTACGGGTCTGGGTCTCGCGATTTGCAAAAAACTCACCGAGCTCATGGGTGGAAAAATTTGGGTGGAGAGTGAAGCCGGCAAAGGGTCCGAGTTTTCTTTTACGCTGCCCTTTGATAGTCGCGCCACAACGCAGGTAAGCCCTCTGGATACACAGACGATTTACAGCGAGCTGGTGGGCAAGCGCCTGTTGGTCGTGGATGACAATGCTACCAACAGGCGCGTGGTGCGCAACTTGGCGGGGCGCTGGGGCTTTGTCGTCGATGAGGCTGATTCTGCGGCGGCGACCTTCGAAAAAATAAGCGGGGGTCTCGACTACGATATCGCCGTGCTCGATGTACAGATGCCCGGGATGGACGGGATTGCTTTGGCGCAGGAATTGCGCAGACGCTTCCTTCCCGAGGCGTTGCCTATTGTTTTTCTCACCTCCCTTGGCAGTCAGCCAAGTGCGGTCTCGAAAATTAAAAACATCAAGTACCTGCACAAACCTGTACGCGCAGCGCGTCTGCAACGCGCGTTGCGTGAAATGTTAGGATTGCCAGTTGAGGCCGATCACGATGAGCCCACTATTTCTGCACGCGCATTACCGGCGACGGCATCTCAGCCTGCCGCGCCCAAGGCCAAAACACCCAGCATGCGAGCAGCCGCAAAGACGAGCGAGAGTCGTTTGTGTTTGCTCTTGGCCGAAGACAACCCCATCAATCAAAAAGTTGCCATCGGTTTGTTAAGCAAGTTGGCGCTGTATCCCGATATTGCCAACAACGGACGCGAGGCTATCGAAGCCTTGGAGAAGAAGCCTTACGAGGTGATTCTTATGGATGTGCAGATGCCCGAGATGGACGGCTTACAAGCAGCACGACAAATCCGCGAGCGCTGGTCCGATGGCCGTGGTCCGCACATTATCGCGCTGACTGCGGGGGCGACGAGCAGTGATAAAAAATCCTGCTTGGACGCGGGCATGGATCAGTTTTTGACGAAGCCTGTGACGATGCGTGCGCTTGAAGATGCGCTGCGACCTTTCTTGGACAAGAAAGGTAAAAGCCTGCAGCCAGCGGCTCAGTCGCCCAGTCTTACAAAAAATGAAAAGCAAGCTTCGCAAGGGATAACGCAGCACTTTAGCGCAACTGAGTTTAGGAATTCTCTCGCTGAAATAATGGGTAAAGAGGACGTAGAACACGATTTGCAGACCTCGATATTATCTACTTTCGTCAATGATGTGCCCACTTCGTTGCAGCGTTTGTCGGCATTGCGAAAGGAGAAGAATGATCGCGGTGCGCGCTTTGTCATTCACGGTTTGCGCACCAATCTCAGCATGCTTGGCGTGGACAACATTCCCGACGATGAGAGCCAGTTCGAAGCATTGCTGCATCATGTTCGCGGCGATGTTAAAGCCCACCTCGAGGGGCCTCCGAGCTCTGAAGTGACACGCCCTAGCTCGCTTTCGTTGTGACTTAGGACCGCTAAGCGCTGCTGCTGAGGTTCCTATGGGTGCCAGATGCTGCTGAGGTTCCTATAGGTGCTAGTAGGCGTTGCTACCCATTTCATGGGCGCTCGCTTCTGAAGTTTCTATGCGTGCCAGGTGTTGCTACCTGCTTCGCAGGCGTTCGCTTCTGGAATTTTTATGCATGCCAGGTGCTGCTACCCACTTCGTGGGCGCTCCCGTTGGCGGGCTTATGAATGCCGGGCGTTGCTATCCATTCCATGGGCGCTCGTTCCACTCGCACGCAACGCACGGAGTCTAGCTCCTTGCAGGTACCATGGTGGTTAGCAGCGCAGCACACAGAGTCTGGCGCTGTGCAGTAGTCGTTGTGATGATTGGCGCATAGAATCTAACGCCTTGCAGCAATCTTTGTAGCGACTGGCCCACAGAGTCTGGCGCTGTGCAGTAATCTTTGTAGCGACTGGCCCACAGAGTCTAACGCTTTGCAGTGACCGTTGTGGTGATTGGTCTTAGGCGAGTTTAGGCTTTGCTGAGGTAGTTTTGTAAGTCTTCGCGCAGCATCACAAACTCTGTTCGTAGTCCGTGCATCAGCGCGTTGTCGTCGAGGCTTTCGTCGCGCGCTTCTTCTTCGATGCGCGTCACCATGTTGAATAAAGCCCCTTGTTGGAAAATCCCCACGCTGCCCTTGAGTTTGTGCGCCGTGGAGCTGAGTTGCTGAAAGTCTTTTTGCGCATAAAGCGACTCTATCTCGTCTACAAGCTCAGATGAGCTTTCGAGAAAACGCTCGGCTAACTCAGTAAAAAGCTCAGTGTCATGCCCCATGCCCTCAAGTGCGTCGGAGAAATCGGCAGGTGTGCGCTCGGACTGTGTTGCCGGCGCTGCTGACTGTTTCACTGGATCGGTGTCTGTTTTTACTCTACCGGATTCGGTGCTTCGTTGCGTGTCCAGCCATTGCTGTAGGTCCTCGCTACGCAGGGGCTTTTTGAGGATGCACACCGAGTGAGCGTTGCAGTACTGCAGGGTGGCCTCATCGATGGGATCGAGGCTCATGATCGCGATGATGGGCGGCCTGGCTGAGCTCTCCTGCAACTTCGGTAGCAGTTCGGTGAGTTCAGCATCGGGAAGCTGCGCATCCATAAGAATAACGCCCTGCCTGTTGGACTGATGCAAGGACATCAGTTCGATGGCCGAGTCACAAAAATGACTTTCGATATGCTTGGATTGCAGGAAACGCTTGAGCACGAGGGCATGCACGCTGCTGCTATCGCAGATAAGAGCGTGTTCAGCCGATGGCTGTTGTGCAGCGCAATCGCTAAAAGGACCCACGGGTACGGTAACGTGATTCATGATGTCGGCGTCGTGAATGGAGTCCTCCTCACTGAGGGGTAGCTGCAGGGAAACATGAAAAGTGCTGCCCTTGCCTGGCTCACTGTCGACATCGAGCGTGCCTTCATAACGAGAGACGATATGCGACGCGATGGCCAATCCCACGCCACAACCCCCGTAACGACGCGTAATCGATTCGTCTTCTTGGGAGAAAAGCGCAAAGGCTCGCTCGCGCACCTCGTCGCTCATTCCGATGCCCGTATCATTGAGCGAGATACGCATTCCGATATGCGTTGCCTGCGCGGACGACGTGTCCGGGAGCTCGAAATCAAAGCAGAGGCTTGCTCCCCCTTGCTCGGTGAATTTCAGCGCGTTGCTTAGAAGATGATCGATAACCTGGACGATTCTGCGCTGGTCCGCATGCAGCTGCAGTGCGTCTAGACCGGTGTATCCATGCGAATTGATGGATACCTTGAGGGAAAGACCTTTGGCTGCAAAGCGCTTGCTCCATGTTTGGTTAATATCGGCATAGAGATCGCGCAGCGCAAAGGTGGACTCCTCCAGGACTAGGTCGCCGGTTTCCATTTTCGTGGCGTCGAGCACGTTGCTCAGCAGTGCAAAAAGCTCATGAGCAGCATCTTGGGTGGTTTGCAGTCGCTCTTCATGCTCCTCGCGCAAGCCCTCTTGAAGGGAAGGCAAGTCCATTTGACTAAGTTCGGTCATCCCCATGATTGCATTGAGAGGGGTTCTGAACTCGTGGCTCATATTCGCTAGGAAGCGGGTTTTGGCTTCATTGGCTGCAAGCGCTTTGTCATGGGCAAGACGCAGTTCTTCGGTGCGCTGCCGCACGCGTTCTTCGAGTTCTTGGTTGATGTCTTTGAGCTCGTTATTGGCAAAAAAGAGCTCGCGACTTTTTTCCTCGAGCAGTTTTTCGGCCTGCTTGCGTGCGGCTTTCTCTCGGGTGAGAGCGCGGAGGTAGGTTTTGGCTTTGTCGGCGGGATCGGTGGTCATGAAAACGATGCGAACGCGTTAGTGCGAATTAGGCGACCTTTTTGGTAAGGATGAAATCAACCAGTGTGCCTTTGCCTTCTGAGCGGTCTTGCGAGGAGAGTTCGATGTCTTCGCCAAAATGAGCGATGGAGCCCTCGATAAGGCCTTGGGCAAGAGCGTCAAAGCCTCGACTCGAGCTGTAGGTCAGGCGCAGGGTATTGCCATCCCGTTGGTTTTCGAACTTAGGCAACTCCGCATCGCTGTGCAGCTTGCGCACTTCCACGTGGATATGCTGATCGACCGATTCTAAAAAGGAAAAGGTTTCCTTATGCGGTTCAAAAAACTCGGGATGCATGGCAAGGAAGCGGCCAAACATATGATGCCCGAATATGCGCACAAGCTCGCGCACCTCAGCGCCGCTCTTTTTGCTCAGCGCGACCACCAGGCTAACCAGCTCGCTGTGCGGATAGGTGTCGACGGCGGTGTAAACCCCTTCGGAAGGCACATTGGCGTCCGCGATGATCTCCTCGACGGTTTCTAGTCCGAAGCGATCTTCGACGAGTTCGAGAAATTCAGTGAATACAATACCCTTCATAGCAAACCTCGTTGTGTGATTCAGAGTAGTGGAACAGTGTCGGATAAATCAATTAATTCTAACGTGTATTCTGCAAGTTCTTCAATTTCGTAATTTGCGAGCTTTTTTTCTTCACAGTCCGAATCAAAGAGTGCGACACTGACTCCAGTGCCTACCTACTCCGAACACAATCGCTCCCTACGCGAGTCGATTGCGAGTGTGTTGAGCGATATTCCCGTGTTTTGGGAGATGATGGCGCGAGCCTTAGTCGCTCACTATGGCCCTCGCATTGACGAAGACATGATGAATGTCCGTCTCGCCTTTCACGAAGCCATTGCCAATGTGATCAAGCATGCCCACCAAGAAGATGGGCGTCCGCTTTGGTTCGAGCTCAACCTTAAGACCGATCAGATCGAATTGCGCATCTGGGATACCGGTCCTGGCTTTACTTGGCCTGAACAAGACCACGATGTGGAATTTGACTTCGAAGACGAATCCGGAAGGGGCTTATTTTTGATGCGTACATTAATGGACGACGCGCAGTATCTGCGCGAGGGCGACAAAAACCTTACCCTATTACGTAAGACTATTAAAGATAACGCGGCAGGGAATACCCGCCTGCCCTCGGTGACGCCGCGGTCAGTTGCGCCTCGTTCGGTTTATCCTCGTTCGACCTATCCTCAATCTACTCTGCCTCAGGCGCGTTCACGTTCCATTGTGCCCACGGGTATGGATACACTGCGTCGCCGTCGCGTGCTGGTTGCCGATGACGATGAAATGACGCGGCACATGCTTGCTCGTTTGATTGGCAAGATGGGTCATGAGGTGATTCTGGCGCGTGATGGTCAAGAGGCTATCGATCGCTTCGATAAGTGCCCCAAGCTGGATGCAGTGCTCATCGATGTGATGATGCCCAATGTGGATGGTCTTGAGGCGGTACGCCGAATTCGCGAAGGAGAGACCGAGTCCTACACGCCTATCGTCCTTCTGACCTCCAAAGATAAGGCCGAAGATATTGCCGCAGGTTTTGATGCGGGCGCCGATGAGTACATCGTCAAGCCACCTCGCCAGGCTGAGCTATCGGCGCGCTTGCGCGCTGCGTTTCGTTTGATCGACATGGCTTGTGAGCTGCGAGAACAAAGCATGCAGTTGCAAACTCAGCTGCAAGAGGCGCGTGATTTGCAATGCGCCATGTTACCACCCGAGAGCTACACCATCGGCCCCTTTAACTGCGCGTCGATATTCCGTCCCAGCCATTACGTGGGTGGGGATATGCTCAATACCTTCAAAGTCGACGATACGCGCTGCGGTCTCTATCTGGCCGACGTTTCCGGTCACGGTGTGCCTGCGGCCTTGTTGTCGATGTGGATCAATCGCACGCTCCAGCCTTTGCGAGGACCGGGTGCGATCATCGCGGCGACCTGCGAGGAAGCGCCAGGGTATCGTATCTTTTCGCCGGCTGAGATTTGCGACTCGCTCGATTCGCTCTTGGCCACCTCGGAATGCGATAAATACCTCACCATCGCGTATGTCGAGGGTGACCTTCAGTCTGGCAATCTCAGGTATTGCAATGCGGGGCATCCTCCGCCCTTGGTTCAGCGACGCAATAAACGTTGGGATCGCCTCGAACAAGGGGGTGCTCCCGTCGGTATGGGGCTTGGTTTGGGATTCGATAATGGGTCGATTTCACTTGAGCCAGGGGATCGTTTCTTTCTCTATTCCGATGGGGTGGTGGAGTGTTTTTCACCGCAGCGCGTTTTGTTTGGCGAGGAACGTTTTCTCGACATTCTGGAAAAGCACGCCGGGGCGAGTTTGCAAGAGCAGCTACAAAACACGGTGGATGCGTTGGTCTCCCACGCTGGATCGTCATCCTTTGAAGACGATGTGACGATTCTTGGTGTGGAATTTACGGGTGCTTAGTGCGCCGATAAAAACAGGAAAAAGGGGTAGAATCAATGATGGATTTATCAGTGGAAGAAAAAGGATCAGTGCAACTCATTGTCATGAAAGGCTCGCTTGATGCGAACACAAGCAAAGACGCACGTGAGACTTTTAATGCCCTGCTCAATCAGGGAAACCAAGAATTTGTGGTCGATCTAAGCGAAGTCGAATTTATCGACTCGTCGGGCTTAGGTGCCTTGGTGGGATTTTTCAAAAAAGTGCGTATCGGTGAGGGGGATGTGAAACTCGCTGGGATGCGTGACTCTATCCATAAGATTTTTGAGCTCACCCGTTTGGATAAGGTGTTTCCTATCTTTAACTCGGTCGAATCAGCGATGAACTAAGCTCGGTTTCCCTTTGCTCCGTACTTGGCTTTCGTCCGGTCCTCATCCCTCGAGGTGTCTATAAACACATCGTCGGTCTTGCGGTTCGGGCGCGCTCAAGTTCAAAGCAAACTGAAACCGATTTGAAAGTTGTTTGTGCATCAAACTGTTAAACCAAAAAGCCCGCCTATCTGGAAATGATAGCGGGCTTTTTACTATGCAATGACTTCGACTTAATGCGCTTCTGTACGCGACATGTTCACCGTTGCATCGATGAGCGGATACAGTTGCTCGGCAAAGCGAATATCCTCTGCAGTTTCGGCAAAGCACAGATGACGCTTATCGTTAACGCCCAGCGCTTCGAAAATATCATCGGTCGCGACCGTGCCGACTGGAAATCCGGATGCTGCCATATGCTCAGGGACATCGGTGAGGTAATACTCGCCCTGCGCATTGTTCGAACGCAGCTTGGATAGCGCTTCGAGCAAGGGAGCCGAACGAAAGCAATAGGTGCCTACGTTGACCTCTTGGATTTTTTTCTGCTCTTCGGTGCAGTCTTTTTCTTCCACAATGCGGACAAAGTTACCCGCTTCATCGCGAATGATACGGCCTGCGGCAGGAGGGTTCTCCAACGAAATCGTCAGCAAGGCACCGCCGCTTTGAGGGCTCTCACTTTGTTCAGCGAGTTGGCGCAGCGTGTTGGCGCTGATAAGAGGGTTGTCTCCGTATACGATCAAGACACGGCCATCGTGTTGCTCCAGGTGAGGCTTGGCTGACATCACGGCATGACCTGTGCCTAGCTGTTCTTCTTGTACCGCATACTCTACGCGGTCACCGAGTTCGTCACGCACCAGCTCTTGTCGATAACCCACCACCACGACGATGCGCGTTGCGCCGGCTTGCTCCATGGCATCTACGCAACGCCTAACCATCGCTTGGCCGTTGACCTGGTGTAGCACCTTGGGCAAGTCCGATTGCATGCGACTGCCTTTGCCCGCGGCAAGAATGATTCCCATCAGATCCTTCATTATGTCACCTTGTTCCTTGTGAGTCCGTGTTGTTTGTCTGCTGTTCAGGGTAAGACACTGATTCGTTCCTGTGCATGTGTCGTTGCCTGCTGCGAGGGGAGCAATTCACTGAGGAGTGCTTCCCACGAGTAATGTTGTCTGATGTGGCGACGCACCTTGTACATCTCTTCGATGGAAGGTGGTCGAGCTAAGAGGGAGCCGCACTGGAGGGCGAACTGTGTGGTCCAGTTAGGGCTGGTATCGATGAAGCGAAAGCGCTGGGAGAGTCCCGGCGTGGAGTGCTCTATTTCGTCAAAAATGGCCTGGATGCCCGAATGGTTGCTGCCTAACACGGGCGTGGCACAGGCTAGGGCTTCGCAAAGGGAAAGAGGGTGCGCCTCGGCAACCAGAGAGGGGAGGACGCAGAGATCAGCCTGGCGATAAAGCCGGGCCATCGCCGTGCGGTCGAGGTTGCCCATCCAGCTGACGCGTTCGCGGCACATGCGGGCGCTGCGTATGTACTCGGCATCGACGCTTTGGAAAAAGTTTTCGAGGGGCGCAAAAAGGGTATTGGCATCGTGTGAGTTGGTTGCTCTGGCGATGCAGGCCCGTCGGCAGAGTTTGATGAAGATCTTGCAGTCACCCGTGCACAAGGCATCCCAGGCGCGCTTGAGGGTTTTGCCATTGGCTCCTTCGCCCGCGATGAGAACACGCGTATCTGGTGCTTGGCGAATGATGTGGGGAATCGCTGCGAGCAGGCCGTGCAGGCCCTTATCAGCGATGAGTCGACCGGCATAGACCAACGTGCGCGTCGTAGGACGACGAATGCCATAGATACCCGGCGCGGTGCTTCGCAGCAGTGAACTTTGGCGATTGCTCATCGGTCGAAAAGCTTGGGTGTCGATACCCGGTGCCATCACCAGAGGGTTCCATTGCAGGCGTGGAAACTCGGCGCTGATGCGCGTTTGCAGTGAAGCGTTGAGGGTAACCACGCATTGGGCCTTGGGCAGGTATCTCGCCGCGATGTCTTTTAACGAGGCAGATTGCTGTACGCCGTAGAGTAAGCCGGTACCGTGCGCGATGATCGAAAAAGGCACGTGGGTTTGTTGTTGAAAGCGGCGCGCCACCTCGGGCAGGAGGGCAAGGTGATGCGTGATCACGTGATCGATGGGCGCATGCACATGCAGCGAGAGCAAGTAGGTGAGGCAGTGCTGGATGTATTCCTCTTGCGCAGCCTCGTCCATCTCCGACAGGAAGACCGTCCGCGGCAGCTCAGGGCGGGGATAGGTCACGGGAATCTCGATGTTTGAGAGGGCGTGATAGGTAAGGGCGCCCCTACCTTGCAGACGTCTGGCTACGATGGCTTTGCCATTGGACCAGCTCGACTCGCCGCGTGTAGTGATTTCATGACTGTTTTGCTCGTGAAAGACCAACTGCACATCATGGCCCTGATGGCAGAGGGGGCGGATGAGATCATGGGTGTACACGGCGCTGCCAGAGCCCCGGAGTCCATAGCCGTAAAGCATTGCTATGCGCATTGACGTGCTCTCCTGTGTAGAGAATTGCTGTGTTGTTGATAGAGCTCACGGTAGGCCTGTTGCATGGCCTCCAGAGAGAAATGGGCGCGGTAAAGGCGTACTCCGTTGCGTCGCAGGGTATTGGCCAGCGTGGGGTTGCTCAGCAGGGTGCGCGCTGCTTCGGTGATGGCGTTGACACTGCCTTGAGGAAGTACGAGGGCGCCTTGACGGCCTTTGTGTTCGCACATCGCGCGACATCCACCCACGTCGCTGACGATGACCGGAACCCCCAATAACCACGCTTCGAGAATCACCAAGGGCTGAGCCTCGCTGCGGCTCGGTACGATCAGCAGTTCGGGCGGAGGGTTGCCCCAATCGAAGCGAGCTTTGGGTCCTAGAAAACGCAGGTTTTCACCCAAAGGAGCACCAAGTTTTTTGCAAGCATGGATGTAGTCTGAATCGCAGTCCCAAGGACCGATGATATCAAACTGCAAGTCCGGAATGCTTTGGCTAAGCTTAAGAGCTGCCCGCACAAAGATATCAGTTCCTTTGATGGGATGAATGCGACCCACATAAAGCACGCGTCGCGGTGTTGTTATGTGTGTTGAAGGAGTGCGATTGGCCTGGATGGCATCGAGACTGCTGCGGCTCACCCCGTTGGGAATTACCCGGCTGCGTTGCTTGCTTAGCCCTTTGTGGATTTGGCGCTGTTGTGTTTGCGCATCGAGGGCGATGACGTGATCGGCACGTTGATAAAGGGTGCAGGCCAGATCCTCGAAGGTGGCTAGGATTTGCTGGCGTTGTTCACTTGACGGTTGGGGTACCCGCAGTCCGGATTCGAGCTGGGGTAACCCGAGGGATAGCTCGTGCAGGTAACTGGCATGCTCAGAGAGAATCAGTGGTTTAGCAAAACGCGCTTGCGCTTGAAGTCCCAGCATCCCTGCCAGACCAGCGCCCACAACGTGGTAAATCGATGCCTGCGGCAGTTGGTTCGTGGCTTCGGATGCCCACTGATCCAGCGCCTGCCAGTCATCGGGATTGGTGATCTCCTGAAAATGACGCACCTGTTTGGGCAGCTCAAAGGCCCGGGTGCGCTCTTGTACCTGAGGAGCGATGCGCACTAAAGCAATGCGCATCTCGGGGAGCCCTGCTAAGAGGTCGTGAACCCAGGAAGCGATGCCGCCGATTTGGTAAGGGTAGGTCCCTTCGAGAATCAAGCAGAGGTCGTAATGATGAGGTGCTGGCTGAATAGAGGGTCGTTTCACACGCATGCCTCGCGGTAGAAAACCTTGGCGTTGAGACTTGGAGAAATCGTCTTTGTTCTCTCTTTTCTAGAGTAGAAAGTATCATTGTAAGCAGGAATTGAGTATAAAAAACGAAGCCCAGAATACAGAATTGGTCTTTTGATGTCCGGCGTCGATTCTCCTCCAGATAAAGAGATAGAGCTTCCTAAAGAAGCTTGCGAAGACGATAAAGAAGTAGAGCTGCAGGACTTCGTCCGCGAAACAGCGGGCGTCCCGATGAACTTTTGGGCCGTCGCAGCTTTGCTCGAGAGTCGTGGTTTGCGGGATGTGGACGCCAAGGAACAGTATGGGCGACGCAGCATCTTTGACTTGGCGATGACCGTGTTTGGCGCCCTTCTTAGCCCTGATGCCGCGGCCGCATCGAGCGAAGAAGAAGAGAAAGAGAAAGACTCCTGGCTCAGTCAGACGCTTAATTTTGTTCGCCTCTATGCCAAGGGGATGATTTTTGCCATGCCGATGGCGGGTCAAATCGCCGCGATTTTGGTGCTGCGTTACTCCTTATGGGCCTGGCTGGAGTTTTCAGTGATGCAGGCCTCATTGGTGGCCATGGGAACCATTGCCAGTTTTGTGGTGAGCGGCGGCATTGTGCAGGCTATCGGTCGCGAGGGCACCTTTTACCAAGGACAGCGCAACCCCATCCTGCTGGATCGTGTGTGTCGCACGCTGCTCTTCTCGGGCATGGTCCTGATGCTGGCCGTGGCGGTTATCACGGTGTGTGTGAATACGATTTTTCCCTACTTCGACTACTCGCAACTCATGGTGGTGCTGCTCTACTTCCTGCTGCTCACCCCCTTATGGCTGTTGCTGGCCATCCTTTATATGCTGCGCGATAACCTGGCCATTTTGTGTTCTACCCTGATTGGCACCGCCATTGTACACCTGGTGATGAGCGTCTTGGGGTGGGGGATTTATGCGGCGCATGGCTTCGGGCTGGTTGTGGCGAGTTTGAGCGCGGGGGCATGGGGATGGTGGCGCCTACACCGCATGAAAAAGAAAGCCGACCCCAAAAACGAGCTCGCACGGCTGCCGCGGCCGGCGATTTTGCTGCACATCATCAAGCCTTTTCTGGTTTACGGGACGCTCTACTTTTCCTTTCTTTTCGTCGACCGCATCGTGGCTTGGTCGGCCTCGGATTATCGCCTGCCTCTCATTATTTGGTTTCGCACCGCCTACGAGTTGGGCATGGACTGGGCCTTGCTTTCCTTGGTGCTGACCTTTGCGGTGCTCGAATACACGGTGCACCAGTTCAACCAGCTACTGATTCCCATCCAACAGGACTTCAAGGGGCACGACTTTCGCGGCCACAACCATTATTTTTGGCGCTTCTATAAGAGGCAGAATCTCATTCTTCTGGTGGTTGGTTTAATCAGCATCGTGCTGACCTACTGGTCGATACTGCAGCTCCGTCGTTTTGAGGAGATCCAAGAGGTGCGCGATTTCTTTGCCAGTCCCATTACCTACTTTGTCTATTGGTGTGCGGCACTGGGTTACCTCTTGCTGGCCTTTGCTTTGCTCAACGGTCTCTTTCTTTTCTCACTAGCGCGTCCCATCTATGTCATTCGTTCAATCATCTGGGGATTCGCGGTGAATATCGTCTGTGGTTTTATTCTCAGTCGCCTCATCGCCTTTGAGTATGCGGTGCTTGGCCTGATTGCGGGCTCCGCGGTCTTTGCCCTGCTGGCGCATCGGGAGATTCGCCATGTGCTGCGTCACCTCGATTATTATTACTACTCCGCTTTTTAGACCTAGAGCGACAAGCACGCGATATTGAGAAGGCTGATGTTCGCGAAAGCAACGCCATCGGAAATCCTGACACCTCTTTTGGTTGCGCAATGGGATGCTGATCGACCCATTCAAGAGTCCTTGAGCGCAATGCTCGAGCTTGTGCGGCAGCATGCGGAGTGCAAGGGCCTGGCCCTCTATCTGCGCAGTGCAGAGGCAGATGCACACATGCCCTTGGAGCTGCTCTGCCATAGCGTGGATGATGCGGCTCAGTCTGTTGAGTCCGGCGCGCATGATGATGTCTTTGGTGGCATCGACATGGAGCAAGCCGATGGTGTCTTTCCGAGTCGTCTGCGCGAGCGTCCCGAACTGCAAAAACTAACGGTATGGCCCACGTATAGCCCTCGTTTTGTGTCGGTTCCGATCCGCACCCAAGAGAGCCTCAAGGGGGTGCTGTTGGCCGAACTCAGTCGCCAGAGCAAAGCGAAAAAGAGTGCTGCTTTTTTCGAGGCGGCAGCACCTTTGATCGGTCCCTTAGCGAGAACTTCCGTGCAGATGCAGTCGTTGCAGGCAGCTCTGGCCGAGCAGGAGCGCAATCGTCAAGCCGAACAATCCGCGCTCAAAGGCACCCTGTCGGTGGACCATTTGTGTCGCACAGTCATCGCTCAATGCGTGCGCACCATGGGATACGAATGCGGCCTTTATGCGCAGCGCGATGCCAAGGGCACAACGAACTGCTTTACGCTGCGCTTTGCTTGGAATGCCAGCGAGGCATTGCAGAAGCCGGGACTGAATTTACTAGGGAGCCTCTTCGATGTGGAAGTGCTGGGTGATGTGCCCATCGTGACCGCGTGTGCGCCCGAGGTATTGGCGCGCTGGGGCTTGGTGTCGGTCTTGGCGGTGCCCATTGGCAACCATGGTCAGGTGCAAGGCGTGCTGGCTCTTTGTTCATCCACGCGGCCGCGCACCCAAACCTTGCATGCCACCTCGGTGGTGCAGGCTTATGCCGAGCAGTTGCGTTTGCTTTTGGAGCAGCGTGACCGCTTTCATGAGTTTGCCTTGGCTTACTGCAATACCCTGCAGACCGCGGTGCATGCTATTGAGTTGTCGCGTCCCGAGTTGCGTGGGCATCATGCCCGGGTTGCCCAGCTGAGTGTGGCCTTGGGGCAGCACCTTAAGCTCAGTGCGAATGAACTCGCCTGCCTTAAGCAAGCGGCTGCCTTTCATGATGCGGGTTTGCTGGGTGGTGAAGACGCTGTGATCAGCACCGTGCTTGAGTTTGAACATCCCGATATCAGCGCCGCGATGGTCTCGCCTATGGAACAGGGCGACAAGATTGCGCGTTTGATTCGCGAACATCATGAGACCTTTGATGGCTTTGGTTTTCCCAAGTCTCTGCAAGGCGATGAGGTATCCGAGGGAGGTTATGTACTGGCCTGCGCGGAGTTTGTCACCGAGCACACCACAGCGAGCGTGGTTACTCCGGCGATGTCCTTAACCGAAATGGCGCAACGCGTTGAAGATGAGGCTGATGCTCGCTTTCCACGCAAGGTTGCCCTCAGTGCAGCCAGCCTGCTGCGCCAGTGGGGCGCTGAGCCCTTTAAAGGCGGCGACTGTGTACAGCGCAAACAATGTCCCCAGGACCTTTGTAGCGAATGCGAAGCCTCCCGTAGTCCACTTCCTTGCTGGCAGATTCCCGAGGCCCGTCGTGCCTGCGCGCGCCATGGTGATCCCAGCTGCGAAGGTTGCTTGGTATGGCGTACCTGGGGACCTGCTTCGCCTCACGATTCGCCGCCCAAACCCCCGCCGGCACCGCCCAAACCCATCCGCAGATGAGCGACGCAACGGATAGAATCTCGGTGCTCATGGCCAACGAGGGCACCTATCCCTATGTGGGTGGTGGGGTGAGCACCTGGTGTCATATCCTTTGTGAGAACCTCAGCGACATCGACTGGCATGTCTTTGCGGTGGTGGCGGAGCCCTATGTCACCGATCGTTACAACACCGAGACCATGCCGCATGTACGGCGTCGTCTGATCGTGCCTCTGTGGGGCTTTGAAGAGACCGCGGAGTACACCGACAAGCGCGTCTTTACCGAAGTCTATGACAGCAAGCTCAAAAGTACCTCGGAGCATATCAGCCAGCACTTCGTGCCTCTCTTCAACGGCTTTCTCGAAGCCTTGGAAAGTGACTCGGTGGACATGCGCGAGGTGGGCCCGGTAATTCATGGCTTGTACCGCTACTTTCAGACCTGTGACTACAACACCGTGATGAAATCCCAAGAGGCCTGGGATGTGTTTCGTGATTTTTCCCTGCGTGTGTGTGAGAAGGACGAGTCCCTCAAGCGCACGCAGACCTGTCTCTTCGACATCACCACCTGCATGCGTTGGCTCTACAACATGTTCATTCCCATCGCGGCGCATGTCCCTGAAACCACCATTACCCATGCCACCATCGCGGCCTCCACGGCCATCGCCTGTTTGGTCTCCAAGTTTGAGTATCAAACCCCCATGCTGGTGACCGATCACGGGGTTTATGCGCGCGAGCGCTACATCGCCTGCTCCTCAGCGCCTTTCCCTCTCTTTAGCCGGCGCTTTCTGGCGCGCTTGGCGCTGCTCTTTTCCCGTCTCTGTTATTACTACGCCGATGTGATCTCTCCCTGTGCCCACTTTAACGCACGCTGGGAGCTTCCCTTGGGCTGTGTGCTGCAGCGCGAGGAGACCATCGACTTCAGTCAATGGGACGACGTGGGCATTGTGCCCAACCTCAAGACTTTTTCCTTTATCCGGCCCACCTACGAAAGCTTGGTGGACCTGGGGTTGCTCAAGGAATTCGATGAAGAAACCGAGTTCCCCTGGATTCGCACTATTTATAATGGTGTTGATACCGAGCGCTTTCGTCCGGGACCCAAGCCGGAGAATCTGCAGGGGCTACCGACGGCGGTTGCTCTGGCCCGCGTCTTCCCCCTCAAAGATGTGCTCACCATGATTCGCTCCTGTGCGGTGGCCAAGAAAGACATCCCTAATGTTAAGTACATCGTGTACGGCTCATTAAAGGCCGACCCTCCTTATGTGGCCGAATGCGAAGCTCTGATCGAGGAGCTTGATATCAAGGAAAACTTCTCCCTCGCGGGATTTCACTCCAAACCCAATGAGGCCTTTTGGGAGGGGGATATCAGCGTGCTTTCCAGCATCTCCGAAGGCTTTCCCTTCACGGTGCTCGAGAGCATGGCGGCGGGCGTGCCGGTGGTGGGGACCGATGTGGGGGGCTGCAAAGAGGCCATCGGCGTGGGTTCCGAAGCCTGCGGCATTGTGGTGCCGCCACGCAACCCCGAGGCCTTTGGCAAAGCGGTGGTGCAGCTGCTGAGTGACGAGCGCTTGCGTACCGAGCTAGCGCGCAAAGGTCGCGAACGCATTCTGCGCCTCTTTCAAACCTCGACTTCGGTGGATGCCTACGCCCGTTGTTATGAGCGCTTGGCCAAGGTCAAAGCCGAACGGGTCAAGACAGGTCAACCGCTTCCGCCGCCGCCTCCGCCACCTCCCTTGGCAGGGCGTGGACGCGCACGGCGACCGCTTCCGCCGCCGCCTCCGCCGGTGGAACACATACGTCGGCCTCCGCCACCCCCACCTCCGCCTGTACTAAAGCGCTCCTGATCAGTTTGCGTTGTTGGTGGCGATGATGGCGTCTGTACTCGAGATCGCCCTCGATTTGCGTTGAGCCTGAGCGCGCCCAAAATCCCCACAAGGGATTTTGCCTCAAGCCGTGCCAGCTTTATAAGCTGGCGGTGCGTAGCACTAGGCTTATAGAGTCAGGTCTCTGTTGGAGATCTTATGAGTACCAGGCGGTTGGAAGTTCCATCGTTACTACGCGATGCTACCCACTTCGTGGGCGCTCCCGCTGGTCGCACGCATCGCATGGAATTGAACGCTTCGTGGTGAGTAGGGTAGTTAGCAGCGAAAGCCAGGATTCAGAGTGAGGCGAGGGCGATCTAGGGGTTGTCGTGTTCCTCATGCCATATCCGGCTTAAAATCCGGCGCTCTTCGTCGCGGCTACGCTCGATATGAAAGACGCTGACATGATGGTCTTGGTAAAACAGGCTCATTCCTTTGTGCGTACGCTGAAAGCGGGCACACCATTCCTGCATTTGCTTGTTCTCACGTCGCCGTTGGGTCGCCTCTTGCGCACTCATGGCGGGCAGTGGCATGCGGGGGTGTTCCACAAAAATTAGCGTGTGCGGGGAGGGTATGGTGCGCTCGGGTTCACGCGGGTCCCAGACATAGGAGTCGACTCGATAACTCTCGAGAAAATTGGCGCGGCTGATATGCCAGCCATAACCCAAGGTGTGATTGAGCAGCTTGGGATGAGCCACGACGGTCCAGCTGCCGCCCACGAAGTTGTCGCGCACTCTTAAATAGGCGCTGAGCACGTCGGTGGGCTCGGGTTGCTGCAGTGCGCGGGCAAAGCGCGGGGGGAAATAACAGGCCAGCGCGATGACGCCCACGATACCCATAAGCGAACAGAGACGACTCAGGTGCAAACGACGCGAACCTACGCTGATAAAAATGGGCGTGCGCTGCCTTAATAGGGCAATGCCATCCGACCAAAGCGTGGCGCAGACCACGGTGGCGAGAGGGGTAAGCAACATGCGCAGGCCCTCGGCGTAAAAGATCGGCGCCAGGCCCAGGCGTCCGAGGGAGTCGAGGGTCCAAACGCCCACATAGGCCGCGGCAAAGTGGTGCTTGGCGCTGCTGCGTCCGGGTCGCAGGGAGAAGAGAATCAAGATAGCTGCGATGCCGGCGGCAACGAAGAGGGGCGCAATGCTAGGCATGGCTTTCGTTGCCCACAGTGCAGGCGGTTTAGCGTGGGCGGTGCCCTGCCACTGCAACCAGACGTCGCCCCATGGCATATCGAGGGCATGATCGGTGAAGAGTTCGACGGTCCATGCGGCGCCTGTGAAGGCGGAGGTCTTGCTCAACATGGCACTCAGCAGCAGGAGGAGGGGTAATAGGCTTCCCACGCCGAGGGCAAGGAGGAGATGCCCTAATTCGCGAAAGGATGAACGTTCCTTGTCAGTGCTCGCCCAAACAATGCGGGCCATACCCATCGCGATGTTGGCAGCCATGCCAGCGATCCACGCCAGGGGATGCAGGATGCCCAAGGCAGCGGTGCTCATCGCAACAAGTGATAGACGCGTTCTCGGTGACGCGTCCTGGTTGAGGCAGGACTGCGCGCTCAGTCCCATCAGTAAAAGGAGCGCACTCAAGGTCCAAGGATGAAACTCGGTACTGGGCGCCCCTACACCCATAAAGGCACTACCCATGGCGAGGGTCACGACCAGCGCACCGAGCAAGGCCGCTCCATCGCCGCGTTTGGGCGTCATATGAGTGAGCGCGCGAAACACCAGCAGAGGCATCACTACGGCGCATGCCACTCCCATGAGTTTCCAGATCTGCATTTCATCGAGCAGCGTGGTCGCGCGCAGCATGGAGGTGAGGGCGTGGGTGCCCAAGGGGTAAATGCCGCTTTCGACAAAGGCGTTGGCGCCCAGATGCTTGAGGGCACGGATGTGCGCAAACTCGCGCTCGTTTTCGGGGAAGGGGTAGTTAAGAATCGCAGGCAGACGATGCAGCAATGCAAAGAGGCTGGCGCCCAGCAGCACCAGTACTTCGGCACTTTGCCAGGCGTTGCGGCGCAGCTGCTGCACGCGTGCACTGAATGATTGACGCAGGACCTGTTGCAGCTGCCTAAGCTTGGCAGGAAAATCAACGCCCTTTTCAAGCAGGCCGTAGATCCAACGATTGAGAGCAACGGTGTAGCCTCGCAGGCGCTGCTGCATGGCTTGCCGATCGCGATACCAGTAGCTGCCAGCACCCAGCATCACAAAGCTCATGACCAGGGAGGCGGTATCGAGAATGCCCAACAGTGAAAGTCCATGCACGAAGAGCAGGCCTACAAAGGCCATCTTGATGGCGCTGATAAACCAAAGCGATTGCGCCTTTTTCTTGCCCTCCTTCGTGCGGAACAAGCGTAGCGCGAGCCAACGAAAGATAAGCGCCATCCATACAACAATCTTGAGGACGTTAAATGTGGTCTCTAACCATTGCATGCTGACTTGGAACCCAGAGTGGTTCAGTTCCTAAGCATCGCTGATCTAGCCCTTAAAAGTCACAAAAAACCGCCATATTGCGCCTGTCGCGCGGGTCGCAGTGCGTAGCCGTCATAGAGACTCTTCCGACGCGCGATAGTGAGCAGCCCTGAGTTGCTCTCGACGCGGCTCCTAAGCAGAATTGCCCGTTTTTAAGTTTCGCACACCCGCCGGGAAGCTCCGCACAACGTAGAAAGTGCTTCGCACAGGCAGCTTTAAGCTTCGCACACGCGGGGTCAAACCACGCGCAACCGTCAGGAAGCTCTGCACAGGCAACCAGGAAGCGTCTTCACCGAACCTTGGGGTTCCCCACATGGGCTGGCAAGCGATGCACAGGAGGGCCATATGCTTCGATTTCCAATTTTGAAGCATCTTTACACCTTAAAAATGCTCCACTCCAGGGTGTGCGAAGCTAATTCTAAGTTGTGCGAAGCTTGCTGACGCTTGTGCGAAACTTCCCGATGCACTGATCAAGCTTAGCGGCAAGGTGTGCGGAACCTATCGTTCAGCCTTTATAAGCACTGGCATCGTGATTGGGACCTGCAAACAGCTTTTGCCCCCCCAGACCGTTCTCAATTTGCTTTGAGCCTGAGTGCGCCCGGACCACAGCGACGAAGGCGTACTAGAGAGGCTCTATGGATGTTCTGCGCTGGAGGTTCCACTGTCACTACGCGCTACTACCCGCGTTGCGGGCGTTCGCTTCGCTCACACGTAGCGCATGGAATCGAATGCGTTGCAGTAACTAGGATGGTTACCAGCGAAAACCAGGCTAAGAGTGAAGTGAGGGCGGGCTGGAATGCAAAAAGCCCCCAGGGCAATGCAGCTCCAGGGGCTTTATAGGTATCGATGAGTGCTTAAGCTTGGGCCTGCCACTCAAACAGATAGGTGTGCGCGCCGCTGGGGTCTTGAATCAGTGAGAACACGCCGGTTTGCGGGATTTCCATCCGCTCCATCAGCAACTTGGCGCCATGTTCTTGTGCCTTCGCGTTGGCATCCTTGAGGTTGCTCACGGCGATATAAGGCATCCAGGTGGGTGGCATTGCGGGAACATCCGCCGGGCGCTTCATGATTCCAGCCACTTTATCTTCGCCCACCTGAACGCTGTGATACTCCACCTGCTCCATGGGCGCGCGTTCGATAGTCCAGCCGAAAATCTCGCGGTAAAAAGGAATGACCGCCTGGGTATCCTCCACCATCAGTTCCACCCAGCACATCTGGCCAGGGGCATTGCCGATGACATTGACGGGCTGGTCCTTCCTCTCCGGGGTGTAGAGGTGAAAGGCAGCGCCAACCGGGTCGGTTACCACCGCAGTGCGACCGATGGTGGGCATATCGAAGGGAGGGCTGCAGATTTTGCCGCCCAGCGTTTCCACCTGCGCACAGGAGGCATCCACATCGGCGACGGCAATGTAGCTGATCCAATGACTGGGTAGCTGTTTGGTATCTCCCTCGAGGGGGACGGGCGATGCGAACTGGCTTTCGCCCACTGCATAGATGGTGCTCTTGCCCATGCCGGGGATTTCATAGTCCGAAAGCGTCCACCCCAATGCGTCCCGGTAGAAGGCATTGGCCTTCTCCACACTGTGGGTCATCAGACAGAACCATGCGAACGAACCAATCTCATTGTTGAGTGCCATGTGTGTCTCCTTGCTTAGTGCGTCTTAGCTACTGCATGTCGCATGTGTTTCCAAAGAAAAAGCGCGCCGCTGAGGTTTTCTATAGGGGCTTCCCGCGGATGTTGCTCGGCGATGATCAGAGCGCGATCTAACCTTGAGTTGCGTGGTTATAATCAACGCTTCCTTCGCTGAGTCGCCGCTGATAATAGGCAAGAATGTACTTAATGTAGACCTCGCGGAGGCTGGAGCGGAACTGACGCGGGTCGATAAAGGCCTCCTCGATGGCTCTTTTGGCCAAGGGCGTGGTGTTAAGATGACCCTCTTGGGCTAGCTTCCGAATGCGGCTCGTAAGGTTGTTAGTGCTAATCTCTTGGCCCTCGAAGTCGTCCCAGTAGTCAGAGAGATGGCAAAGTAAGGCACAGGCTGCACCCTCATGAAGAAGTTGCAGGTCAATCTTGAAAGTATAACCAGGGGGTTCTGCTAATTGGCACGAAACGTATCTAAAGGGGTCGAATGATCCCGTCTCAAGGTTGTGTCCGAAGCCCGCATAGGAGGTCACCGCGTCATCATAGAGGTATAAGATGTCCCGCGTTGCTTGATAGGCTTCAAGGTAGTTGTCGCTCGTAATAGAGTGAATGGTCATTCATTCAGTGCTTCCGTGCTGTTGTGCCCCGGACTTCCCCCGATTGAGTGGGCACCTGATAAAGAAACTCCACGGCTGGCGTGTGTCTCTTGCCACCAAAGCGACGAACTCGGCATCTTCCAGCCACGTATTCGCGTCCAACCATGCCCTCAGCTCGGCTGTACCTGTGAATGTTTCAGCTGCTGCCATCGCTTTTTCCGACGATGCCCCATTGGCGCTAAGCCGACAAGCACTCCTCTGGTCGTTACATCAGTCTCCAGCAAAGAACATCAGCGGAGTGCGTTTGAATACTTCTTGAGCTCCTCCAGGCTAGCGACGACAAGCCAAAGCCCTGCAAAAAGCCTTCACCAACCTCTACCATGGCTAACCGCTGGGCGTTGCACATGCACTGAGTTCTCGGTGGGCGATATCTGATACCCTTTGCATATGTTGAAGGTGAGTCGTCAAGATCTGGCAAATAACTTGGATGCGTCGTCTGGTCACCTTGTCCTTCGACTTCGTGACGGCACCGTCGTGGAAGGTTGGGTGATGGATATTGACGACGACGAGATCGAGTTTGATTACGTTCCCAGTCCTTTGTATGCGATGGCCACCGGAACAGACGCGATGGCGCCCCCGACGACACGGATTGCCTTGGCGGATATCGCTGCATGGAAGATCACGCCAGATGTTTGGCAGGAGGTGGAATGACGCCTCTTGCTCTGCTTAGGCGTGATCCTCGCAACGCATTGCTTTCGGGTCTTCGCTCTTCCCTTTCTCAGGCTGGACTATCGCATTACTGCGAAGGTTTCTGACCGTAGAATGTCGTTGAATGAATAGGGTCAAAGAGAGACGCTTCGGTTATGAGCGATAACGCGACTGGATTGGGTGTGAGGGACGACGTTGACTGGGAAAGTCTTGCGCGGCAGCTCGGAACACTGCGCGAGGATGGTGAGAGCGGCGGAGATAAGCATGCCAGGGACGCGCTCGCTGCGATTCTTGGCGATAGCGAACTCATTCGGGCCGTTCGGTACTACGTTGCGTGGCGTCCGGGTGCTGAGCTCGTCAGGAGTGTGCTTGCGTTGCTGCGACCGCGGGTGGCTGCGCTTGAGTGCTACCGGATTTTCTGTGACTCGGAAGCTATCGAAGAGCGTCGAGCTGCTGTTGAACTGCTTCGGGTTGTCGGCGATGCACGTACCTTAGACTGGCTCGGCGAGTTTATTGATGATCCCGACTCCGTCATTCGTTGTTGGGGCGCCGGACTTCTCAAGCAACTCGTATGGAGCGATTGCATCGACGCAGAAGAGGCAGAGCGGTGGATCGCAGTCATAGAGGCGAAGGCTACAGACGAGCTTCGCGACGCGGTGGCAGAAATCCGCGAGGCCTTGCGGCGAATGCAGGGGAGTGATTGACCCGTGCATAACCCGGGATCGCGCCTCAGAATCATGTCGCGCTTCGGGACCATTTCTTTTTGAGGCGATAGGTTGGTGCATTCTACAGTCTTCGGTCTTCTCTTTCTCAGGCTGGGCTATCGCATTACTGCTAAGGGTCTGAAGTTATAGAGCTTTGGCATGTTGGGCTTTTTGAGCCGTTTGCATAGAGGGGCTATGCGTTCCAATCGAGTTGCAGGAATCAGCAATGCACGTCGTTGCTCTTGAGATTGACGTATGCGAGCTTGCCGGTTGATGAGTCGAAGTCTCTACAGTTCCCAGGGTTTCGAATACAAATACGCTCCGAACCAGCCGAGCAATGTAGTGTGGTTGCCTCGAAAGACGAAAGTGGGGCACGCGTTCTTTTTTTTAAAGCTGGCTATCGCGTATGAAGATGGTGAGGACGAGGTCGTGGATTTTGATGCGCTTGCAAAAGAGTACGGCGTGGTTTTTCCCCACGATGTGATCGAGTTCGGTCAGCAATTACCCAGTAAAGTCTTCGATTCATTTCTTCTACTCAAAAGCGAGCTAACTAAGGCAGTGAATCAGCTGCAAACAGTCGCTAAAACGAGGCGTCCGATTGAAGGAGTTGGGTTGCATGGCTTCGGTGGAGCTCGTTTTATGGCGAAAGATTTTCCAACCCTTCTGACCTTTGTGAACAAAGGTCTCCCCAAAACGCTCAAGCTATCTGAAAGTGCATTCGAGCGAGCTAATCCTAAGTCGTCGATGTCCGAGTTTCAGCAGCCTCACCTTCCACAAACGGAGCCGGTTAAAGCTGCCTATGAATATCTATGTGCCAAGCCTGAAAAATCGATTGAGTCCTGTGGTCATCGGGCATTGACCCTGCTGTTGTTACACGATGGTTGGTTCTGGGGTTGTGACGAGCTACGTATTTGTGACAGTGATCTCAGCTACGCTAAAAGCTTCAGCGTTCTCGGCCGTGTCCCGCCACCTCGGTTCGCACATAATGGCTTTCACCAAACACCAACAGGGTGGGTGCTCTAAGATTGGAAGGTCGCCAAGAACCCAACATCGTTTTGCTATGCCTTACTGCGGTGTTAGCCCCTGGGTTTTCTGATCGTTGCCTTTCCCACCTTCGTTCAACCGCCGCTGATAGAAAACAAGGATATACTCAAGGTAGATTTCGCCGAGGCTGGCGTGAAACTGGTTCTGGTTTTTGAAAGTCTCTTCGACAGTATGCTTTGACAACGGGATTTGAACGCTCGCTTTTGTCGTGGCAGGGCGGCGTGCAGGTATGGTAACCGCGCGACAGGATAAACATGAGCTACGATCTTTTCTTTAAGCCAGCTGAGTCTCTGACGAAGGACGTTTTTCTCGACTACTTCAGAGATAGACCGGGGTATGAGTTGCACGAGACCCAGGCGTGTTACGCCAACGAAGATACGGGAGTATATTTTTCCTTCAGTTGGGACGACGCGGAGGGCGAACTTGGCGAAGAGCTCCAGGATTGCGAAAGGAGCATCGCTAGTTTCAACCTCAACTACTTCCGTCCCCATTTTTGGGGCCTTGAAGCAGAGCCCGAGCTCCGTGGTTTCATCGAACATTTC